>JBCDCS010000067.1:0-10480 GCA_039181205.1 Pseudomonadota bacterium
CATGGCAGTGAAATCGAAATCGACCTCCCGCTCGACCCTGGCGCCGGCGGGGACGACGCCGGCGGTGGGCACGCCCTCGATCACCGTGGCGGCCTCCCCTGCCGCGGACACACCGCCGGAGACGACCGTGCCCTGGGCCACGGCGTAGATTTCGCCATCGGCGGCCGTCAGCGGCGTCATCACCAGGGTGCCGCCCAGAAGGCTGTCGGCATCGCCGATGGCCGAGACGGTGACATCGATCCGACCGCCCGCGCGGGCGAAGGGCGGCAGCGTGGCGGTCACGATGACAGCGGCGACGTTGTTGGGACGGAACTGTTCTCCGGTGACGTTGACGCCCAGCCGTTCGAGGACGGAGGTCATGATTTCTTCGGTGAAGGGGGCGTTGCGCAGGCCGTCCCCGGTGCCGTTGAGACCCACAACCAAGCCGTAGCCCAGAAGATCGTTCCCCCGGACCCCATCGAATTCCACCAAATCCTTGATCCGGATGGACTGGGCACTGGCCATACCGGTGATGAGCGCGCAGAGCCCGGCGAAGAGAAGACGGCCGATCATCGGATATAATCCGTCAAGCGGAGCTGCGACCGGCGGGCAGTGATCGCATAGGTCGTCTCCAATCGGGACATTTCCGCCTGGAGACGGGTCGCGGTTTCAAACTGATCGGGGGCGATGGCGTCGGCAAGGGCCGTTTCCTGTCGCGCGCGGTTGGCATCGGCGCTTTCCGTTAGACTGGCCACGCGGGCTTCGATGGCGCCGATCCGGCCCTGGAGCCGAGCCAAGCCGGAGAGACCGTCGGCCAACCCCTCGACAAGCTGCGCCTTGAGCACGCCCCGATCCGTGGCATCCATGGGAAAGCCCGCCTCCGGCAGGACGGCCGCCAAGGCGGCGTGCCGGAGGGCGTCGCGAATTTCAGGCGCTGCGGCCGAGGCCGGGAAACGGGCCGCTTGATCCGGGCCGAACGGGAATGTCACGGGATTGGGCGGTAAGCTGGTCACGGCCAGGTCATAGGGTCCGCCGGTCGCGAAGTATCCGTCCACCGCATCGATCAGGGCGGTCACGTCTGGGGCAGCCGCGGCCAGGGCGGACAGATCGGTCATCATGGTACCCGCGTCCGGCAACGGGCTCGGGGTGGGCAACCCACCGATGAAGAGACCGCGGCCGCCTAGGCTGGTGTCGAGCCGCGAGACGATGTCGGTAAACGCGCCCGCGCCGACCTCCGCCAAGGCGGACAGATCCGGCGCGCTGCCCTCGCTCAAGGTGAGGGGCGCGGCATCGAAGACGCGCCTGAGATCCCCTGCCATTCCGTCGAGCGCCGTCTGGAGACCGGCGCCCCAGGCCGTGGCTTGGGATAGGTTCGCGGAGCGGGCCTGATAGGTGCGCAGATCGTGCGCCGCCACGGAGATGCGGGAAAAATCGCTGCGCAAGGCGGTCCCGAGATCGGAGAGTCGATCCGATGCGAGTTCCCGGGAGAGCGTTTCGATCCGGGTTCGGGTATCGGCGGCATAATCCCGCGGGGTGAGCGCGCCGATGAACTGTCCATTGGTGATCATCTCAAAGCTCCGTCAACCGATCCATCATTTCGCCCGCGGCCTGAACCAAGCGGGCATTGGCGGCATAGGCCTGTTCGACCCGCAGCAGGCGCTGCATCTCGGCGTCGATATCCACGCCGCCGCCATCGCGGAGGTCGAGCCGGTTCTGGGCTTCCGCCCGGGTGCTGTCGGCGAGGGCTTCGCTTCGGACGCGATCCACGGAGATCGCGGATTTCAGGGCCGATGCGATCTGGACGAGACCACCGGGCACCTGTGGCACAGCCGGTGAAACCGGAAGCCCGGGGTCATGGAAGGCATCGGCAAACCCGGCCAACACGCCGGCGCTCGCGCCGGAACTGGGGACGAGTGCGCCCAGGCCGTCGCGCAGGCGCCAGAGGGTCGAGGGATCGCCCGGATCGATCGCGGCGTTGAGGGTAAGGCGGCTGGCCAAACCGGGCGCGACGGGGCTGGCAAGGGCCGCCCCCCGATCGGTGAAGAGCCCGGGTGCGCCCACGGGCAGAGTGGGGTCGATGGCCGGATCGGAGAATCGGTGGACGAGTTCCTGGGCCAAACCGTCGAGTTGGGCATTGGCCGCGGGGGCGGTGTCGTCGCGCAAAGCGAAGAGCGCCGAGAGCGTTCCGCCGCCGACCAAAGAGGTGTCGCCATGGGAGGTCAGGGCATTGCCGTTGATCGTCAGCCCCGAGAGTTGAGTGGGGAAGGACATCTCGGGCGTGATCGGAGCCCGGGGCGTGAATTCCAGTTCCGCCGGCCGACCGTCCAGCAGGATCTGTCCGCCCTGGCTGACCAGCGCGACGGTGCCCCCATCACGCGGCAGGATCCGGACGGGGATCTGCTCTGACACCCGGTCGATCAGCACCGTGCGCCGATCCATCAGGTCCGCCGTCGGTCCATCACCAGCGGCTTGCCGCAGGATATCTGTGTTCAGCCGGGCGATTTCGGCCAGGTCGGTATTGAGTTGCCGGACGCTGTCGCCGATACGGGTATCGGCCGCTTGCCGCTCCTGCTGGACCAGGTTGGACAGGCGGTCGAGCTTGTCGATCACGTCGGACGCCGCATAGGCCACTTGGGACAGCGCCGAGTCCGAGGCGGGACTGGCGCCCGCCGCCAGGATCGCAGCGTCGAACGCGGCCAGCCGATCCTGCAGGGATCCGGCTTGATCGGGGTCCCCGATGGCCGCGTCGAAGGCGACCAGGAAGCCGCTTTCGACCGAGGCCTGGCCGGCGCGGGCTTCGGCGTCGCGGCGCAATTGGACAAGGCGGGGATCGACGTCGCGTTCCACGAAGGTCCGGGTCGGCGGCAGACCGTTGCCCGGCGATGCGGAGAGGATGGACCGGCGTGCGTAGCCCGGCCGGTCCGCATTGGCGACGTTGTTGGCCACGGTCTCGGCCCGTTTGGAGGTCAGCGTGAGGGCCGCCACGGCGGTGTTGAGGGCAGAGGACAGGCTCATGACAATCTCCGGTCAGGGCGGGATCAGCGCTTGATGTTGGTGGTTTCCTGCAACATCTCGTCCACGGTCTGGATGACCTTGGCGTTGGAATTGTAAGCACGCTGCGTTTGGATCAATTGGGTCAGTTCCGAGGCGACATCCGTGGCGCTTTCTTCACGGGAAAAGCCGATCATTTCACCCACGGGACCATCACCGGCATCCCAAAGATAGAACGCGCCAGAATCCATGGAGACCTGATAGGCCTGATTGGCCAGTGACTGCAGAGCGTTGGGATTGGGGACATCGACCACCGGGATCTGGTAAATCACCTTGGTGAAGCCGGTATCGTAGATCGCGCTGAGCCGACCTGTGTTATCGACCTCGAACGACACCAGATTGCCCACGGGCGAGCCATCTTTGGTGATCGACAGGGGGGCAAAGGTGTCGGACAATTGCGACAGGCCCCGCGGCTCTAGCGGGCGGCCGACTTCAATATCGATCGGACCGGATTGCGCGGCGATGCTGATCATCCCCGTCGCCGGATCGTAGCCCCCCGCCGACAGAGGCGTGATGCTGGAGATCGTTCCGCCATTGTCGCGGGAATCGTCGAAGATCAGCGTGAATTCCCCCACCACCGCCCCGCCTAGGGCTTCATCGCGGATTTCCATGGTCCATTCATTGGTCGCCGGATTACCCGCTGCGGGCACGGTGGGGGTGAAGGTGATGTTCAGGCTCTGGGCCTGACCGAGATTGCCGTAATACTCCACCGGCAGATCGCGCACGGTGCCGGGCGCGCCCGCTTCGGTGGCCGTGGCGGGCAGGTTCACGCCCAGGGAAATCTGGGTGGTTGCATCGCCTTCGAATTGGTTTCCGTTGACGCGAATGGGTTCCAGACCGCCTATCGTGTCGCGCGGGAAGCTGGGGATTTCACCGTTCTGGTTGGCGGGCCAACCCAGTAAGGCCTGACCGCTATCGGTCCGCAGAATACCATCGGCATCGGCCCGGAAAGACCCGGTGGTCGTCATATGAAGCGGTATGTTTCCGGTGAGCGACCCGATGGCGCTGACGGGCGTGATGGGCAGCATACCGCGACCGCCGATGGAAAGATCGGTGGGATTGGTGGTGTTGATCAGGGTCCCGCGCTCATCCACCTGGCGTCCGGTAGTGGCGCGGACGCCGCCGGCGGCGTAGGAGCCGGGGCTTTGGTCGAGCACGAGAGAGTGGAAATCGGCAACCGCGCGCTTGTAGCCGAAGGTGTTCGAATTGGCGATGTTGTCGGAAATCGTAGCCAGTTTGCTGGCATTCACGTTCAGGCCTGTCACGCCCGCATTGAGGGAGGAGGAGATCGTCATCAGCAGTCCTTCTGGCTCTCATGATGTGGAGGGGACGCGTTCCGCGGCCCGACGGGTCGGAGGGACCTTGGCCTCCGTGGAGTTAAGGGCGCGCTAACGCATCGGACTTTCGCGCGACTGCGTTAATGCCAGCGTAAGATTCATGGCCAAACGGCGCCGGGGCGCAGGACCACGATTTCCACCCGTTCGTTGCGTTCGGACAGGGGATCGCGGCTGGCGGGTCGGCGATCCGCATGGCCGGTTATGCGGGCCACGCGATATTGGCCGATTCCGGCATTGGGCAGTTCATCGCGCAGCGCCTGGACGCGGTCGGCCGACAATTCCCAGAGCCCCGGCCGTTCGACGACCAACGGGGCCGACGCGGTGAAGGCATTGAGTGCGAGCGCGTTGGGCAAGGGGTCGATCTGGGGCGCGATCGAGGAGAGGATATCTTGGAGCAGGGCGGTGGGTTCGGCGCCCCGAAACAACGGCGCACCCGGCAGATCGAAAAGCTCGATCACCAATCCTTCATCGGTGATGCGGGTGGTGACGTGCCGGAGTTCGTCTTCTTCCAGGAGGCTTTCGCCGCCCTTGCCAAGCACCGCCGCCTCCAGCGCTTCCAGGATCGCGTCTTCCTCTTCGGTGGTTCCGTGGACGGCGCTATCGGTCAGGCCACCCCGTCCGGCCTGAACCTGCAGGGAGTCGGCCATCAGGCTTTCCCCGCTAAGCGCGCCCTGACCGCCGGAGGATTCGCTGGAAACAGGCACCGTGGGGCTGAAATAATCAGCCAGGCCGCGACGCTGTTTTTCGGTGGTGGCGTTCAAGAGCCACATGAGCATGAAGAACGCCATCATCGCGGTCACGAAATCCGCGTAGGCGACCTTCCAGGCGCCGCCGTGGTGGGCGTGCCCGCCAGACACTTTCTTCTTTTTGATGATGATCGGTCTGACGTTGTCGCCCATCGCGCGCGGTGCTCCTTTGCGCCACGCATAGGGGATCGGGCGTTAAAAAAGCGTTCAGGGTGCGATCCAAGTGGCGCCGTCTTGGTCGAACCGAGCCCGGCGGTGGGGCCTATGGGCCAGCGAAACGGCATCCATCGACTGGACCTGGCCGAGGATCGCGACATGGCGCGCCACGTCGGGTGTACGGGTCACCTCGGTTGGCGTTTCGACCGGCGTTCCGGGCGCAGGGTCGGTTCCGTAGTTCAGGCGGGACCCGTCCGGAATGGCCTTCCAGCGGGCGGCATCCGCCGGGATCATGGTGACGTCGAGGGTGAGGCGAAGCTGCTCCTGCGTGGCGGCATCCCAGAGCAGCAGCGCGGCTCGGGGATCGTTCCGGAGCGCCGCCACCTTCGCGGTGCGCAGATCGGTATGGAGTTCGACCGTCCGTGCGGCAGCATCGGCGGCGCGAAGCGCGACCATCCGGGCTTCGGGGCCGTCTGCCCCGACAGTGGCCAGCGCGACGATACGAAATGGGTCCTCCGCATGGGTCGCGCCTTGCGCCAGGCGGGACCAGAGATGGGCGTGCAGGCTGGTCAGGTCCAGCCAGGGATCAGGCATGGGGTATCTTTCACTTGCGGTGAAGGGGCTGGGTTTGGTGGTCCGGTTTGGTCGTCCGGGTCAAGGGATGCGGGGGGCTGCGCCATCGGACGCCCACCGATGTTCGGGTCGAGCCCGGGGGATGACCGTCACCGACCACCCGTGCGGGGATCGATCCTATTCATATCCCGTCATCTCCAGATAGCCCCTGGCCGGGTGGCTGCCGGTGGCGGTGACCGGACCCTCCCAATAGGGGAAGAGCGTGGATTGCCAGCTGTCGGGGTTCACGGCCTCGACAGTCACGTCCAAGCCGCGGTCGGGCAATTCCAGGCGCCAACGGACCGGGACATCCCGGTCGGCGACGTCGGCCGTGGCGAGCGGGGTCAGGGTGACGCCTTGGTTTTGGTAGGGGGTCAGCGTGCCGTCGGGCGTGATCCAAGAGGCATAGGTGTAGGGTGTGCCGCCGCGCAACTGGAAGGCCATGAGCTTATGGCCGTCTTCCAAGTGGAGCGAGAACCAGTCCCAGCCTTCCTGATCGTCTTCCAGGGGCTGGGATGACCATTCCCGGTCGAGCCAGCCTTGGCCGGTGACCTCCACCGGGCCGTCCGGCAAATGGAGCGTGCCGGAAACCTCGTAGAACGGCTGGGTATAGTAGTAGCTGGCTTGGCCGCTGGCGGATTTGACCGAAAAGCCGTTGTCGCCGTGGAAGACCAGGGGGCCGGTGGCGGCGAAATCCAGGTCGTAGGAGGCGGTGGGGCCGGTGGCGGTGAGGGTCAGGTTGGACAGGTCGGGGCCGGTCATGGACCAATCGTCGATCCAGGCTTGGAATGGCGCGGGCTCCACCCCCGCCTGGCCGATGCCGCCCCGGGCCAGGCGTTCGCCGGAATGGTGGGTGTCGGGCGTGGTCACGCCCATATGGCCCATCCAGACCTGGGGACCCTCGGGTGTCAGCGCGGAGCGGAAGAGTGTCCATTGGATGCCATAGGGTGTGCCGTCCTGGGCTTCTAGCGTGGCGGTCAGATACCACCATTCGATGCGGTAATCGGGGTGGGCGCCGTGGTCTTCGGGGAAGGCGAAGGTGGGGTTTGGTTTGGGCAGGGCAAAGCCTTCGCCGCCCTGGCCCAGGCCTGCGAAACCACCCTGGGCGAGCACGGCGTTCGGGCTTAAGACCGCGAGGACTGCCGCGACCACGGCCCCGATCAGTCGGTGGAGGGCGGTGTTACCGTTCATGGGCGAAGACCTGGACAAGATGGGCGGGCGGCAGGCGCCAGAGCCGCCAGGCCGGGAAGGCCGCCGCCAGACCTGCGGCGACGAGAGCCCAAAGGCCGAGCCAACCCCAGCCGGACGGGTCCACGAGCAGCGGCAAGCGCCAGCCGAAAGCCTGAACGTTGACGACGGCGAGCAGTACCCAGGCGAGCACGACACCGACCGGCACGGCCAACAGGGCGGTTGCGCCCGCCAGGGCCAGTGCCCGGCCCAGATCGGCGAGAGCCAGGCGGCGGCGGGTCAGACCCAGCGCCCAGACCGGAGCGATCTGCGGCAGGCGCATGCCTGCCAGCGTCGTCAGGGACGCCCAGAGCGCGAAGGCCGCGACGCCGAGCGTGAGCACATTCAGGGCCGCGGTGACGGCGAAGGTCTGTTCGAAGACCGAAAGCGAGAAGGCCTTGATCTGGGCCTGGTTCACGATCTGCTGGGGCGACAGGTCGAAGCGGGCGGCCAGGTCATCCTGCAAGTCCGGGGCCGCGTCTTTGGGGATGCGGAGCGCGTATCGCAGGCGCGGCGCGTCGGGAAAAGCAGCGTCGAAGGCCGCCAGACCCAGGATCGCCTGGCCGCGTGGATTGCCGTAGTCGGAGTAGACGCCGAGGACGTTCCAGGTGCCCGCGTCGCCGAGATTGGCCTGGGCGCCAGGCCAGAGGTCGTAGCGGCGGGCGGCCTGTTCGTTGATCAACACGCCTTCGCCGGCGGCCAGTTGTTCCCAGAGCCCGGGCTGGGCGTCCAGAAGGGGCCAATTTTCCCGGTACGTCGGGTGATCCGCCACGCCGTAGACCTCGGCGGGCGCCCCCTGCAGCGTGATCTCGGCCGAGACGATGGGGAGGATCGCGTCGACCCGGCCGTCTATCGCGTCGAGCAGGTCGGCGGCTTGGGCTTGATCGCTTGCGGTGAGGTAGAGTTCGGAGGCCAAGCGCTGGTCCAGCCAGCCGGTGAAGGTGGTGCGGAAGCTGCCCACCATGGTGCCCACGCCCACATTGGCCGCGAGCGCGAGAAGGAGCGCCATCAACGCCAGGCTGAGGCCAGGGACTTGTTGCCGGGTATCCGCCCAGAGCCATTGGCCGATGGGGCCACGGGCGCGCTGGGCGCCGAGGTCGAGCGCGGCCACGAGAACCGGCGGCAGGAGCAGGGCGGCCCCGACGAGCAAGGCCGCCAGGCAGGCGAAACCGGCGGCCAGGCCCTCTCCGAAAATCGCGAAAAGGGCGGAGATCAGCAGCAGCGCCAGGCCCCCGACCGCCTGGCGCCGGATGGTCGCGGCCCTGGCGCGGGCCCAGGCGCGGGGCATGGCAGGCGCCAGGACGGGCAGGCGGGCGAGTTGCCAGAGGCTCTGCCCGCCCGCCAGCGCCAAGCCGATCCCAGACATGGCGAAACCGCTGAGCCACCAGAGCGGCGACAAAGTCAGCCCGCCCGCCACGCTGGCGCCGTAGAGCCCCACTAGAGTGGCCGCTACGCCAGGCAACAGGGCCGCCGCGACCAGGTAGCCTAGGACAATGCCGAGCGTGCCGCCCAGGAGGGTGAAGGCCGTGAGTTCGACGGCCAGAAGGATGGTCAGGCGCCGGGAGGATAGGCCCAGCGCGCGCAGGGTTCGGAACAGCGGTCGGCGCTGTTCGAAAGCGAGTCCGATGGCGGCGTGGACGATGAAGAGGCCCACAGCGAAGGCTAGAAGACCGAAGGCCGTCAGGTTCAGGTGGAAACTGTCGGTCAGGCGGGCGACATCGGTGCCGGTCTGGGGCGGCTCGACGGCGGCCCCGGGCAAGATCGTCTCCAGATCGGTGGGCGTGTCACCCAGGATCAGCATATGGGACAGGGCATCGGTTCCCCGGATCGCCTGGGCCGTCGCGATATCCGCCAGGACAACTCCAGGCGCCAGATCATCCAGGACACGGGCCTCGGGCAGGCCTCCGGGCAGCGCATCGATGGCGTCGGAGGCCACGAAGATCAGATCGCCGGTCAGGAAAGCGGTCAGATCGCCCTCACCGGTCAGGGTCGGCGTGGCGGGCGATGGCGGCGCAGTGAATGGATCGATGCCCAGGAGGCGCAGGCGCGTCCGGGGCAGCCGTTCATCGATCACGGGCGTCACTTGCAGCCCGGCGCGCCTGGCCCGGACGAAATCGGACAAAGTGAGATCGCCGGTGATCCGCGGCAGGCTGTCTTGGTCAAGGGTGGCGGCGGCCTGATCGTAGCTGGCCCTGGCCTGGGCATTGATCGCCTGGACCCCGATCCAGAGCCCGGTGGCCAGGGCCAGCCCGATCACCAGCGTCAGCATCTGCAGCGGATGGCGGCGCCAATGGGACAGGAGCGCTTGGAGCGCGGCCCGGGTCATGGGCCTGCCTGCCGACGCGCGACGGAGCCGCATCGTCTGGGTCCCGTGGACCGTGTCATGCGCCCATGGTCCCCGTGCGGGCCAGCGGTGCGGGTGCGGCGACCTGCCCCGCGCTCAGATGCAGGCGGGCACCGAGCATGGCGGCCAACCGCTCGGAATGGGTCACGAGGAGCAGGGCCGCCCCCGTCTCGGTGACCATGTCGCGCATGAGCCCCATCATCGCGTCGCCGGTGGCCTCGTCGAGGTTGCCCGTGGGCTCGTCCGCCAGGACCAGCTTCGGACGGGCCGCCAAGGTCCGGCCGATGGCCACGCGCTGTTGTTGGCCGCCGGAGAGCTGTTCGGGGTACCGGGTCAGGTGATCGGAAAGGCCGAGGCGCGCTGCAAGGTCGGCCACGTCGGGAGTGGGCAAACCGGACAGACGGGCGTGGAAGCTGAGGTTGGACGCCACATCGAGCGACGGGATCAGATTGAACTGCTGGAAGATGAGCCCAACGGTGCCCCGGCGGAGCGCGGCGCGGCCGGTGTCGCCAAGGGTGGCCAAGTCGGTTCCGTCGATGACGATCTGCCCGCTATCCACCGCATCGAGGCCAGCGACCAGGTGCAGAAGCGTCGATTTGCCGGAGCCGCTTTCCCCCGTCAGCGCGAGCGTCTGGCCGGCCTCCAGATCGAAGGAGACACCCCGCAAAACGGGCTGCGGCCCGTCCACGGTCACAAAGGATTTTTCGACATCGCGCACGGTGAGCAGCATGGACGTCCTCCGGTTTCGGACACTAGGCGCGGGAGGACGGGCTTCAATGGTCGAGGAGGAGCCAGTGGTCCGCCAGACGCGCGACCAGATGTCCCGCATCGCCGCCTTGGGCTCGGACGGCGCGCCATCCGGCGGTGCGGGCGGCTTTGACGTTCGGGACCAGGTCGTCGAGCTTTGCTGCGATCCGACCGAAAACCCCCGATCCGGCTTGCCGACGCCCCGAACCCCGGACGCGAAGATCGCCTCAACCCGGGCGCCGAAGCCCATCTCGTGCTCGATATACGCGGCCCGGCGACGC
>JBCDCS010000068.1:0-10448 GCA_039181205.1 Pseudomonadota bacterium
TAGCGAACCGGCGTCCCGGGCTCGATCTCCATGGCGTCATGGGGCAATTCGACGAAACCTTCGGCCCAACTCAGCCCAGTAACCAGACCCGATCCTTCGGATCGGAAAACCTCCACGCGACCGTCTCGCAAGCGCGCCCGCAGAACCTCGGACCGCCCGGCCTTCTTCCGCTTCGAAAAAGCGGCTGGCACGGTAATCGCGTCCGGCTCTCGCCAGCCCGCACCCGCCATTTGCAGCAACGCGGGTCGCGCGAAGAAAGCCATGCAGGTAAAGGCGGCAACCGGATTGCCGGGCAAACCGAAGACCTGCTTGCCCGCCCACCGGCCTAGCATCAGCGGCCGACCGGGCTTCAACGCGATGCGCCAATGCTGAACATCACCTCGCGCCCTCATCAGGCGCGACAGGTGATCCTCCGCCCCGTCGCTTGCGCCACCCGACGTGATGATGGCATCGACTTGCGCCCCATCGAGCGCTGCGATCAGCGCCTCCTCGGTATCCGACACATGGCCCAGGTCCACAGCCCTCAACCCCCAACTGGCCAGCATCGCCAGAATCATGGGCCGGTTCGCGTCCGGGATGCCGTCCAACGACCCGGCCGCTGTGATCTCGTCGCCGGTCGATAGGACGCCGACGGACAGTCTTTGATGGACCGGAACCGCGCCGTAGCCCCCCGTGACCGCCAAGGCCAAGTCGGTCGGTCGCAGGATCGTACCTCGCGCCAGAAGCGCTGCGCCTTCGGTGACATCTTCACCGGCCCGCCGCGTGTTGGCGCCGCGCTTCGGGATCGCAGACAGCCGAAGATGACCGTCAAACTCGGTGGCGTCTTCCTGTAATGCGACGGTGTCCACGCCGTCCGGGATCTCGGCCCCTGTCAAGATACGGATCGCATGGCCCGCCGGGACTTGGCCCTCGTAGGGAACACCGGCGGCAGAACGGCCCTCGACGATGGGAATCGAGCCCCCGGCCACGCTGGCATGGGCGAAACCCCAGCCATCCACGGCCGCGTTGGCCTTGGGCGGGTTGGCCCGGCGCGACGGAAGGTCAGCCGCGAGAATGCGACCGGCCGCCTCCCCGATCGGAACCGTCTCGGTACCCGTCACGCAGAGCGTGGCGGCCCGCAAAGCTGCCAGCGCGTCGGCGACCTTCGTCCAAGTGGCCCCGGGGGGCAGCGCAAAACAGGATGACGGGGGAAGAACCCCGAGGATCCACCCCTCTTCTCGCGCAATGCGGTGGGCCTCCGGCAAATCGGCAGGCGCCGTAAAGACACTGTCCGGCAACGCACGCAGGGCCCGGGCAGCCGCAATGACCTGACCCGCATCCTTGATGTCATGCCGGGCCGGGGGCCAGAGGCTCGGATAAATCTCGGTCAGAACAACGCGGGCCTCGGGAACGGTAAAGCCCGTCTGCTGGGGCCAGATGGCAAGGCCCGGATGGCGCGCCCGCAATTTGGCCAGGGCCGCCATGCCAACCAAAGACTGCCCCCCGACCGAACCCGTAGTGAACAGCTTCAGCGGCGACTGCGCGGACGGAACGAAACTCTCGACGCTGCGGTGCTCCGGAATGCCGTGATCGGCGCGATTGCTGCCCTTCTCCGGCAGGTCCGGGTGATCATGGCTGCGCGGCCGACCCCAGAACGGCCCAACGCCAGGAAAGGCCCGATTCATCCGCTCGGCCACGGCGAAGCGGTTGTTCTTATTGTCAGGTGCATCCTCGATACGGTCAGCTAGCCAGTCCCAAACGGCCAAAGCATCCGGTTGCCCGACCAACGTTTCGGCAAGGCCGGGCGGGTAGCCCATGGCGAAATCGAAACCCAGAAGCGTGCGATGACCTTCGGCCAAAACGGCATCGATATGCGCCAAGGCGGCGGCGCGGGTGCGGTGATAGTCGACCTGCTGCTCACCGCCGCGGTCCACGCAAGTCCAGATCGCGTCCTTGGACGGTTTCGCCGGGGAGGGTGACGAGGCCGAGGACCAATCAACAGCGATGATCGTATCGAACCTCATGATCGCAAGATGAAGTCTGCAATGGCCGAAATGTCATCCAGATCGAGAATTGGGACCGTCACGTCACAGGGCCCCGTCGCAGCGACCGCCTTGAACGTGGGGTCCGATTTGGCGAGCGGCGGCTGGCCTGTCTCCGGCCGCCAAACTTCGATCCGGGCATGGTGGCCGTCTTTCCACCCCTCAGCCAGGACGACGTCACAGGGGGACAGACGGGTCAGCAAGGTCTGCAGGTCGCGCGGACCTTCCTCCATCAGGGTAAGTCGCGCATCGGAGGCTAGGAGGGTCTGATAAGCTCCTGCCTTGCGGTGGCGGTGACTGTCGGTACCAGCCGTTTCCAAGTCGAGCATGTGATGCGTTCGTTTCAAAGTGCTGACAGTCAAGCCCTTGCTGGTCAGGTGCCGCACCAGACTTTCCGTCAAGGTGGTCTTCCCCACATTCTTGTGACCGGTGATTCCCATAAGGATCATCGGGCCGACCCCGGGGGGCAAATCCCTCGAAAGACTTGGGCCATCTTCTCAGACGAAGGAGGGATCACGGAAGGGCCTCTGCCCGCGCCAAATCCTCCGGTGTATTCACATTAAAGAAATGCACCTCCGGAAACACCGCCACGCCGGGGTCGTGCTGATCGGCCCAATGCAGGATCTTGCGGGTTCCATGATCCAACGCCTCCCGCAGATCGAACCGAAGGGGGGTTGGCCAAAGACCGAAGGTTGGCTGTGGCCAAACCCGGTCTCCCTCTTCCTTCGTTGCGGCCAGCGCCAGCCCCGAGGGGCCGGCCGCTTGCAACAACCGCGGCACCAGATCGGGCGGCAGAAACGGGGTGTCAGCAGCAGCCGTCACAATATGCGGACAGCCAACCGACGCCGCCCAGTCTAGTCCCGCCAGCACGCCAGCCAGTGGGCCCGGATAGTCCGGCAGCGGATCGGGAAGAACCGGCAGGTCAAGATCCGCCCATCTTTCCGGATCACCGTTGGCGTTGATTGCGATCCGATCGACCTGGGGCGCAAGCCGGGCAAGCACATGGGCGATCAAAGGGCGACCTTTCAGCGTCAGAAGACCCTTATCTCCGCCGCCCATCCGGGTGGCCTGGCCTCCGGCCAAGATGACCGCATGGGGCTGGATCATGGCCTGGCCCGCCAAGGATATGAGGACTGACAATGGGCTGCACCTTCCCCTAGCCCCGCGCACGAGTGGCCTTCGAATTGCCCAACACGTGGATTGCCAGCGACCCCGACAAACTCCAACCTAGCCGACCGAAGTTCACCCATGGCCATCCCACTGAACGCGATCTTCGCCGCTGAGGCAGATGAACCGCGACCCTTTCAATCGCCCGATCAGCGTCAGGCCCACTTGGCGCGCGATCTCTACTCCCCAAGCGGTGAAACCGGACCGCGATACCAAGGACGGAATGCCCATCAGAGAGCACTTGATGACCATCTCAGACGTCAGGCGACCGGTCGTGTAGAGCGTCTTGTCCGACGGATCGATACCTGTCGCCCGCATCCAGCCCGCCAGTTTGTCGACGGCGTTGTGGCGGCCCACATCCTCGAAATAGGCCAGCGGATCGGGGCCCTGGCACAGGCAGGTCCCATGGATCGCGCCGGCTTCCAGGTACAGGCTGGGCGTTCGGTTGATGGCATGGGACAGCGCCATCAGGTCAGACACACGCAGCGGCGTCGGTGGCAGCGTCAGCCCCTCCAGCCCCTCCATCATATCGCCGAAGACCGTCCCCACGGCGCAGCCCGATGTGCGCGTGGCCCGGGCCAGTTTGGCCTCATGGTCGGTTTCGACCGCCGTGCGGACGACGACGGTTTCGAGTTCCTCATCGAAATCGATGCCCGTGACGTCGGCGGACGCACTCACCATCCCCTGGTTCGCCAGGAACCCTAAAGCCAGCCAGCGCGGATGGTCGCCGATGGTCATCGCAGTCACGATTTCCCGACTGTTGAGATAGATGGTCAGCGGGCGCTCCTCGACCACGCGCAGATGGACCGGCGCGCCACTAGCATCCCAGCCGGTAACCGGTCTGGTCAGCGCCGGGTCGGCTGGGTCGGGAGCGACGCGCAGCGTATCTGGGGTCTCAGTGGCCATCGCTCATTGGTGACCGCAGCCGGAGCCGGATGCAACGGGGCGGCGCAACGCTACGCAATTGCCGGCCCTGTCCTGCGCCGCGATCTCGGATCCTGCCGCGATGCGGATTATCAGGGCAAAGAAGGTTCCGTCCTCGCCGACGGCCTCCGTGTCAGCAAACACACCTGGCCCACAGTCCGGAGCCGAACCACACTGTCAGACCCACCGCTGAATGGCGGCATCCGAGTCCATCGGCCCGGTATTGAAGGCGATCCGCGCGGTCGGCGCATATTCGTGGATCACATTCACCAGCCGCTCGAACAGTAGGAAATGATCGTCATCCTTGCGGACGCCTGCCCCGATCAAGACCACGTCGTAACTGTTTTTCTTCAGCGTCTCGGTGAGTTGGTCGGTCGCCGTCTCTCCGCTGAAGATGAACCCGACGGACGCGTCATAGCCCTGTCCGCTCAGTTTCTCCTCATCGGCACGCACCGCGCCCTCAAGCTTTTCGGCGGTCAGCCCGGGATATTTCGAATAATCTACCACGGTCGGATGCCATCCCACCATCAGAACTTTCTTTGCCATCACACCCATCCTCCTGATCGGCGGCCCCGTCCGGCGGCGCGAAAGACGCGCCTTGTCTCCAAGGGCCTCACACCCTAATGATATTTTACACGTAAACTAAATCACAAATTATTTTACATGGCAACTAAAATACTTTCGCCCCCGCAATCCATCGGCCGCCACCTGAATTTCACAACCGGACGGCTGAACGCGCTCTGCCAGCAAATGCTCGATCCCTATGATTTGTCCTTGCCCCAATGGGTGATCTTGTCCTGCCTCTGGCGCGAGGATGATCTGACGGTCGGCACGCTCGCCGATTTGGTCGGGACCGGATTGCCCGCAACATCCCGCATCATCGATCGGATGATGGATCGGGGCCTGGTCACCCGGCGGCGGCACGAAACCGATGGGCGGGTCATGGTCGTCGCCGTGACCGATAAGGGCCGCGACCTGGATCATCTGGCCGATTTCTACGAACGGATAAATGCCACACTGCTCGACGGCTTCACGGCGGAGGAACGAGACCAAGCCTTCGACCTTCTTGGTCGCATGCAGGCAAATGCTGAAAAGGCCCTCTCGTAGCGAGCACGGGTCCGCATCGGATCAATCCGGCCAGAAACGTGACCTCAGCCCAGCCCAACACCTTGAGCAGACCGCCGCCGCCCGCTACGCCACGCCAAAAGCCACCGGAGTTCCCCCATGCCCGCCAGACCAATCGCCCCGCTCTGGCGTGGCGTCGCCGAGGGCCTGCCCTTCGTCGTGATCCTCGCTCCATTCGGCGCGCTCTTCGGTGTGCTGGCGACCGAAGCCGGCCTGCCCCTGGCCCAGGTCATGGGCTTCACCATGCTGGTCATCGCGGGCGCTTCGCAATTCGTCGCCATCCAATTGATGGCCGACGGCGTACCCGCCGCAATCGTGGTGCTCTCCGCCTTGGCCGTTAACCTGCGAATGGTCATGTATTCCGCAGCCATGGTTCCGCATCTGGGGGCTGCGCCGTTCTGGCAGCGGGCGACCATTGCCTACATGCTGGTGGACCAGACCTACGCCCTGGCCCAAACCACCTATGACCGGGAACAAACCTGGTCGGTGCCGGAAAAGGTCGCCTATTTCGCGGGAACGGCCCTCCCGGTCTTTCCGGTTTGGGTCGGTTCCACCTGGGTTGGCGCCGTCCTCGGCGCGCAGATGCCCGACACGTGGGAACTGGACTTCGCCCTACCACTGGCCTTCCTGGCGCTGATCGGCCCTATGCTAAAAAGCCGCGCCCATGTGGCGGCGGCCTTCGTGTCCGTAGCAGGCACGCTCTTGCTCTGGTGGATTCCCTGGAACCTCGGCCTCATCGTCGCCGCCATCGCCGCCATGGCCGTGGGCGCCGAAATGGAGCGGCGGTCATGAGCAGCGTCTGGTGGATCATCGGCGCGCTCGGCCTCGGCACCTATATGACTCGGTTCATCTTCCTTGGCATCGTCGGGGATCGTGCCATGCCGGACTGGGTCCTACGGCATTTGCGCTATACGGGCGTCGCGGTGCTGCCCGGTCTTGTGGCGCCGCTCCTGGCCTGGCCAGAGGGTGGCGCGGACCCGGCGCGCCTAGCGGCCGCCTTCGTCACCATCGCGGTGGGCGTGTGGCGCCGGGACGTGATCGCCGCGGTCTTTGCCGGTGGAGCCATCTTTATCGCCCTAACTTGGCTGACCTGACGGCCCACATGCATCAGGCGAGGCTGGATCGGATCAGACCGGCAGCGCCGTCGTCTTGAACACCGTCTTCAAAGCAAAGGACGATTGCAGCTTCGCTACACCCGGTATGCGCGCCAGATGCCCCCTGTGGATGCGCGCGAAATCGTCGGAGTCGCGGGCCACGACCTTCAACAGGTAATCATAGGCCCCGGTCATCAGATGGCATTCCAGTACGTCTGGAATTCGAGCCACGGCCGCCTCGAACGCGTCGAGCACGTCATCGGCCTGGGTCGACAGGCTGATCTCCACGAAGACGGTGGTCGGGCGGCCGACGGCACGGGCGTCCACCAAGGCGACAGTGCCTTGAATTGTGCCGTTCCGTTCCAGCCGCTGCAGGCGGCGGTGACAGGCGCTGGGGGACAGGTTCAGCTTCTCGGAAAGCTGGGTCGCCGTGAGCCGGGCATCCTTCTGGATAAGCGCCAGTAGGCGGGTATCAATGGCGTCTAACTCAACAGTCACGCGATAAAATCCTGTTAATTTGCTTACTGACGCAATGCTACCCCGAAAAATCCCTTCATACCAGGACGACTACGGGATTTCATGACACCCCGCCGAGCCTAATCTGACCTAAAGAATCGGGAGGTTGGCCCATGCTCATCGGCTGTCCGAAGGAAATCAAACCACAGGAATTCCGCGTTGGTCTCACACCGGCCGCCGCTCTGGAAGCCGTCGCCCACGGCCACTCGGTGATCGTGGAGCGCACCGCGGGCCTCGGCTCCGGCTTCGAAGACGGGGAATACGAAGCCGTTGGCGCAGAAATCGTCGACACCGCCGAGGAGGTCTTCGCCCGCGCCGATCTGGTGGTGAAGGTCAAGGAACCCCAGGCAGTCGAGCGCGCCCGACTTCGCGAGGGGCAGGTTCTCTTCACCTATCTCCACCTGGCGCCGGACCCCGATCAGACCAAGGATCTTCTGGCCTCTGGCGCGACCTGCATTGCCTACGAAACGGTCACGGCTCCGGCTGGTGGGCTGCCCTTGCTCGCGCCCATGTCCGAGGTGGCGGGTCGGCTCGCCCCCCAAGTCGGCGCCTGGACTCTACAGAAGGCCAATGGCGGGCGCGGCGTCCTGATGGGCGGCGTGCCGGGTGTCGGCCCGGCCCATGTCGCGGTGATCGGCGGCGGCGTCGTCGGCACCCATGCGGCCCGGATCGCCGCTGGAATGGGGGCCAATGTCGTCGTCTTGGACCGGTCGCTCCCCAGAATGCGCTATCTCGACGACGTCTTCGGAACCCAGTTCAGGACCCGCTTCGCCAGCGCGGGCAACGTGGCCGATGAAATCCGACGCGCCGACATGGTGATCGGTGCCGTCCTGATCCCGGGCGCCGCGGCCCCGAAGCTGGTCTCCCGCGCCGACCTTTCAGAAATGAAGACCGGCGCCGCGATCGTCGATGTGGCCATCGACCAAGGCGGCTGTTTCGAAACGTCAAAGGCGACGACCCATGAAGACCCGATCTACGAGGTGGACGGGGTCATGCATTACTGCGTCGCCAATATGCCCGGTGCCGTGGCGCGCACCTCGACCCTCGCCTTGGGGAACGCGACGCTCCCGTTCCTCATCGCCCTGGCCGATCACGGATGGAAAACGGCCTGTAAAGCGGACCCGCACTTGGCCGCCGGGCTGAATGTCCATGCGGGCCAGTTGACCTATGCAGCCGTGGGCGAAGCGCTCGGTCTGCCATCAATTTCGGTCGACAAAGTGCTGGCATAGGGCGGCTCGTTTGGCCGCCCTACCGCTGCCTCATCGCAACGCTTGCTCGCCGCCTAGGCCGACTTGTTCAGGCTATCGCGGATTTCGATGAGAACATCCAATTCCGAAGGCCCAGATTCGGCTTCCTCTTCGACCTCGGCCTTCGGCTCAGCAGCCGCTTTGATCTTGTTGACCGTTCTCACCAACATGAACACGACAAATGCGATAATCAGGAAGTTGATGATCGCTGTGATGAACGCCCCATACCGGAATTGGGCATCGGCCACACCAACGGTCAGGCTGCTGAAATCCAAACCACCGACGACAAGACCAATGAGCGGGTTGATCAAATCTTCCACCAAACTCGTGACGATGGCGGTAAAAGCCGCGCCGATGATGATCCCGACCGCCAGGTCCATGACATTGCCCTTGGCGATGAAATCTTTGAATTCTTGCAACATATTCGATCTCTCTCACTGTCCTGATCACGGTGAGCCATATTTTCAAGGCTCCACGCACAGGTGATGTCGCGATTCGCGCACAGGGTCGACTGTTTTGTTTCCACCGTATCGCCTTATGTTCCTTCCCGCTCACCAATGCCTAGGAGGCCCGTCTATGGTCGATCTTTCCGCCTTCCCGATCACCACCCGCTGGACACCCAAGGATCCGACCAAGCTGCAATTGTTCAGCTTTCCGACGCCAAATGGCGTGAAGGTGTCGATCATGCTGGAAGAGACCGGGCTGCCCTACGAAGCGCATCTGGTGACGCTGTCGGACTCGGACGTGAAATCACCGGAATTTCTCAGTCTGAATCCCAACAATAAAATTCCCGCAATCATCGACCCTGATGGCCCCGGCGGACAGCCGGTCGGTCTGTTCGAAAGCGGGGCGATCTTGCTCTATCTCGGCGAGAAGAGCGGACAGCTGCTGGGCGCCGACGCCGCCGAAAAGGCGCAGATCACCCAGTGGCTCATGTGGCAGATGGGCGGCCTTGGGCCCATGCTTGGTCAACTGGGTTTCTTCGTAAAATTCGCCGGCAAGGATATCGAAGACCCACGCCCACGCGAACGGTATGTGGCGGAGGCAAAACGTCTGCTCAGCGTGCTCTCAGGACAGCTCCAGGACCGCGACTGGATCGCAGGCGGCTATTCCGTCGCCGATATCGCCATCGCCCCCTGGCTCAACGCGCTGAACTTCTACGAAGCCAAAGACGCCGTCGGCTGGAGCGATTATCCCGCCCTCGATACCTATCTGGAACGGTTCATGGGGCGCGAGGCTGTGAAGGTCGGGATGAACACACCACCCCGGCCAAGCTAGGTTTTAAAGAACCGCCCAGATCAACTGACTGGTGAGGAACATCAGCGCCATAAGCATGGCGACATTTTCGAGTTTGGTTGTCATGGGAACTTGGTGGCCCCTGGACGGTTACCAAACGATTAATTCGGCAAGGTTTCTGTCAAAATGTAATCAAATATCTGGACGACCTGTTCCGGCGTTTCGCAGACGGCCAATGCGGCCGCATTGACTTCTTTCAGTGCGTGGCCGTGTTCGGGAGCATGCTGAATAATCAGAGCCTTACCCAACGCGGCGGCTTGACCTGCATCGAAGGCCGCATTCCACTGCTTGTACTTGTCGCCGAACCGCACGACGACCACATCGGCATCGGCGATCGCCTTGCGGGTGCGAATGGCATTGAGTTGCGCACCCTTTCGATCGTGCCAGACTTTGTTCGGCTCCGCCCCCAGTATCGCCACGCCGCAATCATCGCTGGCGGCATGGTCCGTCACAGGGGCCGTGAAGGTCACCGGCAGATGTCGCGCCCCTTCGATGATCGTGGTGCGCCAATCCGTATGGATTTCTCCGGCCAGATAAACGTTCAGCTTCATATCTTCCTCCCAGACTCTGTTCCGGCTGCTACCGCATGTCATCGGGACGCAGAAAGGGTGCGGCCAGGACCGCCACCCGACCGACATGGGCAACAAAACGCGTCCGCCCTTTGCATAATGAGCCCGAGACAGATAGCACAGGGCCACGGTCCCGTAGCTCAACTGGATAGAGCGCCTGACTTCTAATCAGGATGTTGGGGGTTCGAGTCCTCCCGGGATCGCCAGATACTGCCCGTCGAACATGAGAAAACATTGAATTTCAATGGCCTTGGCTCAGTTGAGAGTTTGGTTTTCCTGCGTAGAGAATGTCTGCATCGAGCCCATTTTGACACTCACGCGGCATCGCTTGCGGTGGCGAAAAGCAGCACGCGCTGGCCGCGCTTCGACAATTTGTAGCCTGTCTGCTTGCTTTCGGTCAGCCCCAACTCCTTGAGTTTGCGGATATGGCTCTTGAGTTTCGGCTTCTCCAATCCAATTTCGTCGGCAAGGTCTTGTGCTCGCCTTTCA
>JBCDCS010000069.1:0-10356 GCA_039181205.1 Pseudomonadota bacterium
GCGCAGGCCAGATTGCACTGAAACAGCGGCTCCAACATCAACACCAGCGGATACCGCTTCCGGCCCGCGAGGGTTTGGCGCATAACATAAGCGCCCACTTTGATCTGTTGGAAAAGTGGCACGGGCATTTCGTTTACCTTGGATTGGATCGTCACGCCGACGGCGAGGAGCTACGACGATCTAAGACGTCGCACAGGGCTGGGGTCCAGATCAAGGTGGTGGCCAGCGTGAGTGTGACGGCGACCGCCAGCATAAGACCCATACTGGCCGTACCCTGGTGATCCGACAGCGCCAGACTGCCGAATGCCGCGATTGTAGTCAGACCGCTGAAGATGACGGCACGGGGCGTATGGCTGGCGAAAAGCGCGCCGGTTTCGCGCAAAGCCCGACGGCGCAGGGCCAGGTGGATGCCGCTATCGACGCCCAGGCCGATGATCAGCGGCAGCACGATCACATTGGCGTAATTGAACGCGATGCCCAGCGTGGCCGATGCGGCGGCGGTGAAACAGGCCGCCGCGGCGAGCGGGACGATGATCGCCACGACCAGCCGCCAGTCGCGCAGCATGGCAAAGCAAAGCGCCAAAGTCGCCAATCCGGCCACGGCGATGGCCTGTGCGATCGACGCCGCGACCGTCTGGCCCGCCCGCAGGATGTGCACCGGCGGGCCCGCCAAGACCGCACCATCGGCTTCGAAAACCTTAGCCGCCACGGCATCGACGAAAGCCGACAGCGTCGCTTGGTCGCGGGGGTCGGATGCCGGTACGACTTCCACGCGCCAGCGATCCGGAGTGCGGAAGCGAACGGCGATCCCCTCGGGCAGGTCGGCCAACTCCGCCAAGCCGGCCTCAGACTGGAGCGCGAGCGTCTGAGCGAGGTCCGGTAGGAAGCGGAATATCGCCTGTTCGGCCCGATCCCGAGCCGCCTGTTCGGCCGATTGCCAGGCTTGCACGGCCTCCCGCAAGTCCTGGGTCGCCGGTCCGTCGCGGCTGGCCAGACGGTCGATGACCGCGGCCGCCGCGTCCGCCGCCCGCGCGGGCAACGGGAAGCCGCGCCCGGCGGCAATATCGGATAGGGCATCGCGGGCCCCGTCGAGGAGGAGGACTTTTTCCACCTGATCCGTCGGCAGGAAGTCGTCGAGCATCCGGGCCGACGCGACCTCGGGCAGGCTGTCCAGGTCCCGGGCAAAGCGCGCGGCATCTTCGCGCGATACGGTCAGCACACTGACCCGATAGGGCACCGTTTCCGGATCGTCGTGGAGCCAGGCCAAAGCGCGCATGGAGGGGGCATTGGGGTCGCGCAACACGGTCGGATCGGCATCGAACCTGGCATCGCGACCGACCAGAACGGCCAGCGGCACGAGGATGAGCAGTAGCACGAACAGCCAGCCGCGGCTGACATTCAAACCGGAGCCGTTTCGCACAGGCAATGAACGACCACGCCCGATGCCGGGCCACGCCATCACCAGCGCCGGAACGAAGGTGACCGCGACCAATAGCGCGATCATCACACCCGCCGCCCCCAGAACGCCAAGCTGCGCCATGCCGTGGAAATCGGTGGGCACGAACGCCAGGAAGGCCAGAACCGTGGTCGCCGCGCCCAGGACGAGCGCGCCCCCGATGTCACGTCCCATCCGGGCGATCTGCGCGGCGCGGACATCCGGTGGCGATCGGGCATCGATATGCAGAAACGCGTGGATCGTGAAGTCGAGCCCCAGCCCCACCAGCAGCACAACAAAAGCCACGGAAACCAAGTTGAGCGCATCGAAAGCCAGTGCCGCAAAGCCCGTCGCCAGGATAAGCGAGACGACCAGCGCCAGCAGCGTGGCGGCCGCCCGTGCGACCGAGCCGTAGGCGACAAGCAGCAAAACAGCGACCACAGCGAAGGACACGCCCAGGGAAAGGCCTATGCCCCTGGAAACGCTATCGAGTTCTTCATGGCGAAGCGCCGGGTCGCCCGTCACGCCGATCTCGACCAGGCTCGCGAGGCCCGGATCGAGGTTCGAAATGGCGGCGGCGATGGCGTCCATGGTACCTTCAACCGGCTGCAGGTCCGAAAAATCCGGCACCGGCCGCACCTGCAGCACGCGCTGCACCGGACCATCGCTATCGCCCACCCCGGACCAAGCGAGTGCGGCCGGGCGGCCTGCCAGGGACGCCTGTAGAGTCGCGGCGAGGTCGCGATAGAGTTGCTCCAAAGCAGCGCCGCCGCCTTGGGCCTCGACGACGTCAAGGGCCGCGAACAGGGTGGCCATGGTCGGGTCGGCGACCAGCGTGGCCAGGAAAGGCGCTGTCCGCCTGATCGTCTCCACTTCGGTGCTCAATTCATCGGGCGACAGGTAAAGGAGGCCATGGGTGCGGAAAAACGGATCGATGCTGGGCGCGAAAACGTCCGAGACCGTGGCATCCTCGGCCAGCTGCGCGCTCAGTTCGGCGAGCACCGCATCGGCGGCATCGGGATTGTCCGATCGGACAACAATCGCGATGGTGTCGTCCAGCAGCGGGAATGCCTCGTTCAACGCCGCTTCGCGCAGCTGGAACGGCAGGTTGATGTTCACCATCCGGCTGGAATCGGTGTCCACCCGCAGGCCGGTCGCGGCCCAGATGGCCAGCAGCAGGGCCAGGGCGAAAAACGCCAGTACGGTCCGGTACCAGGAACAGGCGGCCAGGATGATCCGTTCAACCGCGCGATCCGCAGCGCTTGGCTCGGCCAATGGGCGTGAAGGATCCGATGCCGCGGGCCCATCAGGCCCTGAACCGGATCGGGCAACTGGGGAGGGAGGGCGCGACATAGCCACTGCGTTCCATGTCGTGCGGGGCCGTTCAAGCCCCGATGGCTTGCCCCTCAGCGCCGCGGGCGTCAGTTTGCCCCGATGGCCCAGCACCCCGCCCCTACCCCGCTGCCAAATCTGGAGGTCATCGCCATTCCCGGCGAAGGTCCGGAAGACGTGCTGCCGGACCGGCAAGGCGGCACAGTCTTCGGCTTGTCGGATGGGCGCATCCTGCGGCGCGACCCCGACGGAGACACACACATACTCGCCCAGACCAATGGACGGCCGCTCGGTCTGGACTGGCTGCCCGACAACCGTTTGCTGATCTGCGATGCCGAGCGCGGCCTCCTCGCCTTGACGCCGAGCACCAAGGATTTGGACGTGATCTGCGACACCGTCGTGGGCGACCCGCTGGTACTGTGCAACAATGCGGCAGTCGGCGCCGATGGAACGATTTGGTTCACCGACTCGTCCACGCGATACGGCCTGCCGAACGTCACGCGCGACATGGTCGAGGACACGCGGTCCGGCCGCTTGCTGCGCCTCGCCCCGGGCGGCACGCCGGAGATTGCCATGGACGGCCTCGGCTTCGCCAATGGCGTAACGATTCTGCAGGGCACCGAAGGCGACCGTGTCCTGGTCGCGGCCACAGGGGAAGCGGCGATCCACGGGCTCTGGATCTCGGGCAAGCGGGCGGGGGAGCGGGAAGTCTTCGCCAAAGATCTCCCGCTGATGCCGGACAATCTGTCGCTGGGCACCAACGGTCTGATTTGGGCTGGCGGCCCCAGCCGGTGGGAAAGGTCATTGGCCCTCGTCTGGCGCCTGCCCCATCCAATCCGGCGGATGATCGGCAAAGTCGCCCAGCGCAGTGGGGCGAAGGCACGGCCCATCGTCGGCGTCATGGCTTTCGACCGAACGGGCCGAATGGTCCATCGCTTCGAAGACAGCCATATCGCATTCCAGAACGTCACCGGCGCGCGGGAGCTGGATGGGACGGTCTGGCTCGGCTCACTCGACAGCCCGGCCATCGCGCGGTTCAAGGTCTAACCGCCCACTCGTCGAGTGCCGGGATCACCCACCGACAGAGGGATCGAAATCGGCGTCATAGTCGCGCCACACAGAATGCACGTGATCGCTGTTGTTCCGGGTGTCATCCCATTCCAACGTGAAGGCCGAGCCCTGCAGGCGCCAGTAATGGGGCCGGTCCACGTCGAGCGGGCCACGCCAGGACAAATGCATTGGCCCGGCTGTGGCCCGCGCCAAGGCGGCATCCCGCTGCGCCTTGGGAAGCGACGCAAGATAGGTCGCGGCGAGGTCGCGCCCGGCGGCCGCTGCACCGGCGTCCGACAGGTTGAGCCCCTGCAGTCCCGGGGCGCTGGCACGGGACGCGTTGCCCGTCACGTGCCCGGGTCGCGCCCGATCAGCCACGATCGCAGCACGCCGCGCATCCTCGGGCAGCCCGGCCACCAGATCTCGGGCCAGATCCTCGATCTCGCCCAGTGGGCGGCGGCCATCGGCGCCCCGGTTCGGCCAAGCGCCAAGGAAGAACGGTACCGGCGACACGCGGTCGCCGGAGATGCGGAAGTGGTGGGACAGGTGATGCCCCTCCAGCCGCCAGCCCCAGTCGCCCTCGCCCGGCTCACCGAAAACAGACCAATAATAGGCGTCCGGATCACGATTGATCAGGCGTTCCAGGGCCATGATCTGCCGGGCCCGCACCGTGCCTTCCGGGGACAGTGAGGCATCGACCAAATCCATCGCCGCCTGGCGCTGGGTCCCGTCCATGGAAGAGAGAACTTGCCCGTTGCGGGGGAAGCGGCGGATATTCGTCCAATGCCAGCGCGTGGGTTCTTCGCCGGAGAGGGGGAAACGCGCAGCCGGGTCGGCCTGCGACAGGAAGCGCTGGGCGGCGTCGGTCACGGCGCTGGCGGTGCCGGGATCGGAGATCAGAGCTTGGGCGGGCAGCGCGACAAGCGCGGCAGCCCCTGTGAGGATAGTACGACGGGAAACGGGATCGGGCATATCGGTCGCTCCAAGTTGGCAAGCGTGGGCGAGACTTCAGGATATGGGCCCAATTGCAGGGCTTTCGACGGGTCCGCCGTTCACGTTTGCCCTTAAGGCAAGGACCAATCGATGACCGGCCCGGCGGGGACGATGCCCAGGGGGTTCCGCTTCGGGCTCGGGGAATAATAGCCCGCCTTGTAGATGTCGAAGCGCACCGTCTCGGCCAAGCCCGGCAGCGCATAAAGACGGCGGGCATAGGCCCAGAGATTGGGGTAGTCGATCAGCTGCCGAATGTTGCACTTGAAGGCACCGTGATAGGCTACGTCGAAGCGTGCGAGCGTCGGGAACAGGCGCAGATCGGTTTCCGTAATCCGGTCGCCCATGAGCCAGGCGCGTCCGTCGGAGAGCCGGTCCTCCACCGCATCGAGCGTTGCGAAAACATCCGACACACTGGCATCATAGGCCGCCTGGGATTCAGCAAAGCCCGCACGATAGACGCCGTTGTTGAGATCCTTGTGAATGCGATCGTTCCAGGTGTCGATCTCGTCTTCCAGATCGGCGGGGCAGAGATCGGGCCCCGACGCATCCTCCCACGCGTGGTTCATCATCCGCAGGATATCCGCACTTTCGTTCGACACGATCCGGTCGGTGTCACGGTCCCAAAGCACGGGCACGGTCACGCGACCGGAATAATCGGGCACGGCGCGGGCATAGAGGTCGTGCAGGGACGCCACGCCGTGGAGCGGATCGGGATAGTCATCGGTGAAGACCCAGCCCTGATCCGTCCGCCGGGGCGCGCAATATGAGACGCTAATCACGTCCTGTAGCCCCTTGAGCACGCGGCCCAGCAACGCGCGGTGCGCCCAAGGGCAATTCCAAGCGGCGATCAGGTGATAGCGTCCGGGCGCGGTGGGGAAGGCCTCCGTCCCCACAGTATCGCGCAGGATAGACGGGGCCCGTTCCCATTCGCCGGAGGGCCGCGCGGCGATGCCTTCATCGGTGATCCAAGCGCCATCCACCATTCGGCCCATGGGCATCTCCTCATTGTCGAAACGGGACCAGCCCGAATGCATCTCCGATGCAGGAATACCCACTTAACGGCGCCTATTCCCTGCCTGTTTTTCACACACATAACTCGGCATGGATGCACGCAGACGGTTGGGACTGCGAGGACCCAGGGCAAACCGACCAACCCAGGAAACTTGACTCTAGACAGCCCTGTCCAGAAACGCCTACCGTCGCGGCGCAGGAGGGCGGATCATGCAGCATTATCGAGTGGTGGTCATCGGCGGCGGGGTCGTCGGAACATCGGTTCTCTACCATCTGGCGAAGCTCGGTTGGACGGATGTCGCGCTGATCGAACGGTCGGTCCTGACAGCGGGGTCGTCCTGGCACGCAGCGGGCGGCTTCCACGCCCTGAACGCCGATCCCAACATCGCATCCTTGCAGGCCTACACCATCGATCTCCTGTCCGAGATCGAAGCGGAATCCGGGCAATCGGTCGGCATGCACATGACCGGTGGCCTGACTCTAGCCGGAACGTCGGACCGCTGGGAATGGCTGCAATCGGCCTATCGCACCTTCCAATCCATCGGCATCGAGGATGTCCGGCTGGTCACGCCCGAGGAAGCTGGCGAACTCTGCCCGGTGATGTCCACCGACGGCATCCTGGGCGGGATGTGGGCGGACCGCGAAGGCTATGTGGATACCACCGGCACCGTCCATGCCTACGCCGCCGCCGCCAAGAAGCGCGGCGCCAAGGTGATCGAACATAACCGCGTGCTCGACATGAAGCGCAACGCCAATGGCTGGCACCTGACCACCGAACAGGGTGACATAACCTGCGAGCACGTTGTGAATGCCGCCGGGCTCTGGGCCAAGCAGATGGGCCGGATGGCCGGGATCGAATTGCCGGTCAGCCCGCTGGAACACCATTACCTGCTGACCGATACGATCCCCGAAGTCGCCGCCCTGGAAAAGGAACTGCCGCTGGTCGTGGACCTGGAGGGCTTCACCTATATGCGCCAAGACCTGAAGGGTATGTTGCTGGGCATCTACGAGGTCCAACACAAGCATTGGATGATGGACGGCGCCCCGTGGGATTACGGAATCGAACTGCTGCAGGAAGACATCGACCGGATCGAAAAGGAACTGACCCTGGGCTTTGAACGCTTTCCGGTGCTCCAGGACGCGGGCGTGCGGTCTTGGGTGAACGGCGCCTTCACCTTCTCGCCCGATGGCAACCCACTGGTCGGCCCCGTGCCGGGCGTGCCGGGCTATTGGTGCGCCTGCGCGGTGATGGCGGGCTTCCTGCAGGGCGGCGGCGTCGGCAAATCACTGGCGGAGTGGATCATCGAAGGCGAACCCGAGGCCGATGTCTACGGCATGGACGTCGCCCGCTACGGCCCGTTCGCGGAAAACAAGCGCTACATCAAGGAAACCACGGGGCAGTTCTATACCCGCCGCTTCGTGATGACCTATCCCAACGAACAACTGCCCGCAGGCCGCCCGGCCAAGATGGCCCCGGCCCATGACGCCATGACCGCAGCCGGTGCCCGCTGGGGCGTGTCGTGGGGGCTGGAAGCGCCGCTTTACTTCGCACCCCAGGGGTTCGACGAAACGCCGTCCCTCAAACGGTCCAACGCGTTCGACATCGTGGGCGCTGAATGCCGCGCCACGCGCGAGGCGGTGGGTCTGCTCGACATCTCGGCCTTCTCGCGCTTCGAGGTCACGGGCCCGAACGCCAAGGCTTGGCTCGACCACGTGATGGCGTCCAAGCTGCCGGGCGAGGGCCGCATCAAGCTCGCGCCTATGCTGGGCCATGACGGGCGCCTGAAGGGCGATCTGACCGTCTTCAACTGGGGCGACGGGCGCTATTGGATCACCGGATCTTACTATCTGCGCGCCTGGCATATGCGGTGGTTCAACGACCACATGCAGGATGGCGTGACGGTGACCGATATCTCGGAGCGGACCATCGGCTTCTCGATCTCCGGCCCGAAATGCCGCGAGGTGCTGCAGGCCGTGACCCATCAGGACGTCTCGGCCATTCCGTTCATGGGCTGCGTGGAAATGGACGTGGGCCTGGCCCGGGCCCATGTGGGCCGCATCTCGGTTTCCGGCGAGCTGGGCTACGAAATCCACGTGCCCACCCTGGATCATGTCGGCTTGCGGCGGGAACTCCTCGCCGCCGGGGCGGACCATGGGATCCGCGAAATCGGCTTCCAGGCCCTGTTGTCGCTGCGTCTGGAAAAGAGCTTCGGCATCTGGTCGGCGGAATTCACCCAAGCCTATACGCCGGCCGAAACCGGCATGGACCGCTGGATCGACTGGTCCAAGGACTTCGTCGGCAAGAAGGCCGCCCATGGCGCCAACCCGTCCCGCCGGATCGTCACGCTGGAAATCGACGCCAACGGCGCGGATGCGTCGGGCTATGAACCGATCTGGCGCGACGGAGAGCGGGTGGGCTTCGTCACCTCCGGCGGGTTCGGGCACACGGTCGACAAATCGCTGGCCATGGGGCTGGTCTCGGCCGATCACGCGGCCGACGGCACCGATCTGGCGATCCATGTGGTGGGGCAGGAACGGGCGGCGACGGTGATCCCGCCCTCGCCTTACGACCCCGAGGGACGGGCCATGCGCCCATGACCAGCGCCCCCCTGCGCGAGACCCGGCGCAGCGGCGGGCGGCGCGGCCGGGCGGCGGCTGCGGCGACAGGCGCCGGGGGCCGGAAAGTCGACTACCACAATCTGCGCAATCCGTTCCCCGCCGTCCCGGTCTTCACCGACGACCGGATCGCCGCCATGCATCAGTCGGCGCTCACGGTGCTGGAAGACCTCGGTATGAAAGTCCTACTGCCCGACGCACGGGACATCTACGCGGGCGGCGGCGCCTTGGTGGACGGAGAAACGGTGCGCATCGGCCGGGACATGGTCGAGGCCGCCCTGTCCACCGCCCCCAAGAGCTTCGCCATCCGCGCGGGCAGCCGCGCCAAGGACCTGACCATGGAATTGGGCCGCCTGGCGATCCAGACCGGCGGCGGCGCGCCCCATGCGGCGGACCGCCTGCGCGGGCGACGGCCCGGCGATATGGAGGCCTTCGTCGACTTCACCAAGCTGACCCAGCATTACGACGTGTTCCAGATGCTGGGCCCGTCGGTGGAACCCCAGGACAGCCCCGTCCATGTCCGTCACCTGGACACGACCCGCGCCTTGCTGACCCTGTCAGACAAAATCCCATTCATCTTTTCACGCGGGTCCGGCCAAGTCGCCGATTGCTTCGAGATGATCCGGATCGCCCGCGGCCTGGACAGCACAGCCTTCGCGGCGGAGCCATGGTGCTACACGATTATCAACACCAACAGCCCACGCATGCTCGACATCCCCATGGCCCAGGGGCTGATCGATTTCGCCCGCGCGGGCCAGATGTCGGTGGTCACCCCGTTCTGCCTGATGGGGGCCATGGCGCCAGTCACGGTGGCGGGCGCCGTCACGCTCAGCCATGCCGAAGCGCTGGCTGCCATCGTGCTGACGCAACTGACGAAGCCAGGCGCCCCGATCTGCTACGGGTCTTTCACGTCGAATGTGGATATGAAATCCGGCGCGCCCGCCTTCGGCACCCCGGAACATGTGAAAGCCAATCTGGCCGTGGGGCAGCTTGCCCGCCTGCTCGGCCTGCCCTGGCGATCCGCCACCGGTGCGGGCGGCCCTGTCAACGACGCCCAGGCCGCCCATGAGACGCAGTTCGGCGCCTGGGGCGCGGTGCTGGCGGGGGCCACGATCCTGCTCCACGGCGCGGGCTGGATCGAAGGCGGCCTGACGGTCAGCTTCGAAAAGCTGATCACCGATCTGGAGGCGATGCAGATTTTCGCCGAACTCTGCGCGCCGACGCCCGCGACCGAAGCAGAAATCGCGCTCGATGCCCTCCGCGAAGTGCAGCCTGGCGGTCATTTCTTCGGCTGCGCCCATACGATGGAACGCTATTCGACGGCCTTTTATGAACCCGTCGTCGCCGATTGGAGCAACTACGGCACCTGGGTCGAACGTGGGTCCCGCGATGCCGACGAACGGGCCACCGACATCTGGCAAAAAGCCCTGGCCGATGTTCGCACGCCGGAGCTTGCCCCAGACCGCCTAGCCGCGCTCGATACTTTCATCGCCGAGCGCCGCGCCCAAGGCGGCGCAGCCCCGGTGGCGTGACCCGATGACCAAGCAGACCGCCCCCGATCCAATTGCCCGCTCCACACGGGACGACTGGCTTCGCGTCGCCCTGGATGCGCTGGTGTCCGATGGCGTGGACGCGGTCAAAGTGTTCTCGCTCAGCGAACGGCTCGGCGTCTCCCGGTCCAGCTTCTACTGGTATTTCCGGGATCGCAAAGACCTGCTCGATGCCTTGGTCACCCATTGGGAAGACACCAACACCGCCCCTTTCCTGCGTGCCGCCTCGGCCAATGCGCCAACCATCACAGCGTCGATCCTGGGCGTCTTCCGCCTGTTCATCGACCCCGACCTGTTCGATCCCCGGCTGGACTTCGCCATGCGCGGCTGGGCCCTGGGCGATGGGTCGGTGCGGCGCGCGCTCGACAC
>JBCDCS010000070.1:0-10330 GCA_039181205.1 Pseudomonadota bacterium
ACGATGTCGGCGAAGTGTTCCGGCGCGATGCGGGGGCCAGAACGTTCGTTCCAGAAGTCGCTTTCTCGCGTGCTCATTTGCCGGTCCCCGTCGTTAGACTATCGGGCGTTCATCATCACAAAGCATCGGTCACTGCTTTCTCGCCTGACAGACGAGATAGCGGGATTTTGCAAAAACCCAAAGCTTCTCCAAAATCATTCGTCATCAAATCCGCGCCACGTGGGCATCGGGCCGCACCTTTCTCCTCCGCAACCGCGCCGCCGACGACGACCGGCAGAGCCAAGGGCATGGCCTTCTTGAGCTTCGTCAGAAAGTCCGGCGTTCTGTCCAGCGCGGCCTCTCCGCTGACCGACACCATGATGGCCTGAACGGGGGCCCGGGCCACGATGGCGGCGATCGTGGTTATGGTCGGCCCGGTGATTATCCGGACCTGGGCGCCCATATCGCGCATAGCTTGGGCCGCGAAGGCGGCAGCGAGTGTATGCTGTTCCCAGGATGGAACGATTAAAGCGATGGCATTCGCTTCCGGCGTCGGAAGGGTGACCCGACCCAACACGCGTAACGCGTCCTGTACGCGGGCGGCGGCGATCGTGACATCGACAAATGACAGCCGATCCTCGGCCCATCCGGAATCGAGCCGGCGGGCCACATTCGGCAAGATATCTGTGAGCAGACGGGCTGCGAAAACCGGATCGCTTTTCCCACGGGCGAGCAGCGCGCGGCGCGGCGCTTCGTCATCATGCAGGACGACTTTTTCGACCAGGCGAATGGCCGCATGATCCAGCAGGAAGAGATCGGCGCCGGGACGGACAGTCAATTCCATGGCATTGACGGATGCGCATAAACCATCCGTATTCACGGCCCCAGGGCCCTTCGGCAGGACGATTCGTTCCCAGTCGGTCGATGACGACATAGCGAGTCCTCCTGTCGGACAAGTCCCTCAAGTAGGACCCGAATCCGGCAAAATGTCAACTTAAATAGACATTCTAATTGACAATTTACCCGCCCTAACCTTGAAAATTAGGCCACACCAAGATGTAAATGTAAGTTGACATCTGACACGTAAGTGTCACGATACGTTCGTGAGAAGGGGTGGAGTCGTCTAAATGACCGGGTCGAACCGAACCCATAAGCCAATCCGGCTATACACCCCGGAAGAACGGGCCCGCCGCGACGCAAGCATTTGGACATTGGTCCAAGGCATTCTGGCGCCCCTGCAGTTCCTTGTCTTTCTCGTCTCGCTGGCCCTGGTGCTTCGCTATCTCGCCACCGGTGCGGGCTATGAGGCGGCGACGATGTCCATCGTCATAAAGACGATGGTGCTTCTGACGATCATGGTGACCGGCTCGATCTGGGAAAAGGTCGTCTTCGATCACTGGCTCTTCGCGCCGGCCTTCTTCTGGGAAGATGTGGTCAGCTTTGGGGTGATCGCGCTGCACCTGGCCTATGTCTGGATGGTTCTGTCGGGTGGCTTTGCCCCGGCCGCCGAGATGGCCGTCGCCCTGGTGGCCTATGCCGCATACGTCATCAATGCAGGGCAGTTCTTGTGGAAGCTGCGCGCCGCCCGCTTGGAGGTGGCCGCATGAACGACCACACGCCCATTGGTTGCACGGCCGCGCCCGTCATCAAGGAGCGTGGCCAGCACGAGGTGTTTTGCGGGCTGACCGGCATCATCTGGTTACACCGCAAGATGCAGGATGCGTTTTTCCTGGTCGTCGGATCCCGGACTTGCGCGCATCTGCTGCAATCGGCGGCGGGCGTGATGATCTTTGCCGAGCCGCGGTTTGGAACGGCGGTTTTGGAAGAGGGCGATCTGGCGGGCCTGAAGGATGCCAATGACGAGTTGGATCGCGAGGTCGCCCGCCTGTTGGAGCGGCGGCCGGATATTCGGCAGCTCTTCCTGGTGGGCTCCTGCCCGTCCGAGGTGATCAAGCTGGATCTGGCGCGCGCGGCCGAACGGTTGTCCGAGGCCCACGCCCCCCATGTGCGGGTGCTGAACTATTCCGGCAGCGGGATCGAGACGACCTTCACTGAAGGCGAAGATGCCTGCTTGGCCGCCATGGTGCCGGGGCTTGCGAACACCGAAGCGTCCAATCTACTGCTCGTTGGCGCGCTCCCCGACGTGGTCGAAGACCAGGCCCGCGCGCTGCTTGCCGATCTCGGGGTCGAGCATGTGCAGGTCCTGCCCGGCCGACGGGCGGACGAAGACCCGCAGGTCGGACCACACACTCGTTACGCGTTGCTGCAACCCTTTCTGGGTGAGACGTCGGCCGCGCTGGACAAGCGGGGCGCACAGCGGATCGCCGCGCCTTTCCCCTTCGGGGAGGAAGGCACCACGCTCTGGCTGCGGGCCATCGCGGCAGCCTTTGAGATCGAAGAGGCGACGGTAGACAAGGTCACCGCCGCGCCCCGCGCGCGCGCGCGGAAGGCTATTGCTGCCGCAGCCGAGACACTGGCTGGCAAGAGCATCTTCTTCATGCCCGACAGCCAGCTTGAACTGCCCCTGGCCCGATTTCTGACTCGGGAATGCGGCATGGAGGCCAAAGAGGTCGGCGTCCCCTTCCTGCATTCCAAGATCATGGCCGATGAATTGGCCCTGCTGCCCGGCGGCCCGCGGATCGCCGAAGGCCAGGACGTGGATCTGCAATTGGACCGTGTCCGGGCGGATCGACCCGACATAACGGTTTGCGGTCTCGGTCTCGCCAATCCGCTGGAACGGGAAGGCCTGACCACGAAATGGGCCATCGAGCTCGTCTTCACGCCGGTCCATTTCTACGAACAGGCGGGTGATCTCGCCTCGCTCTTCGCCCGACCGCTGCGCCGCAAGGCCATCCTGTCGGAGGGCGCGGCATGAAGCTGACGGTCTGGACCTACGAAGGCCCGCCCCATGTGGGCGCGCTGCGCGTGGCGACGGGCATGAAGGGATTGCACTACGTTCTGCACGCGCCCCAGGGCGACACCTATGCGGACCTGCTGTTCACGATGATTGAACGGCGCGGTCAGCGTCCGCCGATTACGTACACGACTTTCCAGGCCCGCGATCTGGGCTCCGATACGGCGACGTTGTTCAAGGATGCCTGCCTTGCCGCCTATGAGCGGTACAAGCCCGAAGCCATGATCGTCGGCGCGTCCTGCACGGCGGAGTTGATCCAAGACGATCCGGGCGGGTTGGCCGAAGCGCTGGGCCTGCCGATCCCGGTGATCGCTTTGGAATTGCCGAGCTATTCCCGTAAGGAGTTGTTTGGGACTGACGAGACCTTCTACCAGCTTTGCCGCGCGCTGGCGAAGCCGATGGACCGGACGCAGGAAGTCAGTTGCAACATCATCGGCCCTGTCGGCCTGGGCTTCCGGCACCGCGACGACGTCATCGAGGTGACGAAGCTGCTCGACGGGATGGGGATCGCGGTGAATGCCGTGGCGCCCATGGGCAGCCGTCCATCCGATATCGCGCGGCTGGGGGCGGCCCATTTCAACGTGGTGCTCTACCCCGAGCATGCGGAAAACGCGGCCCGCTGGTTGGAGCGGGAGCATGGTCAGCCTTACACGAAGACGATCCCTATCGGCGCCCATGCGACCCGCCGTTTCGTGGATGAAGTGTCTGAAATCGTCGGTTTAGAGCCTATTTTGGACGACGAAGCGCTGCGTCAACCGTGGTGGAGCGCGTCGGTCGACAGCACCTATTTGACCGGAAAGCGGGTCTTCATCTTTGGCGACGGCACCCATGCCATGGCCGCCGCTAAGGTCGCCCGGGATGAGATGGGGTTCGAGGTCTGCGGACTGGGCTGCTACAACCGCGAATTCGCCCGGCCGGTGCGCGCCATGGCGAAAGAGTTTGGCGTCCCGGCGACGATTACGGACGATTATCTGGAGGTGGAGCGCGCCATTGATGCCGCCGCGCCCGAGATGATCCTGGGCACCCAGATGGAACGCCATATCGGTAAGCGGCTGGGCATCCCCTGTGCTGTCATCTCCTCACCCGTCCATGTGCAGGATTTCCCGGCCCGGCATTCGCCGCAGATGGGCGTCGAGGGCGCGAATGTGCTGTTCGACACGTGGGTCCATCCGCTGGTCATGGGGCTGGAAGAGCATCTGCTGACGATGTTCCGCGAGGATTTCGAGTTCTCCGACGAGGCGGGCCCGTCGCATCACGGCGGCCATACGCCTGCCACACCGGATGAACGTGCGTCGGCCTCCGGCGCTGTGGATGCCTCAGACGGGATGTCTGGCGAGCAGCAGACCATGGAGGTCGTCTGGGTGCCCGCGGCCGAGAAGGAGTTGCGGAAAATCCCGTTCTTCGTGCGCGGGAAGGCGAAGCGGAATACCGAGGCGTTCGCGTTGGAGCGGGGCGTCTCCGAGATCAGCGTGGAAACGCTTTACGAAGCGAAGGCCCATTATGCGCGGTGACGGACCCCTGCCGTATCGGGTCGCGATCGTGACCCTGGACGCCCATGCGGCGGGCCCGGTGGCGCGTGTGGGTCTGCGGTTGGCCGGCGAGTTTCCTGGGCTGGACGTCAGCGTCCATGCGGCGGCCAGTTGGGCGGAAACGCCCGAAGCTTTGGAGGTCGCGCAGGAGGCTGTGGCGCAGGCGGATGTCGTGATTTGCGGCCTGCTGTTCATCGATGAGCATATCCAGGCGATCCTGCCTAACCTGCGGGCGCGGCGGGATAAATGCGACGCCATGGTCGCAATGGTAAGCGATCCGGCCGTCGTGAAGCTGACCAAGATGGGCGAGCTGGACATGGCCAAGCCGTCCTCGGCGGCGGTGCAGCTGATGAAGAAGCTGCGCGGGTCAAAGGCCCCGTCGGCGTCGTCGGGTGAAAAGCAGATGAAGATGCTGCGGCGGCTGCCAAAGCTGCTGCGCTATATCCCTGGCAAAGCACAGGATTTGCGGGCGTGGTTCCTGTGCATGCAGTATTGGCTGGGCGGGTCCGACGACAATTTCGAGGGCCTGCTGCGGCACTTGATCGGGCGGTATTCGAAGCGGTTCGAGACCGAAGCAGCGGCGCCGATCGAGTATCCGGAAGTGGGGTTGTACCACCCGGATGCGGAGGGTCGGATCGTCACCGATGTGGCCGATCTGCCCGGGGCACCCCCTGTACACCCCCCGTACACCCCCCGTACGAACGCGCGTACAGACGACCGGGCTTGCAACACGCGACATGATGTTGCGTCGGAGCCCCCGACCATCGGTCTGCTGCTGATGCGGTCCTATGTTCTGGCCGACGATGCCGCCCATTACGATGCCGTCATCCGGGCGTTCGAGGCGCGGGGCGTGCGGGTGCTGCCTGCCTTCGCGGGCGGCCTGGATATGCGGCCCGCCATCGAGGCGTATTTCACCGATGGCCGGATCGACGCGCTGGTTTCGCTCAGCGGGTTCAGTCTGATCGGTGGGCCTGCCTATAACGACAGCGATGCGGCGGTGCAGATCCTGAAAGACTTGGATGTGCCATACATCGCCGCGCATCCCTTGGAGTTCCAGACACTGGAGCAATGGGAGCATTCCCCCCAGGGGTTGGGTCCCATCGAGACAACCATGCTGATCGCCTTGCCAGAGCTGGACGGGGCCACGGCGCCGGTCGTCTATGCCGGACGGCAGGGCGACGAGCACAAGGCCGATCGCGCCATGGTGCCCTGTCCGGAACGGGTCGACGCCCTGGTTGCGCGCGCCGTGCGGCGGGCCGTCTTGCGCCGGTCGCAAGTCGAAACGCGGCGGCTGGCGATCGTGCTGTTCAACTTTCCGCCCAATGCCGGTGCCAGTGGATCGGCTGCCTATTTGGCCGTTTGGGAGTCGCTTTGGAACACGCTCGCCCGGCTGAAGGCCGAGGGCTACGCGGTGGACTTGCCCGAAGATGTCGAGGCGCTGCGCACGGCCGTGCTGGACGGCAATGCGGGGCAGTTCGGCCAGGACGGCAATGTGGTGGCACGGGTTCCGGCCGATCGGCTGGTTGCCGAAGATCGGTGGCTGCCCGAGACCGAAGCCGCTTGGGGACCCGCGCCGGGTAAACAGCAAAGCAATGGCCGGGATGTTTTCGTTCTGGGGGCCGACTTCGGCAATGTGTTCGTCGGGTTGCAGCCTGCCTTCGGCCATGAAGGCGATCCGATGCGTCTGCTCTTCGAGAAGGGTTTTGCGCCGACCCATGCCTTCGGGGCCTTTTATCGCTGGATTAGAGACGATTTCGGTGCGGATGCGGTGCTGCATTTCGGGATGCATGGCGCGCTGGAATTCATGCCGGGCAAGCAGGCGGGCGTGTCGGGCGCGTGTTGGCCGGACCGTCTGATCGGCGATCTGCCCAACATCTATCTCTATGCGTCGAATAATCCGTCCGAGGCGTCGCTGGCCAAACGGCGGAGCGGGGCCGTGACGGTCACCCATGTGACGCCGCCTCTGCTGGCATCCGGTCTCTATAAAGGTCTTTTGGCGCTGAAAGAGAGTGTTCAGCGGTGGCGCGGGGGGGATCGGTCTGACGATCTGGAGGCCCTCATCGCGGATCAGGCGGCGGCCGTGGACTTGGCCGGCGCGCCGGACGATCTGTGGTTGACGCTGCTGGAGACGGAAGCAGCGCTGATCCCCGACGGGCTGCACGTGGTCGGGGCCGATCTGACGCCTAAACAGGTGGAAGCCTATCTCGCCAACCTGCCCGAGGAGGCCCGGGAACGGGCCGAGGCAGGGTTGCGGTCAGATGCCGAGTTGGACGGTCTGATGCGCGCTTTGGCGGGCCGGTTCGTGCCCCCCGTTCCGGGCGGTGATCTGATCCGGTCGCCGGAGATCCTGCCTGCCGGGCGGAACATCCATGCCTTCGATCCGTTCCGCATGCCGACGGCCTATGCGCTGCAGGACGGGGCGGCGCAGGCGGACCTGTTGCTGGCCACCCATGCGCAGATGCCGCGATCCGTCGCGCTGGTGCTTTGGGGGTCGGACAATATCAAGTCGGATGGTGTGCCGGTGGCCCAGGCGATGGCGCTGCTGGGTGCGCGGCCGCGGTTCGACCATTACGGGCGGCTTTGCGGGGCCGAGTTGATCCCGCTGGAAGAGTTGGGGCGGCCACGGGTGGATGTGGTGATGACGCTCTCGGGCATCTTCCGCGACTTGCTGCCCTTGCAGACCCGGATGCTGGCCGAGGCGGCCTGGCTTGCCGCCAGCGCCGATGAACTCCCGGAGCACAATTTCGTCCGGGCCCATGCCGTGGCCTATGCCCAGAAGGTCGGGTGCGATCTGGAGACGGCGGCCTTGCGCGTCTTTTCCAATGCCGAAGGCGCCTATGGGTCCAACGTCAATGCGCTGGTCGATAGCGGCGCCTGGGATGATGAGGGCGAATTGGCCGATGCCTATGAGGCGCGGAAGTCCTTTGCCTATGGCCGGAACGGCAAGGCGGCGCGGCAGGCAGATGTGCTGCAGGCGGCCTTGGGCGACGTGGACCTGGCCTATCAGAACCTGGAATCGGTCGAGTTGGGTGTGACCACGGTCGACCATTATTTCGACACGCTGGGCGGGATTTCCCGGGCCGTGAAGCGGGCCAAGGGGTCGGAGGCGCCGGTTTACATTGGCGATGCCACCACCGGCGCCGCGAAGGTGCGCACCTTGCAGGACCAGGTGGCGTTGGAGACCCGGTCGCGCAGCCTGAACCCGCTCTGGTTCGAAGGGATGCTGAAGCACGGGTCCGAAGGCGTGCGCCAGTTGGAGGCGCAGGTGGCCAACACCCTGGGTTGGAGCGCCACGACCGGTGCCGTCGAGCCCTGGGTCTATCAGAAGATTTCCGAGACATTCGTGCTGGATGAGGAGATGCGCCGCCGCCTGGCGGAGCTGAACCCCAAGGCCAGCGCGCGCATGGCGAACCGGTTGCTGGAGGCGGGGGACCGCCAGTTCTGGCAGCCGGACGCAGAAACATTGGCCGCCCTTCAGGATGCCGCTGACGAGCTTGAAGATCGGCTCGAAGGCATCGTGGCGGCAGAATAGAGAGAGGACCGACCATGCCAAAGGACATGCCCCTGCTGCGCGGTCAGGACGGAGAAGGCTCCGTCCAGGTGCACCAGGATGCCGATGCGAAGATCGAGGGGGCGAAGGTCTTCTCGGTCTACGGCAAGGGCGGGATCGGGAAGTCGACCACGTCGTCGAACCTGAGCGCGGCCTTCGCCAAGCTGGGCAAGCGGGTGCTGCAGATCGGGTGCGATCCGAAGCATGATTCCACGTTCACGTTGACCGGGCGGCTGCAGCCGACGGTGATCGACACGTTGAAGGAGGTGGATTTCCACGCCGAGGAATTGCGGCCCGAGGATTTCGTGACGCTGGGCTATGGTGGCGTGCAATGCGTCGAGGCCGGTGGGCCGCCCGCCGGAACGGGCTGCGGCGGGTATGTGGTCGGGCAGACGGTGAAGCTGTTGAAGCAGCATCACATGCTGGAAGACACGGATGTGGTGATTTTTGACGTGCTCGGCGATGTGGTCTGCGGGGGGTTCGCGGCGCCGCTGCAGCATGCGGACCGGGCCGTGATCGTGACCGCAAACGATTTCGACTCCATCTATGCGATGAACCGGATCATCGCCGCCGTGCAGGCCAAGTCGAAGAACTACAAGGTGCGGCTGGCGGGCTGCGTGGCGAACCGGAGTCGCGAGACCGACGAGGTGGATCGCTACTGCGATACGGTCGGGTTCAAGCGGATCGCGCATATGCCGGATGTGGATGCGATCCGGCGGAGCCGTCTGAAGAAGAAGACCCTGTTCGAGATGGATGATGAGGAAGATATCGTCCGCTGCCGGGCGGAATATGTGCGTCTGGCCGAAACGTTGTGGCGCGGCACAGACGGGTTGGCGCCGGATCCGATGGAAGACCGGGACATCTTCGAATTGCTGGGCTTCGATTGATGGGCGCGACGCCGACATATGACGCGACGCGCGCGCGGGTCGAACACTATTTCGATCGCACCGCCACCCAGGTCTGGGAGCGGCTGACGTCGGATGCGCCGGTGTCGAAGATCCGGGCCACGGTCCGGGCCGGGCGGGATCTGATGCGGGCGGTGATGCTCGAATGTCTGCCGGAGGATTTGTCCGGGGCCCGGGTTCTGGATGCCGGATGCGGCGCGGGTCAGATGACGGCTGAACTGGCCGCGCGCGGGGCCGATGTGGTGGCCTGCGATATCTCTCCGGCGCTGTTGGAGATCGCGGCGCAGCGGTTGCCGCAGGACCTGCATCGGCACGTCCGGTTCGAGGCTGGGGATATGTTTTCCCCTTATCTAGGGTCTTTTGACGCGGTCGTGGCGCAGGATTCGATGATCTATTACGACCGTCCGTCGCTGTCCGACAAATTGAACGCCCTGTCCGATCGAGCAGGGCAAGTTGTGTTTACCGTGGCCCCGAGGACGACGCCTTTGATGGCCATGTTCTGGGCCGGGAAGGTCTTCCCGCGCGGCGAGCGGTCGCCGGTCATGGTGCCCCATGTGCCGGGCCGCCTGGCGCCCATGCTGGATGGCGATCTGCGCGAGGTGGAGCGTGTGACGTCCGGCTTCTACATCTCCACCTGTCTGGAGTTGCGGGCATGACGGCGCTGCGCGCCATAACCCTGCGTCTGGTGCCGTTTTCGGATGCCGGGTCCGATGCGCTGCCGCTCCGGCAATTGCTGCGGCTGTCGCTGTTCCAGGTGTCGGTGGGCATGGCGATGGTGATGCTGCTGGGCACGTTGAACCGCGTGATGATCGTGGAGCTTGGCCTGCCCGCCGTGCTGGTCGCGGTGATGATCGCGCTGCCGGTCCTGATCGCGCCGTTCCGGGCCTTGCTCGGCTTCCGGTCGGACACCTATCGGTCGGCCATCGGATGGAAGCGCATTCCGTATCTGTGGTTCGGCACGCTCTGGCAATTCGGTGGCCTTGCCATCATGCCGTTTTCCCTTCTGATTTTGGGCGATTACGACCAGATCGAAGTGCCGCCCGGCCTGGGCGAGGCGCTGGCGGGATTGGCCTTCCTGATGACCGGTCTGGGCATGCACATGACCCAGACCGCCGGCTTGGCGCTGGCCGCCGACCGGGCGGATGACGAGACCCGGCCCCGGGTCGTCGCCTTGCTCTACGTGGCGTTCCTGATCGGGATGCTGGTGAGTTCGGTCCTGATCGGCTGGCTTCTGCGGGACTTCGACGGCGTGCTGCTGATCCAGGTGGTGCAGGGCACGGCGGTGGCCACGCTGGTTCTGAACGTGATCGCGCTTTGGAAGCAGGAATATCCCCGCCCGATGTCGAAAGAAGAGCGGGCCGCGCCCGCCCCGATCTTCGCAGATGCCTGGGCGGATCTGTCCCGTGGTGGGACGGCGGGGCGGCTTCTGGCGGTCGTCTTCCTGGGCACCATG
>JBCDCS010000071.1:0-10215 GCA_039181205.1 Pseudomonadota bacterium
GATCAGAAGCGGCGGGACGCAGAACATCATGGTTCCAACGGTCAGTTTTGTGGGCAGCACGTTGGCCTTTTCTTCGGCGCGCATCACGCGCTTGTCCCGCATCTCCGATGCATAGACCCGCAGGGCGTCGGCGATCGAGGTGCCGAAGGTCTGCGACTGGATCAGCACCGTCACGAAGCTGGTAATGTCGTTGATATCGCAGCGATCCGACATCGCCCGCAGCACTTCGGGCTTGTCCTTACCTGCCTTCATCTCTTGCGCGACCATCAGGAATTCGGCGGCGAGCGACGGATAGGACGGCTCGATTTCAGTGGCGACGCGGATGATAGACTGGTCCAGCGACTGGCCGGCTTCGACACAGACCAGAAGGAGGTCAAGTGCATCGGGGAAACCCTGCTGGATTTCTTCCTGGCGCTTGGCGACCCGCTTTTGGATCCAGTATTTCGGTGCGTAATAGCCGACGACGCCGGGGCCGACGGCATACATGAACTGCGAAATGGGCGTCATGTCTTCGCCCAGGATCAAGATGTAGATCAGACCCAGGAACAAGAGTCCGAGGCCCAGTAGGAATTGCGCGGCCGTCAATGTTCGGACGGCATCCTTGTGACCATAACCCGCACGGATGAGCATCGTGCGGGTTTTGCTCATCTCCTCCTCGTCCTGGGGATCGAGGTATTGGGCATATTTCGCGAGATGTTCGTTGCGGGCGCCGTGGCGCGAAAGTTGTTGGCCGCCAAGCGCTTCCACATCCTGCTGCTTCCGCTGGGCGGCGATCCGATCCATGGGCTCGGATTTCTTGTTCAGCAATACCGGAAGCGCCAGGAGCGCCAGAACGACGCCTGCGCCACCGGCGAGATAGAGCATCCCGTCCGGCCCCGTCAGCCCCTCGATCACCGAGTTGAGGATTTCCATCCGGTGCGCCCCCTAAACCTTGATGTTAACCATCATCTTCATGAACACGATGTTCACGAGCAGGAACACACAGACCACGGCCGCCGCCGGAATGAAGTACGGGCTTTCCTTCACATCAGCATAATAATCCGGCTTCATCACGTTGATCGCGACCAGCGCGATGATCGGGAATGCCGACAAAAATACACCGGACCAGCGCGCTTCTGCGGTGATGGCCTTCACCTTGCGGAACAGCTTGAAGCGGGCGCGCACAACGCCCGACAGACCTTCGAGGATCTCGGCCAAGTTACCGCCCGATTTCTGCTGGATGGCAACGGCCACGGCCAGGAACCGCAAGTCCTGCAATTCCACCCGCTCGGCCAGCGCGCGCAGCGATTCTGGGATATCGCGGCCATAGGCGGCCTCGTCGGCGATGAACCCCATTTCCGACCCCAGCGGATCGGCGATTTCCTTGGCGACGATGCCGATTGCCGAGTTCAGCGGATGACCCACCCGCAGCGACCGCACGATCAATTCGATGGCGTCGGGCAGTTGCTCTTCGAGCAGGGCGAGGCGCTTTTTGGCCTGCTTGTTGACCCAGAAATAGACGCCACCGACTCCGAAGGCGAGTGACAGCAGGATCTGCAGCGGCAGGGCCGCGCTGGTCAGGATGTTGAGCAGCAGGAAGCTGACCACGACGAGACCAGCCATGATCCCCATCAGCATGCCGGGCGTGAAGGCCAGATTGGCTTTCTGGGCCTTTTCGGCGATGAGGGAATAAAGGGGGAATTGCTTGGCGTTGTCGTGCTGCGACATCTCCTTGCGGAGTTGGGCCATAACCTCGTCGCGCGTCGCTCCCTTTTCCATCAGCGACAGACGCCGGTTCACCCGGTTGTTCAGCTTGATCGACTTGCCGAAGATCAGCATGTAGACAGCGCCGATGATCAAGACGTTTGCCCCGAAAATGGCGAGGTAAATCAGCGGCTCAATGGACAGTTCCATGTCAGCGGCTCCCGGCGGGTTCGTAGATGGACGAGGGCAGATCGTAGCCCCAGGCCTTGAAGCGGTCGGCGTAATGGCTCCGGATGCCGGTGGCGGTGAACCGGCCGATGATCGTGCCGTCAGGTTCCAGGCCCAGCCGTTCGTAGCGGAAGATTTCTTGCAAGGTTATGACCTCACCTTCCATCCCGGTCACCTCCGTGATCGACACCATCCGGCGCGAACCGTCCTGCAGGCGCGAGGCCTGGACGATCAGGTTCACAGCCGAAGAAATCTGCGCGCGCACAGCCTTTAGTGGCATTTCGATGCCTGCCATGGCGATCATGTTTTCCAGGCGCGAAATGGCATCGCGCGAGTTGTTGGCGTGGATCGTCGTCATCGAACCGTCGTGACCAGTGTTCATGGCCTGCAGCATGTCGATGACCTCTTCACCCCGGGTCTCACCAACGATGATGCGGTCGGGACGCATCCGGAGAGCGTTCCTCAGACAATCGCGTTGGGTCACCGCACCCTTGCCTTCGACGTTGGGCGGGCGGCTTTCCATCCGGCCTACATGATCCTGCTGGAGCTGCAGTTCCGCGGTATCCTCGATGGTCAGCACGCGTTCCGCATGACCGATGAAGGATGACAAAGCGTTAAGCGTCGTGGTTTTACCGGAACCTGTCCCGCCGGACACGATCACGTTCAGACGGCAGGCACAGGCCGCCTGCAGATACATGGCCATTTCTTCAGTGAAGGCGCCGAATTTGACGAGATCGTCGACCGCCAGCTTTTCCTTCTTGAACTTACGAATGGAGACCAGCGAGCCATCCACGGCCACCGGCGGCACCATGGCGTTGAACCGCGAGCCGTCTTTCAGACGGGCGTCCACGTAGGGGTTCGACTCATCGACGCGACGGCCCACTGCGGAGACGATTTTGTCGATGATCCGCAGCAGGTGGCGTTCGTCTTTGAAGCGGATTGGCGACTTTTCCAGCTTGCCCGCCCGTTCGATGTAGATGTTGTGTGGGCCGTTCACGAGAATATCGTTGACCGTCTCGTCTTTCAGAAGCGGCTCCAGCGGGCCCAGGCCCGTGACCTCGTCGAACAATTCGTTGTTGAGGATGTCACGATCTTCGCGGCCGAGAACCACACCCATATCGGCCAGTTCTTCAGTGGTAATCGAAACGATCTCAGCGCGCAGCGCGCCCGCTTCGGCGCCCTCCAAGGCCGAAAGATTCAGGTTGTCCAGCAACCTGTGATGCATTTCGGTCTTGAGTTCTTCGACCCGCTCACGCCGCTTAAGTTCCTTGTCGGACATCTGCGGGACGGCGGGCGGCTTGGGCTTGGCCGTCTGCTGCGCAATTTCGACAACATCCACTTCTGGCTTGGCCTCTGGGATAGGGGCCGCTTGCTCTTCCGGGGCGCCAATGGGGCGGGCGCCTTGAATCTGAGGCTTCTTATAGCGGGAGAACATGGCGCTTCCTTCCTGTCCGCGTTAGCCGAAGCTCAGGCCGAAAAAGGTCTTCTTCTTAGCCGGCTGGGCTACCTCCCCGGCTTCGATCCGGGTGCGCGCATCTTCGATTTCCGCAGCGAACTTCGCGATTTCCTTGGTCAGCGGCGCTTTCGGCATTCCGTCGCGCAGCATCTGAGCTTGATCATTTGTATCGGTCACCTGACGCCCGCCATCGGGCAGAACCGTGTGGAACTTAATGTCCAGGCTGTCGGCCATCTTGTCGATGCGCGACCGGCCGGTCATGTCCATCTTTCCAGGCGCTCGGTTCAGGATGTAAGAGAGCCCGGTCGACGGGATCCCCTCCGCCTGCAGCAACTTCTGGAAACGCAGCGCATTCTGGGCGGACCGAACTTCCAACTCGCAGACGAGATAGAACATGTCTGATTCGGTGATGACCGTATCCGTCCAAGACGTCAGTGTGCCGGGCATATCGACGATCACGATGTCGAAGGCACTCCGAGCCAGCTTGAGCAGCGCCGTCACCTCTTCCGGGCCGATCAGGTCGAGCGGCAGGATATCTGATGGCGCGGTGAAGACCGACAATTTGTCCTTGTAGGGCGATAGGGCCTGCAAAAAGGCCTGTTCATCCATGGCGGACACGTCGGTCAGAAGATCGTAGATCGTCGCCTTGCGCGGTAGGTCCAGATAGGTCGCGACCGATCCGAATTGCAGACCAAGATCGATCAGGAGTACTTTTGGTGCGGCCGCACGGTCGATAGTGGCCAGTTCCCAGGCCAGATTGACGGCCAGGGTTGTCGCGCCGTCGCCGCCAGCAGCACTCTGGAATGCGAACAGCCCGGCATCTTTCGATCCCGTCTTGCCGCCGCCCGTCACGGTCATGGGCAGCCCGGCCGCGGCGGTCGGGTCAACAGTTTCGCCATCGACGGTATCGGCGCCGGCGCGCCGCATCATATCCTCGTTATCCGGCATGCCGGGCGCACGAATGCGCGCAACGGCATCGGCCAGTGCTTTCTCTGGCAGAGGGTAAGGTGCAAAATCGTCCGCGCCGGCGCGCAGAAGTTCATGCAAAGCGATCGGACCGAGGCCCTCGGCAACCAACACGACTTTCAGCCCGGCGCGCTTCGCCTGGCTGATGACCGTTTTGATCAGCGACAGCCGATCTTCATCCTGTTTGTCCACGGCGACGACGATGAATTCCAACGTCTTCGCATCGTCCTGCTGCAGAAAAGCGGTGGCTTCAACAAAGTCCAGGTCACCCCAGCCTTCGCCCAGTTCGGCTTCCATGTCTTCGATCAGAAGGTCGAATTCCTGAACATCGCGGGAAACGGATACCGCGCGCAGCGGTTCCGGCTGGGGAAGGACGGCAAGATTGCCTGACATGTGTACCACTCCAAATGCGGCGGACGGGTAATGTCCGGGCCGCTCACGTTCTTCGTCCAGTCGATCAAATCGCCGGATGCGGATTCCCCGCGCTGTCCTTTTTGACGCTCAATTCAGGCGACAATTGGACCAGGATGGAGAAATTGATGGGTTATCCGGGGAGAATCGGGGACGCTTCCGTCAGCATCCCGCCCACCAAAAAGCCCCGCCGCGACTTTGGCCGGGCGGGGCTTCGGATTGTGCGATGCGGAGACCGGGTTAACCTTCGGCCGGAGCGCCCGAGGCGATATACCTGCGGTAGACAATCTGGGCGTACTTTCCGTCCAACACCATGGGATCGCCATCGACGAACCCGCCGACTTCGGTGACCGTTCGGCGATTGGCCCGTTCGGGGGATTCGGTGGGCACCAGCGGACGTTCCTCGCCAAAGCTAACCAGGGCATCGAGGCGCGACCGGCTAACTCCTCGGCTGCCCAGATAGTTCACAGCGGCCTGGGCGCGGCGGCGGCCCAGATCTTCGTTATAGGCATCCGATCCAACTAGGTCGGTATGTCCGAAGACACTGAAGCGGACTTCCGGGAATTGCCGCATGAAATCGGCCTGCTGGTCCAGCACGGCGCGGGCCGTGCTGTCCAGACGGTCGCTGTTGAAGGCGAAATTGATGGTGGTCGGAACGGCCGACGCAAAGCGGCCGTTCAGATGGCTGGCCGCGGCGGCGCCGGTCATGACGAGCATATTTCGCATGGTCGGATCGCCGAATCCGCCTTCATCCACTTCCGAACCGGCTTGGCGGAAAAGAAAGTTGGTCGCGGTGCAGCCAGCCAGTGAAGACAGGGCGAGCCCGGAGATCATTGTGCGGCGGGAGAGGGGGAGCTTGCTCATTGTCTCAGTCCAACACATAGCCATAATTGCCGGTAAAGTCCTGCGCAGCCGCTTCGCCCCCACGGGTCGATGTGGCGATGGCGTCCCGACTTCTGCGAACAGGCTGACCGAACAAGAACAACTCGTTCTCGGTCGGTGGGCGGATGCGGTCGGTTGGCAGCGCCAGGGCCTCGCCTCGGGTGGGCGACACTAGATGGGCACTCACGATCACCACAAGCTCGGTCTGATCCCGCTCGAAGGCTGCCGATCGGAAGAGTGCCCCGAGGATCGGGAGGTCACCCAAGAACGGAACCTGCGAAATGGTGTCAGCGAAGTCATCCTGCAGAAGGCCAGCGATGGCAAAGCTTTGTCCATCCCGCAATTCAACTGACGTGGTGGTTGTCCGGGTGGAGAAGCCCGTCACGAACGCCCCGTCGATGACTGCGCCAGACGCCGCATCCAACGCCGACACGGAGGCGTTGAGCTGCAGGTTGATCACATCGTCCGCCACAACGGTGGGCTGGAACTGAAGATCCACACCGAACGGTCGATACTGGACTGAAACCTGACCGCCATCCTCGCCAGCCTGGATCGGGATCGGCACCTCGCCACCTGCCAGGAAACTTGCTGTCTGGCCCGACAAGGCCGTGAGGTTGGGCTCGGCCAAGGTGCGGACAACACCCTTCGTTTCAAGGGCTTCAATTAGAACATCGAAGCTCAGGCTGCCGGCGCCGAAGCCGAAGGTCAGGACGCCATTGGGCGATGTCAGGGGTGTGCCGCCGCCGATGAAAGACCCATCGGGCGCGGAAACTGCAACAGATGCGCCCAGTTCCTTGGTAACCGAACGGGACATTTCTGCGAAGCGAACCTTGAGCTGCACCTGCTGTACGTTGCCCACATTCATCAGGTTGAGAACCGCGTCCGGCGCATAACGATTCGCGACTTCCACCGCCTGGTCGATGACTTGGCCGCTGGATACCGTGCCCGATAGAACAATGCCGTCATTGGCGGTTCGAACTTCAATGGGCTCGTTGGGTAAGAGTTCCTGCAAACGCTCCTTGAATTCGGCGATGTCCGGGGTGACTTGCACTTCGACGTTGGTGATTAGACGGCCGTCCGGTCCCAGAAGCGTGAGCGTCGTGCGGCCAGGCGCTTTACCTAGAACGTAGACGGTGCGCTCAGACAGGGTCGCAATATCGGCGATAAGTGGGTTGGCCACGGAAAGCTCGGCAAAGGGAACGTCGCTCTCCAAAACGATAGCGCGGTTAAGCGGCACCCGAAGGGCCGACTGGGCCGCGCCCTCTGACAGGCGTAGTGTCTGTGCATAAGCGTCGGTGACGGGCGCGCCCAACACCAACACCCCGAGCAATGTCGCCCGGAGAATCATGGGAATATTCATTGTGACCTGCCTCTCTGATCACTCTGCTCTAAGTCCGCGGATCTGACGCCCACGTCTCTATCACCATGACATATGCAGCGATTTTATCAACAATCCCGGAACCTAGGGATGAAAGGCGCATGCTTCCCGGCCACACCGCGTCATTTTTCGAACACAATGCTGTCGTCGTTTTCACCAAAGCAAAGGTCCCGGTCCGAGACTGCAGGAGCCATTGCCGAATCGGTTGCCGAAGCTTTTCAGCCTTCTTCGCGGGCGTCCTGTTCGGGTGGGCAGGGGACTGGGATCATCACCACTTCAGCACCTCTACGGGTGCGAACAGTGCAAACCCGCCGAGTCTGCTGGGCGTCTTCGGGGGCGCCAAGCACTTCCCGCAGGGTAGCCGTCACCCCGTCGGATTCACCTTCGTCGCGAACCCCGACTAGTGCCAGAGACAACCGTCCTGTCGCTTGTGCTTGAGCAAGCTTTGCGACGACTTCCGGTGTCGCTTCTACCGTCACGTTGCGCGCGATGGTCGGGTTATTTCGCTCCTCGTCGGTCTGCTGATCGATGGCGATCAGCGGCAGGTTCGAATGGATCAGGCGGGTCATGCCCCCTTCGCCACCACCGCCAGTCCAATAAACATCGACCCGGTCACCCGGGCGCAAGAAACCGGAAACGCCTGAATTTACATCGACTTGTAAGGTAAAGGCCCGCATGCCTTTGGTCAGCGCGGCGGCTAGGCCGGCCTCTTCTCCAGGGTCAGTCACCTTCGCCAATGACAGCGGCTCATTCCGCTCCATGACGCGCAGGATCGTTCGTGTTCCCTCGATGTCCGGTGGGAAAACTTGATCCATGCTCCGGAATACACCGCTGGGCAAAGAACTGGCCGGCCATTCGATGATCCGGACATCGCTCTTGCGAAGGGCATCGCCATATCGCAGCTGACGCCGTACAACCACAACTTCTTCCGTGGGCACGATCTGCAGCTGAACCTCCGCAAGCGCCCGCTGATAGCTTGCAAAGCGCTGTTGGGCCGTGTGCACGGCAAAGGCGGCAAGGCCTAAACCGGCGATAAGGACGAGGCCGAAAATCAGGCGCATCTTTCGATTCCCTCGGAGCTAAACATCATGCGGCAACGCCGCTACTGTTCCTTCTCGCTACAAAATTAGGCAATAGAATGGTCGTGTGGTGCCAGGACGGAGACGATCGCAAAGACGTTAAGTCCACCGTCAGACCCTTGATCTAGCCTCCAGACGCCACTGGCAAGACCTCTATTCGCATCGGTTCCCCTGCAAACCCGTCTGATCCTTGGGGATTCAGTGCGACCAGCGTCACAGTTATCAAGATGACCAGCCCCGCGATTAGCGCCACAAACAGATCGGTGACAACAATCCTTTGTCCAGTTCGGTCGTGTCGAGATGTTTCACTCGTCGGAGGCATAACCTGGATTTCTCCCTTCCTTTATCGTCTTCCTGCCGGTCCGGTCATGCCCATCTGATCAGGGGCAATCATCGAAGTCGGTACAGATGTCATAGTCGGTCATGGTCGATGAAATACCGTCCGACAGATCGGAGACGCCCTGACGCACAGCAGTCAGAACCGCAAGGCCCAGACCGACAAGCGCTGCCGTCAACACAACCCAGTCGACAGTCACGGCACCAGCCTCGTCATCGATAAACTCAGCAAACATACGAAATCCCTCTGATTACAGCAGGGCAGTCACAGCCCCCCAAAGGCAACACTGGGCCTTAATTTTGGCAAGATTTCGTCGCGGCGGTGGTCGATCCAAGGCGCTCGCCCGAAAGGTCGACGGGCACAAGGAAGACCAACGAAAACGCCCCGCGCAAATGGCGCGGGGCGTAGTCAAATCGCTGTGATCAAACGATTAGCAATCCTGCGGGTTCACGACGTTGTCGGCCATGGTGGTGCTGATCGTGATGCCGCACAGGTTTTGCGTGATGTCGGTCGAAAGATCCGACACACCGCCGCGAACGACGGTCATGACGGCGAGGCCCAGGCCCACCAGAGCGGCGGTCAGGACAACCCAGTCAACGGTAACGGCACCGGCTTCGTCGGCGGCAAAGGCAGAAAAGATCTTAAGCATTGGACGTATCCTCTGATTGATGACGGGGTGCTATTCCCCGGCTTGTGGACAGAGTTAATGGCCGATTCCGACTGAAATGCGCCACGGGGTGGGTCTTTCAGAGGAAAGATTGGCGCTTCGTCGGCTCACTTTGCGGATGTACCGGAAACGATAACAGGCAAACGCCTCGAATCTTATCGATGCGAGGCGCGCAAGGCCCTAGCGAGCCTTTCTTGGGTGCCAGTCGACTACGCTGCCCCGACTTACTTTGGGACGAGCTGGCCTGCCAATTATTTCAGCATCCGCCGCCATTTTGATTCAGCGTCGTCCCGCCGCTTCCATCGGCGTTCAGGGCGGTGCCGATCTCGATGTTGCAGAGCGAGTCACTGATATTGCCTGTGAGATCGGCGACACCCTCCCGAACGACGCTCATCACAGCCAGACCGAGCCCGACCAAGGCTGCCGTGAGCACGACCCAGTCGACGGTCACGGCGCCGGCTTCATCGGCGATAAAGGTGTCGAAAGCATTCAGCATTTTGTGTTCCTCGATAATGCCACCAGGGGAGTCATCCCTTCAATGCCCTATTTCTACCCAAGAATTGGACGATTTTGCGGCCGCTCAACTGCTGATTTTGCGGCGTCTGGAAAGAATTCGAACTATTCGCCCCGGATAAGTGCCGTTCCAAGCAAAAACACCCCGGCCTGTCGACCGGAGTGTTTTGTCTTGTGAGTGAAGAAGTGTGGTGCCTGGCCTCTGCCAGGCTGCCGTCTTCGCGATTAGTTGCAGCCAGCTTGTGTGAAGTCGGTGCAGATCGTCATGTCACGCAGGGTGGTGTCGACGTCGCCGGAAAGGTTCGACACACCGCCACGAACAACTGTCATGACAGCGAGGCCCAGGCCCACCAGAGCAGCGGTCAGGACAACCCAGTCAACGGTCACAGCACCGGATTCGTCGGCAGCGAAGGAGGTGAAAGCGTTCAGCATCTATTTGATCCTTAGGTCTAATTGGCAGGGCTATTGCCCGTCGGATGAAAGATGTTTCACGTCTGAACGCGGCACCAATAGGGCAGGTTCGCGTCTACGAAGCGGTATATCGGGGGGAATTGCGTGACGTTTATCCCGAAGGCGGGGATCGTCCTACCCGCGTCATCCAGCCCGTCGGATTGC
>JBCDCS010000072.1:0-10038 GCA_039181205.1 Pseudomonadota bacterium
GCACCCGTGGCGCGAGCGTGGGCGATCACCGCCTCCAGCAGCCGCTGCGCCAGGCCCGTGCCGCGCATGGCCGGTTCCACCAGGAACATGCGCAGCTTGGCGGTCTCCGACGCCGGTCGGGTGCAGAAGACGCAGCCCTGGCGGACGCCATCGGCATCGACCGCAACCCAGGCGCGCTCGGGCCCGGTCCGGTTGGCGATGAAATCGGACAGCAAGCCCAGAACCAGCCCCTCGAAAGAGATGTCATAGTGCTCGTCGCGCCAATACAATTCCCCGTGGCGCATGGCGATCCAGCCCGCATCGCCCGGTTCCAAGTCTCTCAACTCCATGGCCCCGGACTTGCACGTGGGGGCAGCCGGGTCTAGGCCCGCGGCATGGGCATCAACGATGACAGCGACGCCGAAGCGAACCTCCAGATCGGGCCAACCGAACTGGGCATGGTGCGCCTGTTCGTGGAAAGCGGCGACCGAGAGATCGCCATGGATTTCGACCCCGACGAGGCGCTGGAAATCGCCGAAGAAATCCGGGCCGCCGCCGCCATGGCCGTCAAGGTCAAGCGATAGCCACCCTCGCCACCCGGAGCCGCCCTGGCGATGGGCGCCCCTGGCCCTGGTGGAGCCTGACCAAGACCGCCATCGCCGCCTGCGCGCTCTGCCTCGCCAACCGAGGCCGCATCGATCTGGATGACGCCCTGCCGGGCCGGGCCTTCTCACTCCGGCATCTCTTGACCCACACGGCGGGGCTTCGGTGCTACACGGCGCTGCCCGCCTATCATGCCGCCGTGGCAAGGGGGGATCGCCCGTGGTCCGACGCCGAAATACTGGACCGGGCGAACGCCGATGAGCCGATGGCTGCACCTGGGGTGCGATGGGCCTATTCCAATGTGGGCTATCTGCTCGCACGTCGCCACCTGGAGGCCGTCGAAGACGCGCCGCTCGCAACCCTTTTGGACAGGGAGGTCCTAGGCCCCACCGGCTGCACGGACACGCACCTATCCGAGGGCCCGGAGCATCTGCCACATCTGCCGAACAGCGCGGGCTATGATTTCCGCTGGGTCTATCACGGCTGCCTGATCGGCCCGCCACATGACGCCATCCGCATGCTGGATGGCCTGCTGGACCATGTCCTGCCGCCTGCATCCATCGCCACCATGACCGATGGCCGACCCTTGGGCGGCCCGATCCCCGGACGCCCCTGGACCACGGCAGCCTATGGGTTGGGCGTCATGTGCGGCGCCATGAATGGGGCCCCCGTCATCGGCCATTCCGGCGCGGGACCGTTTTCGACCTGCGCCCTTTACCGTGGGCCGGCCGGAACTGCCGCGGCCTTTTCCACCCGACCCACGGAAGCGAGCACCGAATGGGCCGTGGCGCGGGCCATTACACCGCGTGCCTGAGACGGGTCGGCGAGCTTCCGCCCATGGCAAACAGATCGCTTAGGGCGAGCGAGGGAATCGGTTACGACGCCATCATCACGCTACTGATCAGAGGAGGGCGTCTCATGATATTCGCATACCGCTCTCCCGACGCGCGACTCGGTTGGATGCGCCAACCCGCCTGACGCGCTCCGCGGCCCCGGCCGCCTTTCCCAAAACTTGATCAGAGACCCCGCCCGCCGGGGATAGGTTCCATGACCATTGTTCATCTGCACTCCGCGCCCGCCCCGCGGCGCACCCTGATCGACGCCGCCATAGCGGTCCACGGCCCTTTGCCCGTCCTGCGGGCGGCCCTGTCCGCGTTGCTGCGGTCGAAACCCAAGGCCCGGCACGTGATGGCGTCCAATCACCTGCGCCGGGACATCGGCCTGCCCCCGCTTCCGGACCGGCCCTTCGGTCCGTTCGGCTGAAGCTGAGACCAAGGAGCTTTCAGGCAAAACTCTTTGGGAAATCCTAACCATACGGATTTCACCAAGGTCTCAGCCGGGCATGGCCTGCATCGGATCGCGGGTCCAGTGCAGCCTCTGGGCCGCGATCCGGGCGAAGCTATGGGTCAGCTTCTTGCGCCGTGCCGGGGCCAGCGGCGTCAATTCCGGCATCCGGACGATCTCGGCCCCGAACGCATCGGCCAGGATCAGGCCGCCCTCCACGGGCAGGATCTCGGTCGGGAAATCCGCATCCACCGCCCAGAAGAACCGGTCGGCAAAAGCCAGATATCCCTGCCATTTCTGGTCCGACATGAAGTCCGCCCGCGACGATTTACATTCCACCGCCCAGAATTCCCCCTTGGGGCCCAGCGCCATAACATCCAGGCGCTTGCCCCGGTCGGGAACGAATTCCTCCAGGCACATGAAATCATGATCCCTCAGCGCCCGGCACACACCACGGGCCAGCAATTGCCCTGGCTGGAGCAGGCGATCGGGGTCGGCGTCATGGACAAGCATGGAAGAACTGTGAACGAAGGGTGAATATCGCGCAAGGGCCCGGCGTCGCTTGCGGGCCGGGGGCGGGCGACCTACCTGTGAATCCGGCGGCGGTTCTGCGCTTCACGTCAACACGGCAAAATTCCGGTGGCCTTACACAATTCCGAGGGAACTGGCTCTGGCTTGATCGTGGTCATGCTACCTGGTGCCCACCTGTATATACAGGTCCTCGGGAATGATTGCCCGACGGTCGATGTGGGCCGCCGCCACCTTCCATATCTCTCAGATATCGACCGTCCGCCGCCTTTGGCCATACCGTAATCCCTTAATCTAAATGCGCGTTGCACGCGTTCGGAGAAGGTCTGGAGTTCGAGCCCAAAGTACCGAATGCTTCGCTGTGCACGGACGTCAGCTATTTGGCCTGAGCACCAAGCCGCTTGGCTAGGACACCGGTCAGGATCACCGCAACAATAAGGAACACTGCGCCGACCAGCCAAGCTGCAGGTGTGGAGTAGAGATCGGCAATGGCGCCCGCCAAGATCAGGCCCAATGCGGCCCCAAGTTGCTGTATCAGCGACCTCAGAGACAGCATCGTGGATCGCTGGCGATCTTCGACGCATCTATGCAGAATACTGCTTGCTGGCGTTTCCGAGACACCAAGGACAACAGAATACACAATGAAAACCGCCACAAACCCGACGATACTGCCCTGCAAAGCCAGTGCAATCTGAACGCCCGCCATACAGGCAAAAGCCGCTGCAAGCGTAATCGCGTGCCGTCGTCTGAAAATCCGGCTGATGCTCGGCGACACCCAAGCGCCGAATGCGATTGAAAAGAAGTAGGTGGCGGTCAGCACACCAATGACCGTGTTTGCATAGCCTTCCTCCAACATCGGCTTTGCATGGGTCGGCCAGATCACCTCGACCGGGTTGGTCGCCATTAGAAAAAGCGCCAGGGCGCCCAAAAGCACCGACAACGCCGGATGTCTCAGGGCGAGAAGACCTGCGTCTTTGATCACCAGCGGGACGGTGGCGAACCCCTGTTTAAGAGCTTCGGGGTTCAGCGGGCGTGGTTTTTCCACAATGGCAAACAAGGTGTAGACGAACACGCCGAGCATCACACCAAAGCTCACCGCATAGGAAACATCGTAGACACTGACACCCAGCCGCTGAGCCGCCGAGCCGAAGATATCGGGAAGAAGGCCTCCGAGAACGGCTCCAACGGCCAGACCCATCGCATTGGCCCACTGAGCTTTTGCGAGAGCGGGCTGAACATCCACGTTCGGGGCGGATGCTTTGAAGGTCTCAACGAACCAAGCATCGAGCGTGCCTGATCGAAGCGCGCGCCCAAATCCGATAAAGGCGAAGGAGAGCGCGAGAACGTAAAAATCGCTGGTCGACAAAAAGAGTGCCAGCGAGATGAGGCTGGCGACAACGGCGGCCAGAAAGACAGGCTTTCGCCCTATATTGTCGGCCAATCCCCCGAATGGGAGTTCCATCGCCATTGTCGTGACTGAATAGATGCCAAATAGAAGCGAGATTTGGAGAAGGTCCATGCCTCGATCGGTCAAAGCCAGCGCGACGACCGCAACCGTCAGGCCCATCGCAAAGCGATCGAGAAATTGGTGTATCTGAAAAATCCGAATGTGCCGACGCGCAGACCCCGTCAACGATGCGAAAGAGAAATCTGTCTCAGATGTCATAGCCGGAACATCGGCGCTGCTGCCGACATGCACAACACCGCAAGGTCGACTGGGACCGATCCCCCTCGTGCCAAGGCGGCCGTTCGAACGGTTTCAGAAAATTGGCGCGTTTCCCGCATACTGAACACTGTGTCGAAGTTTCGCGCCGTCCCACGTCACGTCCCCCAAAACGAGCGCAACGTTTCCGCCAGGGGACCAGGGTCCTCCAGCGGGATCATATGGCCTGCACCGATCTCGCCGGTCTGGGCCTGGGGCATCCGCGCGCAGAGACCATCGCGGATGGCAGCGACGATCGCGGGCGGCGACCTGCACGTCAGGATGCGGACCGGCAGGTCCCGGGGCAGACGGGGCAGAACGTCATGCAAATCGCGCAGGATCGCAGGCTCGGTGGCCCGGATCAGATGGATACGGGCCGTGATGTATGTGCGTGCCCGATCCGATAGGTCGGCCCAAGCCCCCGCGCCCCACATCCCATGGAACGACGCTGCGGCCGCCGCTGGGTCACCCCGATCCAACGCCGCTGCGAAAGGCGACATATTCGCCTCATTCGCCGCGCGCGCCACCGGCGCCGCCGCCGCGAACATGACCGGCTCGACCAAAGCAAGGCTCGCCACACGATCCGGATGGTCGACGGCGAGGCGCAGGCCCAGCGTCCCGCCGAAGCTGTGGCCAATCACATCCACCGGACGGTCCGGCAATTCCGCCAGAACCAGGTCCAACGCCTGATCCTGAAAATCCTGCGACGAATCCCAATCGGGCGCCCCACCATGGCCTGGCAGATCGGGGCAGATCAGGCGCACATCCGGCAATTCGGCAGCCAAAGCTCCCCACGCCGCCCTCGACGCCAGGCAGCAATGTAGCGCGAGAACCGGCCTCAAAGGCTGGCCAGGTACGCGTCCAGATCGTCGATGCGGTCAGCGCCCCAAAACCGCTCCTCTCCCACGATGAAGAACGGCGCGCCGAACGCCCCCGCCTCCACCGCCTCCTCCAGATTGCGGCTGTATTGCTCGGCCCCTTCCATCAGGCCAGCATTGACCAGCGACCGGTCGAAGCCCGCCGCCTCCAGGCAATCGGCGATCACATCATCGTGGGCGATGTCCCGCTCCTCAGCCCAGCACGCCCGCGTCAGCCCGTGGACCAGCGCCATCAGATCGCCCGACCCGTCCTTCTGCGCGGCGATAAAAGCATAGGACGACGGCGCCGGATTGGTCGGCCAATGGGCGGGCTGCAAATTGATCGGCAGACCGTATTTGGCCGCCGACCGCCGCATTTCCTGCAAGCGGTATTCTTTGCGGCTTTCATGCCGATCCTTCGGCGCCGTGCCCCCGGTCCGGCTGAACAGAGTGATCACGTCCAGCGGCTTGAAGTTCAGCGTCGCTCCATGCTTCGCCGCCACCTCGCCCGGGCGCAGGCCGGACAGATAGGTGTAGGGCGACACGGTGGCGAAATAGAAATCGATCTGCATGGGGGCTCCTCCGGGTTTGTCGCTTGGTAGGACGGCCACACGTCCACGCCAACCCGCTTCGCACAACCCTTGGTCGTGCTTTGCGGCTGGGCGTCCGGGTGCTACGGGACGCGGCAACATCGACGGCGACGATTCGAAAGGTCTGCCCTATGCCCAGCCCCGACCCCAAGGTCATCGCCGGCAATGCGAACCGCCCCCTGGCCAAGGCCATAGCCCGGCGAATGTCGATGCATCGCGGCATGACGATCGATCTGGTCGAAGCCCGGGTCGAACGCTTCAACGACCAGGAAATCTTCGTCGAAGTCTACGAAAACGTGCGCGGCGAAGACATGTTCATCGTCCAATCAACGTCGAACCCGGCGAACGACAACCTGATGGAACTGCTCATCATCACCGACGCCCTGCGCCGGTCATCCGCGGCGCGGATCACCGCCGTGATCCCCTATTTCGGCTACGCTCGCCAAGACCGCCGGACCAAGGCGCGCACCCCGATCTCGGCCAAACTGGTGGCGAACCTGATCGCCCAAGCGGGGATCGAGCGGGTCCTGACCATGGACCTGCATGCCGCGCAGATCCAAGGCTTCTTCGACATCCCCGTGGACAACCTCTACGCCAGTCCGATCTTCGCGCTGGACCTCCTGCACCAGTTCAAGGGCAAGATGGACGACGTCACCATCGTCTCGCCCGATGTGGGCGGCGTGGCCCGCGCGCGCGAACTGGCCCAGCGGATCAACGCACCGCTCAGCATCGTCGACAAACGGCGCGAAAAGCCCGGCGAAGTGGCCGAGATGACGGTGATCGGCGATGTGGAGGGCAAGAAGGTCGTCGTGGTCGACGACCTGGTGGATACCGCAGGCACGCTCTGTAAGGCGGCCGATGTGCTTGTGAATGCAGGCGCCACGGAGGTCCACGCCTACATCACCCACGGCGTGCTGTCGGGCCCGGCGGTCGAACGGATCACCAAGTCGCAACTCAAGAGTCTGGTCATTACCGACTCCATCGCCCCGACCGAAGCCGTGAAAGCCTGCGACAACATCCGCATCGTGCCGACGGCGCCGATGCTCACCCAAGCAATCCTGAACATCTGGAATGGCACCAGCGTCTCAAGCCTTTTCGACACGCGCACGCTGGAGCCGATTTACGAGCCGCTCTATCCCGGGCTCGACTTCGGGACGTGACCGGCGATCAGGTCCGGAATGAGATGATCAGCAGGATCGGCGCAATCATCGCAGCCCAAATGCATACGATCATCGCGTAGTGACCCATCTTGTTCCACAATTCCACGGCCGGCTCTGGCCCATAATTGGATGATGGCGGCGACGTCATACGGGCGGCCTCGACCTCCGCGCGAAGGTTGGCGCGCGCTTGGGCAAGACGGGCGTCCAAATCGGCGCGGTGCCAGTCGGTCATGTTATGGGGCTGCATCCCTGTCTCCCTGTGTTCGTTGCGAAGCGAGATGGGGCCTGGTGAGTGGAAATCCAGCCGCTTGGGTCCGTTTCCTGTGACTTCGCAGACAAGGTTGCGCTTTGCGCGCGGATTGTCGCGTGCGCTGAAACATCCGGTCGGCTAGGGCACGCCAGATGGAGCCTCTCGACATTTTCGCCATGGCGCCCCCGGGGCTAGAACCGGTGCTGGCCCAAGAAATGCACGCGGCGGGCTTCCCGGACGCGACCGTCGTGCCCGGCGGGGTCACGATCCGGGGAGGCTGGCCGGATGTCTGGCGCGCAAACCTGTTGCTGCGCGGCGCGGGCCGGGTCACAGCGACCATCGCCGGGTTCCGGGCCATGCATCTGGCGCAATTGGACAAACGCGCCCGCAAGATCGACTGGCGCGCCGTGCTCCGCGCCGATGTACCGGTCCGGGTCGAGGCATCCTGCCGCAAATCCCGCATCTACCACGCGGGCGCGGCGCAGCAGCGGATCGAAGGCGCGCTGGACGCCGCCGGCATTCCCGTCGCGGCCGGCGCCCCGGTCACGCTGCGCGCGCGGATCGAGGACGATTGGGTCTTGATTGCCGTGGACACATCGGGCGAGCCGCTGCACCGCCGGGGCTACAAGACCGCCGTTGGCAAGGCGCCCCTGCGCGAAACCATGGCCGCCCTCTTCCTGCGGGCCTGCGGCTACTTGGGGCAGGAGCCGGTGCTCGACCCCATGTGCGGCTCCGGCACCTTCGTCATTGAGGCCGCCGAGATCGCCGCGGGCCTCGCCCCAGGCCGCGCGCGGGCCTTCGCGTTCGAACACTTGGCAGGCTTCGACGCCGATGCCTGGGCGGCGATGAGGACCATGCCGCCGACGCCCCTGCCCGACCTTCGCTTCCATGGCTCCGACCGCGATGCCGGGGCCTTCGCCCGGGCCCGCGATAACGCCGCCCGCGCGGGCGTGGCCCCGATCACGTCGTTCGAAAAGGCCACCATCTCGGAAATCGCCCCGCCCGACGGCCCGCCCGGCCTGGTCATCGCCAACCCGCCCTACGGCACCCGCATCGGCGACAAGAAGGCGCTCTTTCCGCTCTACGGCGCCCTCGGCACGTCGCTCCGCGCGCGTTTCTCGGGATGGCGCGTGGGGATCGTCACATCCGATGCGGGCCTGGCCAAGGCAACCGGTCTCCCCTTCGACCCACCCGGCCCGGTCGTCCCCCATGGCGGACTGAAAGTCCGGCTCTGGCAGACGGCGCCCCTGCCCTAGACTTGTTTAAGCACATCTCGCGACGCTCGTGACCGGCAACCTGAAGATGTCGACAGTGTCGAAATGGGTGGTGTGTAACCGCACCTTTGTGAAGTTGGCGGATCACGAACTTAAAAGGTGCCGCCCTTGACCGAGGACTAGAGAGACTAGTGGAACGGATACACGTAACTCACGCCTAATTCACGAGACAGCATTGAGAAATCAGCCTCTAAGGGGGCCGTTGTTTGTCAAATGCGGCCTCACGGTCAAGATTTTTTGGAGGATACAAAATGCACCGATTTTTTCCCAAGTCCACGCGAGCCGCGCTCGCCGCGGCGCTGTTGACTGTGACTGCTGGCCAAGCGGCTGCCGCCTGCAGTCAGCGAACCCTTGAAACCATCTTCGGCGGCCTCACCGCCTCTGAATACTACTCGGGTTCCTTTGCCCGGGCCAAGGATCGTGGCGTGGCGACACATATATCTACCGGCGAACCCACTTTTTTCATGCGGCAAGCCGGCCGAGCGCAAGTACTCGAGGCGACTTTCGACGCGCAATTCACCAACCGACGGGATAAGACCACGCTCCGGCTTCAGAAAAACGGCTCGGCTGAAATAGAGCTGAATGCCTGGGATGGCGCCACCTTCCCTGTCGACCTCCTGCACTGTGAGATCCGTGTGATCTCCGATCCGCCAGCGACGAACGCGGGCGCGGTGAGCAATGACCGTATCCTGATCGTAGGACGCTACGCTGAGGGGAATGGGATATCGGCCTTTACGCTTGCACTCACCGAATTCGACCTGCCGGGCTAAAGTGCCAAGCAAGCCATGCGCTGTTAACGTTCTGGCCCCCATGTCATTGACGTGGGGGCATCTCAAACAATGCTCTGTCGCGCAACTTTATCCCGCAAACTGGACAAGCGATCCACGATATTCCCCTGCCCTAGGCCGCCTCAGCCCCTTCCGCAAAGGCCCGGAACCCGGTCAAAGCCGCCTCTACGCCGGCATCGTCCACGTCCCGGTGCAGCACCATCCGCAGGCTGCCAGCGCCGGGCGACACCGTCACGCCATGTCGCGCCAGCACGTCCCGCAGGGCCGACGCCCGCTCCGCCGGGAACCGCAACCAAACCATGTTGGTCTGCCCCGGCGCTCGATCCACCTCCAACCCCGACAGCCCAACTAACCCGTCCCGCAACCGCGCCGCCCGCGCGTGATCTTCGGCCAGATCGTCCACCTGGTGGTCCAACGCGTGAAGCCCCGCCGCCGCGATAACGCCCGCCTGCCGCATGCCGCCGCCCAGCATCTTGCGCCAACGCCGCGCTCGCTCGATCAACGGGGCCGATCCGGCCAGAACCGATCCCATCGGCGCCCCCAGCCCCTTGGACAGACAGACCGACACGCTGTCGAACCCATCCGCGATCTCCTGGGGCGCCACACCCAAAGCCACGCAGGCATTGAACACCCGCGCCCCGTCCAGATGCAGGGCCAGACCGTGGCGCCGCCCCTCGGCCATGGCCGCTTCCTGCACGGCCAGAGGCACCGCGCGCCCGCCCACGCTGTTCTCCAGGCTTAGAAGCCGGGTGACCGGGCAGTGCACGTCATCGGGCTTCACCGCCGCGGCGATCACCTCCGGATCGATCCCGTGATCCTCGCGCAACGCCAACGGCTCCACCGCCACGCCGCCCAGCACCGATGTCCCCCGCGCTTCGGCGCATTCCACGTGGTAGCCACGCCCGACCAACACCTCGTCACCGCGCCCGCAATGGCTCAGCACCGCAATCAGATTGCTCTGCGTCCCCGACGGCAGCAGCACGGCCGCCTCGAACCCGAACCGCGCCGCCACCTCGGCCTCCA
>JBCDCS010000073.1:0-9871 GCA_039181205.1 Pseudomonadota bacterium
GTAAAGTCCCTGTTGGGCCCGCGTCGTGGACTTCACGGCCCATTCGATCATTGGTACGCCCAGAGCTTCCGCCACCTGGCGCGCCAGCTCGGTCTTGCCCGTCCCCGGCTCACCCTTGACCAGGAGTGGTCGTTGCAACGTGATCGCGGCGTTGACCGCGATCCGCAAATCATCCGTCGCCACGTAAGCATCTGTTCCGTTAAAGCGCATCGGCGTTCCCTTCTGGTGCCAAATGGCATTGCAACACGCCCGTCATAGCGCAGAAACGTCGCAAGACCAGGTCGTGACATCCACGTCGCCGTCCTGTAAGCGCCCGTCAGAAACCCGGTCCGGGCGGCAAGGGACCTGCCGCGCTTCCGGACGGTGTGTGGGAGCGCCGACATGAAAGCCGAGACTTTTCTACCAAACGATTACAGACCCGCCGAAGACGAGCCCTTCATGAATGAGCGACAGACGGAGTATTTCCGACGTAAGCTCTTGGCCTGGAAAGCGGAACTGCTGGACGAGACCCAGAGCACAATCGAAGGGTTGCAAGGGGCCGCGCGCAACATCCCCGACATCGCCGATCGCGCATCCGAGGAAACCGACCGGGCGCTGGAACTTCGGACCAGGGACCGGCAGCGCAAGTTGATCTCTAAGATCGATTCCGCCCTGCGTCGGATCGAAGAGGGCGAATACGGCTACTGTGAAGTTACGGGCGATCCGATTTCACTCAAGCGCCTGGATGCCCGGCCGATCGCGACCATGTCGCTGGAAGCGCAGGAGCGGCATGAACGTCGCGAAAAGGTGCACCGGGACGACTAACCTCGTGACCCCGCCCGATGTGACCATCCTCGGGGCGGGGATTGCCGGTCTGGCTTGCGCTCTGGCCTGCGCACAGCGCGGCATATCCGTTGAAATTCTGGAACAGGCACCCGTGCTGACCGAGGTCGGGGCCGGGCTACAGATCGCACCCAATGGCGGGCGCGTGCTAGATGCGCTGGGCGTGACGGTGCCCGCCATCGCCTCGCAGGCGGTCCATCTTATCGACGGGCGATCCGACCGCCGCCTGGTGCGCATGCCGCTGGGCCTGGGCTTTCGCCTCATCCATCGCGCGGATCTGATCCAAAGCCTGGCCCGGGCGGCGGAGGCGGCGGGCCTTCCTATCCATCTGGGCAAGCAAGTCGCGTCCATCGAAGAAAACGCGCTCACGCTGGTCGATGGCGCCCGGCATCCATTCCGACGTCTGATCGGCGCCGATGGCGTGCGCGGTGTCAGCCGTGACTACGTTGCCCCCGGTCACACGCCCACCTTTACTGGCCAGGTGGCGTGGCGCGCCATCGTTCCGGTTCGCCCCGACTGGCCGCCTGAAGCCCAGGTCCTGGTGGGGCCCGGTCGGCACCTGGTCTGCTACCCCCTGCGTGACGGCCACTCGCTGAACATCGTGGCCGTCGAGGAGCGATCTGGCTGGGCCGCCGAGGGGTGGAACCATCCCGACGACCCAGCCAATCTGCACCGGGCCTTCGCGGGCTATGCCGCGCCGGTTCGTGCGCTCCTGGACAAGGTCGATCAGGTCCATCTCTGGGGCCTGATGGATCACGGTCTGACCCCGCATTGGACCCGCGGGGCCGTCACGCTGATCGGCGATGCGGCCCATCCGACGCTGCCCTTCCTGGCCCAGGGCGCCAACTTGGCGCTGGAAGACGCCTGGACACTCGCCGCCAGCCTTGACGATCCCGCCGCTTGGGAAGCCAGCCGCCGGGCTCGTGTATCCCGCGCCCTGGCGGCGGCCAAAGCCAATGCCGCGAACTACCACGTGACCGGCGCCAAACGCTTCGCTGCCCATGCCGCTCTTCGCCTGGCCGACAAAATCCGCCCCAGCGCGCTCGCTGCCCGTTATGCTTGGCTCTACGACCATGACGTGACCGTGGCTTGACTGGCGCGGATCGTCCCCGGACCGGATCCAAACCTGTAAGGGTGTCGGTCCACCGCCGGGCCGCCGACGGGCCCGTCGATCTGGTTGATGGAGGCGCATAGTCTGGGGCGTCTTCAGATGTAGCCGGGAATAAGGTACTGTATAACGCATGTTGGATCGCCGCCGGCGGTCGGCGGACAGACCGGTTTGCGCCCGATTCTTCAGTGTTGGCGATGGCTAAACAGAGCACGTTCTCCCGCAAAGATAGGCAGTTCTTAAAGCCCATCGTTAGACGTGGATCAGACCCAGATCAGACATTCGATCCAACGACCGAAATCCCAATCTACCCGAACCGTCCTCTTAGGCGGGTCACGATTTGGTCGCGGGCTTCGCGGTAGCGGGCCAGGGTGGCGTTGCGGCCCTCACCAAATCCGGTGGGATCGGGAATTGGCCAGTACTCGACCTCTAAATGGGCGTGGCGCGCGAGTTCTTGGGCGCGGCGTTGGGAGGCTGGGGTCAAGGCTACGATCAGATCGAAGCCTTCCAGGTCGTCTCCCCATTCCTGCATTTCGTCGAAGCTGCGCGACCGGTGGCGGGACAATTCGACCCCCAGTTCTTCGCAGACGGCGATGGCGAAGCCGTCGATTTCCCGGTCGCCGCGTACGCCTGCCGATTGCACATAGATATCCATGCCGTGCATCTGCTTCATCAGGCCCTCGGCCATGGGGGATCGGACGGAATTGTGGTCGCAGCAGAACAGGACCGCTTGTGGCATGTCCCGTTTTTCGGAGGCCGCCATGTCAGCCACCGAAATGCAGAACGCAGATTAGTGTGAAGAGGCGGCGGGCGGTGTCCTTATCGACCTCCGCCTTGCCATCCAGCCGTTCCTGCAAAACGCGCGCGCCTTCGTCGTGGATGCCGCGGCGAGCCATGTCGATGGCTTCGATCTGGCTGGGCGGCAGTTTCTTGACCGCATCGAAATAGGCCTCGCAGATTTGCCAGTAGTCTTTCACGACCTGCCGGAAGGGGCCGAGCGAGAGGTGGAATTCCCCAGCCGGGGCGGTTTCCGTCGACAGATCGAAGACCAGACGGCGGTCCCTAATGGCCAATGCCAAACGGTAGGGGCCAGTGGGCGCGCCATCGGCCAACAGGACGAAGCTGTTGTCTTCGAGCAGGTCGAAGATGGCCACCGCACGCTCCTGCTCGATCTCCGGCGTGGGGGTCGGCAGGTTGGCGTCGTCGATCTCGATATGGATGAGGCGGTTCGGCATGGGCCCGTGCCTAGCCCGGACATGTCGGCGCGCCAAGCGGTGCCGTCGCTTTCCGGGGGTGTCGGGACAATGTTTTCGCTAGCGTCGGGTTTGGGAGGGCGCTGGGATGCCATTGCAGATGAACCGCGAGGTCTTCGTGACCTGCGCTGTCACAGGGTCGGGCCAGACGCAGGACCGCTCGCCCCATGTGCCCCGTTCGCCTGAGGCCATCGCCGATGATTGCATCGCGGCGGCCAAGGCCGGGGCGGCTGTGGCCCATGTGCATGTGCGGGATCCGGAGACGGGGGCGCCGTCTCGGGACTTGGCGCTCTACCGGGAGGTGGTGGATCGGGTGCGCGCCTCGGACACGGACGTGGTGTTGAACCTGACGGCGGGTGTGGGCGGCGACATGGTGTTCGGGCCGTCGCATGCGCCTTTACCGCCGGCGCCAGGGACCGACATGATTGGGGCGGAGGCGCGGTTGGCTCATATCGCCGCGTGCCGGCCCGAAGTCTGCACGCTGGATTGCGGGACCATGAACTTCGCCGAGGCCGATTACGTGATGACCAACACACCGGGGATGCTGCGGGCCATGGCCGGGCGGATCAGGGACCTCGGCGTGCGGGCGGAGGTGGAGTGTTTCGATACCGGGCATTTGTGGTTCGCCAAAGCCTTGGCACAGGAGGGCCTGTTGGAGACACCTGCGCTGGTGCAGCTCTGCATGGGGGTGCCCTGGGGCGCGCCGAACGATCTGGGAACATTTCTGGCCATGGTGGGCGCCGTGCCCGATGGCTGGACCTGGTCGGCTTTTTCCCTTGGGCGCGATCAAATGGCCTATGTGGCGGCAGCCGTGCTGGCCGGTGGGAATGTGCGCGTGGGATTGGAGGACAATCTGATGCTGGCGCGCGGCGTGCTGGCCACAAATGCGCAACTGGTGGAGAAGACCGTGGGGATCATCGAGGCGCTGGGCGCCGACGTGATCGGACCCGAGGCGGTGCGGGCGCGGCTGGGGCTCGTGAAGCGCGGGCCGCTCTGAGGTTGCGCCGCCGGGCCGGCGTCGCGGCGGGCGAGGGGTCAGCCCCTCGCGCTCCCCGGGATATTTCTGAAAGGAAGAAGACATGAAGGCGGCGATCCTGGGTGGCGGCGTGATCGGGGGCGGCTGGGCTGCGCGGTTCCTTCTGAACGGATGGGACGTCGACGTGTTTGACCCCGGCGATGGGGCCGAGGCGGCTTTGGGAGAGGTGCTGGCGGGCGCGCGGCTTGCCATGCCCATGCTCTATGACCGCGTGCTGCCGCCGGAGGGCCGGTTGCGTTTCGTGGGCTCGCTGGCGGAGGCGGTGGCAGGCGCGGATTGGGTGCAGGAAAGCGTGCCGGAGCGGCTGGAGGTGAAGCAGGCGGTGCTCTTGGAGGCATCTTCCTTGGCCCCGGTGGAGGCGGTGATGGGGTCGTCCACATCGGGGTTCAAGCCGTCGGATTTGAATGCAACGGGCGCGCGGGCCATCGTGGCGCATCCATTCAACCCGGTCTATCTGCTGCCGCTGGTGGAGCTGGTGGGCGAAGGCACGGCCTGGGCGGCGGAGATTCTGTGGGGGTTGGGGATGTACCCGCTGGAGATCGGCGTGGAGATCGATGCCCATATCGCCGACCGCCTGCTTGAGGCGGTCTGGCGCGAGGCGCTGTGGCTGATCAAGGACGGCGTGGCGACGACCGGGCAGATCGACGAGGCGATCCGCATGGGGTTTGGACTGCGCTGGGCGCAGATGGGGCTATTCGAGACCTACCGGATCGCGGGCGGCCTGGCGGGGATGGCGCATTTCCTGGCCCAGTTCGGCCCCGCGCTGAAGTGGCCCTGGACGAAACTCACGGATGTGCCAGAACTGGATGATGCGCTTGTCGGAAAGATCGCGTCCCAATCAGACGCGCAGTCGGGGCATCTGTCGCTGCGGGATTTGGAGCGGCGGCGGGACGAGGCCCTGGTGACGATCCTTCGGGGGCTGCGGCGCCGAGGCCAGGGGGCGGGTGAGGTCGTCGCGGGCCATGACAGCGCTTTGCCCGCGCCCATCTGGCCGATGACAGTGGAACGGATGGTGCCCGTGACCTGGACCGATTGGAACGGCCACATGAACGAAGGGCGGTACGGCCAAGTCTTTTCGGATGCTGCCGACGAGGTCCTTCGGTGGGCAGGTGCGATGCCCAGCAATGGGGATGGCTGGAGCTTTTTCACCGTGGAGACAACTGTTCGGTATCTGGCCGAGACCCATGCCGGGGACCGCATCCATGTGACGACGGAGATCGTCGAGGCGGCGGGCAAGAAGCTGCGGCTCCGCCATGGGATGCGGCGGGACGAGACTCCATTGGCTGAATGCGACCAGCTTCTCGTCCATGTGGATCTGGCGACGCGGCGGGCAGCGGAGATGCCGGATGAGATGGTAAGAGCCTTCGTTGAAGGCTTTTTCTAGAGTCTTCACTGAAAACTCTGGGAAGGTTCTTCAGCAAAGGGACTTCATGGCTGGTTCAGGCGGTCCAGTCGGGCTTGGACGGACAGGCCGTGGGCTTCCAGGCTTTCGGACTTGGCCAGCTGGACTGCGGCGGGCCCGATGGCGCGCAGGGATTCCGGCGTCATGCGGGCCAGGGTCGTGCGCTTGAGAAAATCCATCACCGAAAGGCCGGACGAAAACCGGGCCGACCGGGCCGTCGGCAAGACGTGGTTTGGGCCGCCCACATAGTCGCCGATGGCCTCGGGTGTCCAATGGCCCAGGAAGATGGCGCCCGCATGGGTAATCTGATCGGCCAGGCCATCGGGGTCCTCCACGGCCAGTTCCAGGTGTTCCGGCGCGATCCGGTTCGAGAGCGCGGCAGCCTCCGCCAGATCGCGGGTGACGATGATCGCGCCGAAATCTCGCCAGGAAGCGCCCGCAATGGCGCGGCGATCCAGGGTCTCGAGACGGGTTTCAACCGCTTCGGCGACCTTGGTGGCAAATCCGCCATCGTCGGTGATCAGTATGGATTGCGCGCTTTCGTCATGCTCCGCTTGGCTGAGCAGATCGACGGCGATCCAGTCGGGATCGTTGTCGGCATCGGCAATCACCAGGATTTCCGAGGGGCCCGCGATCATGTCGATGCCGACGCGACCGAAGACCCGCCGCTTGGCGGCCGCGACATAGGCGTTGCCCGGGCCGGTGATCTTGTCGACTGGCGCGATGGTTTCTGTGCCGTAGGCCATGGCCGCCACGGCTTGGGCGCCGCCAATGCGGTAGATCTCGCCGATACCCGAGAGGCGCGCGGCTAAAAGGACCAGCGGGTTGAGAACGCCATCCGGGGCGGGCACGCACATCACCAGGCGGCGCACGCCAGCGACCCGGGCCGGGATCGCGTTCATTAAGACCGACGATGGGTAGGAGGCTAAGCCGCCGGGCACGTAAAGCCCCGCAGCATCCACGGGACCCCAGCGCCAGCCCAGGGTGGCGCCGGTGTCATCCTGCCAGGTTTCATCTCTGGGTAGCTGGCGGTCGTGATAGGCGCGGATGCGGCGGGCGGCCGTTTCCAGCGCATCGCTTTCATTGGGTGAGACCTGGGCGATGGCGGCGTCGATTTCGGCCCTGGAAATGCGCAATGTGCCGGGGGTCAGGTCCAACCGGTCGAAGCGGGCCGTCAACTCGATCACGGCTGCATCACCTCTGGCCCGGACATCGGCGATGATCCCGGCGACGGCGTCGTCGACGTCGGGCGCGTCTTCGCGCTTCATGGTCAGCAGCGCGTCGAAGCGAGCGTCGAAATCCGGGTCGGCGGTCGAAAGGAATTGGGGCATGGTGCCGTCCCTAGCCGCCAGCCGCAGGAGCCTCAAGATGGCGGGTCATCAGGAGGTCGTCCTCCGACAGGCCGTCGCGGCGAACGGCATCGGGGCGTCTCGCGACCTGCTCGAAATCGTGGCGGGTGTAGAATGCGATGGCCCTGCCATTGCTGGCAGCCACCCAAAGGTCGAGCCAGGCGATCCCCGCCGCGCGGGCCGCGTCGCAAAGACCCGCCATCAGCCGGTCGGCGGCCCCTCTCCCGTGATGGGTCGGTGCGATGTAGAACGGGCCGATCGTAGCCCGGTGGCGGAGGCGGGTGAGGCTGGGCTGCCGCAAGGCCGCGAAGCCGATCAAGACGTTGTCCGGTGCGAAGACACCGTGGAAATCGCCACTGGCCATGATGGCCTGAATGCGGTCGGCCGGGATGGAACGGGCTTCCTTGGCGCTCTGCAGGAAAGCGCTGGGGAAGGTTTTGGTGCCGTCGATGAGCAAGCGATGCCAAGCCGGGCCATCTACCGGCGCCAGCGGGCGGACGATCATTCCGGGTGAACGGGCGCCTTCCCAGAGGGCGCGGCGTAGGGTCGGGTCACGTCGCGCAGCGTCACGTCCAGGCAGTCGGCCTGAATTTCCACGACGCCGTCGCCTGCGAAGGTCAGACGCAGGATGCCCTCTGCGTCTTCCCCGACCTCCCATTCCACTGCCAGCAGCGACAGCACCGTGTCTTCATCGCCGGGTACGATGCCTTGGCCGCGCACGTGGCGCACATCGGACGTCGTGAAGAGCGTGCGGACCCGTTCGGGCGTCCGGCTGCCGAATTCCCAGCGGAAGCGGTTGAGCAGAAGAACCACGGTGCGATCCTCCCTGAGCCAGCGCATATCCGCGGCCTGGAGTACGGCATCCTGGCAGAGCGCCGAGACGATCTGCAGATCCTCGGCATCAGTGGCCCAAAGCCGCAGCGGCCTGGCCACGCCATCGTGGAACCCGGCATCCACCAGGGGGTCTTCGTCGTCACGCATCGTCTTTCACCCGTTCGATCTGTGCCCCAACGGCCGAAAATTTGCGGACCACGTGTTCATAGCCGCGGTCCAGATGGTAGACGCGCGCGACCCGGGTTTGGCCTTCGGCGGCGAGCCCGGCGAGGATCAGCGACACGGAGGCGCGCAGGTCGGTGGCCATGACGGGCGCGCCATACATCCGGTCGACGCCGGTGACTTTTGCGGTACCACCCTGGACGTCGATCTGGGCGCCCATGCGGATCAGTTCGGGGGCATGCATGAAACGGTTCTCGAAGATCGTCTCCTCCAGAACGCTGGTCCCCTCCGCCCGGCACATGAGCGCCATCATCTGAGCCTGGAGGTCGGTGGGAAAGCCGGGGAACGGGGCGGTGGTGACGTCGACGGCCCGGATGGCGCCGCCATTGCGGGTGACTTTGAGGCCGTTTTCGGTGTCGGAGACCGTAGCTCCCGCTTCTTCCAGCTTGTCGGCGAAGGCGGCGACCAGATTGCGCCGGCCGCCCAGCAATTCCACTTCGCCGCCGCACATCGCGGGGGCGACCATGTAGGTGCCCAGTTCGATCCGGTCGGCGATGACTTCATGGGTGCAGCCATGGAGCCGATCGACGCCTTCGACTGTGATCTCGGATGTACCGGCGCCGTCGATGTTGGCGCCCATGGCACTGAGGCATTTGGCCAGGTCGACGGTGTCTGGTTCCCGCGCGGCGTTGCGAATAACGGTGGTGCCTTTGGCCAGCGTGGCGGCGGTCAACGCGTTTTCCGTGGCGCCGACCGAGACGAACGGAAAGTCGATCACCGCGCCCTTCAAGCCACCCGCCGGGGCGGTGGCGTTGACGTATCCACCCGCCAGATTGATCTTAGCGCCCAGTTTTTCCAGCGCCATCATATGCAGATCGACCTTCCGCGCGCCGATGGCGCAGCCACCGGGCAGCGAGACGATCGCTTCGCCTTCCCGCGCCAAGAGCGGGCCGAGCACGTTGAACGAGGCTCGGAGCTTGCGGACGATGTCGTATTCCGCACGGCGGCTCGTGATCGTGCGGGCAGACAGGACCATAACATGGCCGTCGGATAGGTTCGCGATCTCAACGCCGAGGGATTCGAGCAATTGCGACAGCGTGTGGATATCCGAAAGGCGCGGAACATTTGTCAGCGTCACCGGGTCTTCGGTCAGCAAGGCCGCGCCCATGAGCTTCAGGCAGGTGTTCTTGGCCCCCGAGATCGGGATCGACCCATGGAGCGGGCCGCCGCCGGTGACGAAGATACTATCCATTATCGGTCTCCTCCGGGGCATTGTCGATTGCCTTCGCATCCTCTTCGGCCCGGGCACGGGATTGGGCCTTGCGCCGAGCCATATTGGCCTTGAGCGCGGCCTTGAGCCGGTCCTCGCGGGTCTGGGGGAGTTGCTTCGCCATAGGGGTCCTGTTGCCGTGCTGCCGACATAGCCGAGGGCGTGGTGCGGGTCCAGCGAGAGGACCGGTCCTGAGGGGTTGCGGCACGGCCTTGTTCGGTCTAATCGGCGCGCGTCGGTTTGCTGCCGTAGCTCAGAGGTAGAGCACTCCCTTGGTAAGGGAGAGGTCGAGAGTTCAATTCTCTCCGGCAGCACCATCCGGCGCTCCAGCTTCTCCAAGCGCTTCTAATAAGTTGTTATGACGCTCTCCGGCTGGACGCCTCGACAATACGCTTCAGCAACCCTTCAGTCTGATCATCGGCACCAGAGAGATGCTCACGTCCTTGCGCCGCTACTTGACCGTCTGAAGCAAATCTGTGGCTAAGCTAGCGCATCATCCCGCGTCGCTGAGTGCGCCACGGCCCGCCTACCATTTGCTTGCCAACGTCACACATTCCTGGGGCAACTTCGCTAGAACCATCACAAATATTTATTTTATATGATTTTTTGGCTCCGGCGGTAGGGATCGAACCTAC
>JBCDCS010000074.1:0-9804 GCA_039181205.1 Pseudomonadota bacterium
CAACTTCGCCCTGGGGCTGGCGCTCGGCCGGGGGGAGCCGCCGCCCGATGCTACGACCGAAGGCGTCGCCACCGCCCGGGCCGCCCTGGACCTGGCGGCCAAGCACGGCATCGACCTGCCGGTCGCGGCGGCCACAGCCGCCCTTGTGGACGGGCGGCTGACGGTGAAGGATGCGATCGACGCCCTACTCAACCGGGAATTGAGGGAAGAATGAGTCCGCACGCGCTGATCTCTGCCGACAAACCGGGCCATCTGCCGGTGCGGATGCGAGGGATCCATTTGGCGCATCTGAAAGCCGATCGCTCTGCGTTGGGCGGGCTATCCGAAAATGTGCATACCGAAACGTGAAACCAGGGAGGTAAGCGATTGAACTACTGGCTTTTCAAATCCGAACCTTCGGCCTGGTCCTGGGACGACCAGGTGGCCAAGGGCGAGGCGGGCGAAGAATGGGATGGCGTCCGCAACTACCAGGCGCGCAACGTCATGCGGCAAATGGCCGTGGGCGATCGCGGTTTCTTTTACCACAGCCAGGACGAAAAGGCCGTGGTCGGACTGGTCGAGGTCATCGCCGAAACCCACCCCGACAGCACGACCGATGACGAACGCTGGGAATGCGTGGATATCAAGGCGCTGCAGGCCATGCCGCAGCCGGTCACGCTGGCCCAGGTGAAGGCCGAACCCGATCTGGCGGAGATGGCGCTGGTCCGCCTGGCGCGCCTGTCGGTACAACCGGTGACCGAGGCGGAATGGCGGAAAGTCTGTGCCATGGGCGGTCTGGACAACGCAGGCTAGACCACCCGGTCTTGACCTCCACCCGGGCGCCCGTCATCGGCAAGGCCGGAGGTGCATGCCATGACCCAAGCCGATGACCGCCTGATCGTGGCGCTGGACGTGCCGAACGCACTCGCCGGGCTGGAACTGGCGGAGCGGTTGGGCGACAGCGTGTCGTTCTACAAAATCGGGCTCGGCATGCTGACGGGCGGCGGGCTGGCCCTGGCCAACGAACTCGCCGACGATCACGGCAAGCGCATCTTCCTGGACATGAAGCTCTTCGATATCGGCGCCACCGTCGAAGCGGCCGTCCGCGGACTGGCCAGCTTCGGCCACGATTTCCTAACGGTCCACGGCGACCCCCACGTGGTCACGGCCGCCGCCCAGGCCAAGGGAGACATGAAAATCCTGGCGGTCACCATCCTGACCTCGCTCGACCGCGCCGATCTGGATGCCGGGATGATCATCCCGGGCGACATCCCCGACCTGGTGGCCGAACGGGCCAGCCGCGCCTTCGAAGCCGGCGCCGACGGCGTCATCGCCTCGCCCCGCGAAGCCGCCCTGATCCGCGCCTTGCCCAACGCCGCCGGCAAACTCATCGTCACGCCCGGCGTCCGCCCCGCCGGCGCCGCCTTAGGCGATCAGAAACGCGTGGAAACCCCAGCCGCCGCCATCGCGGCCGGCGCCGACCACATCGTCGTCGGGCGCCCGGTGCACAGCGCGCCCGATCCGCGCGCAGCGGCCGAAGCGATTGTGGGGAGCCTGTCCTAGGCGACGACAGATCGCGAACGCCGACACTCAGTCGTTCACATCCTTATCGAAGGTCTGCGCGGCCTGCCCTGGCTTACCGAAAATCTTCCGCAGGGCGATCCACGCGCCCATGGACAGGAGCGCGAACAGCAGGATCAACGACGCAGGCCCATAGGCCCCCATCAGACCCACCAGCGGCGCCAGAAGACCCGTCATCAGGCCGAGACCGATCAGACCGGCCCCGATGGCGAAACCCAGCATGATGTAGCTGGGCAGCACCAGTTCCAGCACGCCGAAGCCCAGCCCGACCAGCATCCAGGCCCACCAGATAGCCCACATCACGACCGGCCCTTCAACATGCGGAAGGCCTCGCCGAAGGCATCCATGGCCGAAGCGGGAACCACGACCGTCTGGTTGCCAGGTCCGCCGCCCAGGGCCGTCAGCGATTCAACCTGCTTCAGCGCGACTTGGTACTGGGCCGCCTCCAACCCGTTTTCAGCGATGGCCCGGGCCACGACCTGGGTGGCATAGGCCTCGGCATCGGCCTCGATCCGCCGCGCCTTGGCCGCCTGCTCGGCCGCGTAAAGCTCGGCATCGGCCGCCAACTCGACCGAGCGCTTCTCGCCTTCGGCCTCGGTCACCTGCGCCCGCCGCGCCCGTTCCGCGTTCAACTGCTGCAGCATCGCGTCCCGCGTCGCAGCATCCAGGTTCACATCCAGGATTTCGGCGCGCGTCACCTCGATCCCCCAATCGTCGACGGCATCCTCGACCTGCGCCTTGATCTTGGCAATCAACTCGGCGCGGTTCGATTGCACCTCGTCCAGCTCCATCATCCCGATCTCGGCCCGGACGATCCCGGCGACGGTGGTGGCGATGGCCGCATCCACATCGCGGATGCGGTACACCGTCCGCTCGGGCGCCAGGATGCGGTAGAAAACCGAGGTTTCCACCTGCACTAGCACGTTGTCGCGGGTGATGGCGTCCTGGTTGGCGTTGGGCAATTGGCGCTCCAGGATCGAAACCTTGTGGGCGACCTTGTCCAGGAACGGCACGATCAGGTTGATCCCCGGCCCGAGGACGGAGCGCAGGCGGCCAAACCGTTCGACCACGAACTTCTCCGACTGGGGCACGATCCGAACGCCCAGCAGAACGCACAGGATCACGAAGATCGCGATGGCGATCAACACGGCGTTCTCGCCGGCGAAGGTCAGCAGGCTGCTCTCTATGTCCATGGTCCGGTCCCTCGATGCCTTTCGGTCCTAGATGGGACAGGCCGGATTGCCGGGCAACCAACCTCCGCCGCCCGAGTGGCCACCTGTTGCGGCATCGTCATCGCGTAGCATCATTTCGGCACCATCTGGGTCCAGATCGGACGAAATGAAGGCAGGCAGGAACGTTGCAATCATGACAAGCACGATGAGACCGGGAACGATCTAGATGAACTCGCTGGAAGACCGTCTTTGGGGATCAGGTCATCAGCCGTCAACGGACGCACTCTCAGCATCAGCTCGTTCGGCACCTAGTTGGCAGGCGGTTCCGCCCAACACCCCCGATCACTCGGCCTCTTCCAGAACCTCCTCCACGTCGGCGATCGGAACCTCCGGCGGCGTAATCGCCATGGCATCTACGGCACCCGGCAGCAGCCAGAGCAGCAGCAGGATCGCGGCGATGGCCACCACGGCGATCCAGAGCCAATTGCGGGACTCCTGATCGGTCGGTGCTTCAACGCCGGCTCTGGCGGAACCGGACGGCGGCGACGCGGTATCTTTGCGAACTGGATCCGTCATGTCGAACCCTCCTTTGCAAATCGGCGTCCAGACAACGCCCATGCCATCGGATCGGTTCCGCCGGATCGCCGGACACGGTAGAAAGATGCAATGCCCAGCCTCTGCCGCCAATGCCTGCAAACCTTCGAGACCGCGCGCCGCTGCCCGGGCTGCGGCAGCCCGCGCGTGACGTCGCACCCGGAACTCTTCGACCTCTCCATCGCCCACATGGATTGCGACGCCTTCTATGCGTCCGTGGAAAAGCGCGACCGCCCCGAATTGGCTGACAAGCCGGTGATCATCGGCGGCGGGCGGCGCGGGGTCGTCTCCACCTGCTGCTACGTGGCGCGCATCCGCGGCGTCCGCTCGGCCATGCCGATGTTCAAAGCGCTGCAGCTTTGCCCCGATGCGGTGGTGCTGAAGGGGCGGATGGACCTTTACGTCGAGGTCTCGCGCGCCGTTCGCGCCATGATGGAGGATCTGACACCGGCCATCGAACCGCTGTCCTTGGACGAAGCCTTTCTCGACCTGACAGGGACGGAACGCCTGCACGGCGCACCGCCCGCCGTTATGCTGGCCGGCCTCACCCGGCGCATGCAGGAGGAGTTGGGCATCACGGGCTCCATCGGCCTCAGCCATAACAAGTTCCTGGCCAAAATCGCCTCGGATCTGGACAAGCCGCGCGGGTTTTCGGTGATCGGCAAGGGCGAAACCGACGACTTCCTCGCCGACAAGCCTGTGGGCATCATCTTCGGGATCGGCGTGGTCGGGCAGGAATCGCTCAAGAAGGCGGGCATCCACACGATCCGCGACCTGCGCCGTTGGGACCGGGCCGATCTCGGCCGCCGGTTCGGATCAATGGGCGACCGGCTCTGGCACCTGGCGCGGGGGCAGGACCGGCGGTCGGTCAGCCGGAACCGGCCGGTCAAATCGATCTCCAAGGAAACGACGTTCCACGAAAACACCGACGACGTGGACATCCTGGATGGCCATCTCTGGCGGCTGTCCGAACAGGTGAGCGCCCGAGCCAAGGCCAAAGGCATCGCCGGTCGCGTGGTGACGCTGAAACTCAAGCGCGCCGATTTCACCACCCTGACCCGCCGCCACGCCTTGCCGGAACCGACGCAAATGGCAGACCGCATCTACCGCGAAGCCCGCGCCCTCTTCGATGCCCTGGGCCCCGTGGGCCCGACGCGTCTGATCGGGACGGGGCTATCGGACCTGGTGCCGGAAACCCAGGCCGATCAGACCGGCGATCTGCTCGATCCCCAAGCCGAAGCGCGTGCCAAGGCCGAACGGGCGACCGATGCCATCCGGGCGCGGTTCGGGACGGATGCGATCCGCAAAGGGCGGGCGTTGCGGTAGCCAGATCCGGTCCCCTCTTCGCCCGCGGCGTCTTCGTTTTGGAGATAGCTCGGCGTGATTGGCGCCCAGAAATGATCCGCAAGACCTTATTCAGCCCACAACCTGCGGGGACCCTGGCTATGCCCTCACTTCCATAAGCGTTCCAAGGCACCAGACCGATCCACCCGCCGACAAATTAACCTGCGCCTCAGTCTGTCCCCCGGACAGGCCCGTGCATTTACCCCAAACCTACCGTCCCGCCGCCTCTGATATGGGCACACTCCTTGCTCCTCAACGACCACCCTAAATTAACCCTAACGCGCCCCTCTTCCTCTGGCCGGAAATACCTCGGGGAGCGCGGACGCCGAGCAGCTAAGGAACAATCACCAAAACCGTGCGTACGCGCGTTCTCACGGGGGGTGTACAGGGGGTGTACGGCGGGTGCCCCTTGGCCTCCCGCCGAAAACGCACGCCACAGGCGCGGTCTCAATCAGTCGAACATGTCCGGCTGCGTCTTCACCAGATCGTCCCAGATCGGCTGAAAATGCAGCCAGCCGATATAATCCGACCCCACATGTTCGCGCGAATATCGGGCCCGGTCCGGGTCCACCAGCGTGGGCGTGTGCCCCGACGCGTCCAAGGCCAGTTGCTGCTGGCAGCACCGCTCCAGCGCGATGAACCAAAACGCTGCCGATTCAATGGAATGGCGGGATGCCGTCAGAAGCCCGTGGTTCTGATGGATCGCCGCCTTCACCCGCGCGAAGGACTTGGCCACATGCTCGCCCGCCTTGGTTTCCACGGCGACCTGGCCCGCCTCATCCTCGATCACCACATGGTCTTCGAAGAACGCGCAGGCGTCCTGGGTCACCGGTGGCAAAGGCCGCTTAAGCGCCGCATAGGCCGTACCAAAGACCGTATGGGCATGGCACATGGCGACGATGTCGGGATGTTCTTCGTGCACGGCCCCATGCAGCACGAAGCCCGCTTGGTTCACCGCATAATCCCCTTCGACCACGTTCCCCGCATGGTCCACCAGGATCAGGTTCGACATCTTCACCTGCCGGAAATGCACGGCCATCGGATTGGTCCAGTAGAGATCGGGCCGCTCCGGATCGCGGATCGTCAGATGGCCGGCGAACCCATAATCAAAGCCCTGCAGCGCAAAGGCCCGGCAAGCACCCACCAGCCGTTCCTTGAGATAGCGCCGCTCCTCGGCCGCCGTGGCGAAGGTCGGGCGTTCGGGGAACGTCAATCCTTCCTGCGTCGGCTGATAGATGGATTCGCGATTTCCTAGGTCCAGCATCTCGTTCTCCCTTCGATATGCCGTTTTCTGGGTAGAGGTGCGCGCCCAAAGGGCAGCGCGTTATTCGGCGGCCAGCGCGCGACCGCCGCGGCCCAACTCGCAGACCTGCGCCATGGCTTCGGTCATCAAGTTGCGAACCGTTTCGAAATGGGCGGACGGCTTCACCGTCGCTTCATCCATGTAAAGCGACCGGTCGATTTCGATCTGTATGGCGTGCCGCCCCTGTTCGGGCTGCCCATAGGCTTGGGTCACATAGGCCCCGGCGAAGGGCACGTTGCGGGCGACCCGGAAGCCCAGGCCAGCAAAAATTCCCTCGACCGCGTCGGTGATATCGGCCGAAGCCGAGGCACCGAACCGGTCGCCGAGCACGATTTCCGGGGTGCGGCCGCGAGGCCCGGCACCTTCGATCGCCTCATGAGGCATGGAATGACAATCGATCAGGATCGCCCGCCCGAATCGCGCTTGGGCTTCATCCAAAAGCGCGGTCAGTTGGGAATGGTAGGGCCGCCAAACGGTTTCGATCCGCGCTTGGGCTTCGTCCCGGGTGATCTTGCCGCGATAGATCGCGCGCCCCTGGGCCACCACACGGGGGATCACGCCGAGGCCGCTGCTGATCCGGGGGTTGTTCGCCCCGCGCGGCACGCCGTGCACCACGGCCGGATCCAATTCGCATTCCGCACGATTTAAGTCAATGTAAGCACGGGGAATTTCAGCCACGAGCAGCGGCGCACCCAGGCTGGGTACATCGGCCATCAACTCATCCACATAGGCGTCTTCGGAGGATCGGATCCGCTCGGAATCCAGGATCGACGAAGACAGGAACGCCCAATCGTAGGCCCGGCCCGAATGCGGCGACGCGACCACGACGGACGTGGTCGGCGGCTCCGGACGAGTCAGTCGGTACGGGCGCTGAGACATGGATTGCGAGGCTCCTTGCCGGTGCAAGATAGGGCGGTTAGGGCCCGGCAGAAAGCCCTCTTGCACGCCTTCGTGAAAGGAACTATCCACCGCGGACCAACGCGCCGGGCGAGCCGGATCATTATCCGTTCCGTGTGGCCGCAATGGGGCGATTAGCTCAGCGGTAGAGCACTTCGTTGACATCGAAGGGGTCACTGGTTCGATCCCAGTATCGCCCACCACCGTTCCCGGTCGGGGACACGAGTTTTAACCCAGGCGTCACAGCGCGCCGCGACGAAGGAGACAGGCCATGAAGGTCCGCAATTCCCTCCGCTCGCTCAAGCAGCGCCATCGCGATTGCCGCGTCGTGCGCCGCAAGGGCCGGGTCTACGTGATCAACAAGACCCAGCGCCGGTTCAAAGCCCGCCAGGGCTGAAGACCCGCGCCGAAGAGGTTCAAGGGGCGTCCCTGTTGGGGCGCCCTTTGCTTTTGGGCTGAACAGCGACGCGGCCAATGGGCCTGTGTCACCGCTGCGCCGTTTTCCAGTCTGGATGAATCCAGACATCCGCGTTGGATCGGGGCAGCGGGGTGCGCCCGAGGATGTGATCGGACGCTTTTTCACCCACCATGATCGACGGGGCGTTGATGTTTCCGTTGGTGATGCGCGGGAAGATCGAACTGTCCGCAACGCGCAGGTCCCGCACCCCGATGACCCGGCATTCGGGGTCGACCACCGCCAGCGGGTCATCGACCGCGCCCATCTTTGCGGTGCCGCAGGGGTGATAGGCGCTTTCGATATGGTCGCGCAGGAACGCATTGATCTCGTCATCGGTCTGAGCGGCGTCACCCGGCTGGATTTCCGCCCCGCGAAAGGCCACGAAAGCCGGCTGCGCCAGGATTTCGCGCGTCAGCCGAAGGCCGCGCCGAAAATCGATCCAATCGTCCTCGTGACTCATGTAATTGAAGAGGATCGACGGGTCCGCCACGGGATCGCCCGAGGTCAGCTTCACCCGTCCCCGAGACTTGGCCCGCATCGGCCCCACATGGGCCTGGAAACCGTGTCCTTCGGCCGGTGCCGTTCCGTCATAGCGGACGGCGATGGGTAGGAAATGGAACTGCAGGTCGGGGTAATCGATCCCCGCGCGCGAACGAATGAAGCCGGTGCTTTCGAACTGGTTGGAGGCGCCCGGCCCCGTCCGTGTCAGCAGCCAGCGGGCGCCCACATATGCTTTGCCAAGTAGGTTCCAATATCTGAACAGGCTGACTGGCTGCGTGGCCGCGATCTGGATATAGACCTCCGGGTGGTCCTGCAGGTTGGCGCCAACGCCGGGCCGGTCGGCCGTGACGGCAATCCCATGTTCGGCAAGATGGGATCCGGGGCCAATCCCAGAGAGCATGAGCAGCTTGGGCGTGTTGATGGCCGAGGCGGCGAGGATCACCTCCGCCCGCGCCTGGATCACCTCCGTCCGTCCTTTGCGCGTGACCTCGACGCCGGTGGCGCGGCCGTCTTCGATGACCACCCGTCGCGCAAAGGCCCGCACCACGCGGCATCTGCCGCCCCTGATCGCGGGCTTCAGATACGCGTCCGCCGTCGACCATCGCTGTCCGCGATGGACGGTCATGTCCTTGGGCCCGAACCCTTCCTGTTGCGCCCCGTTGTAGTCGTCGGTCTGGGGATATCCGGCTTCACGACCCGCCTGGACGAAAGCCCGGGTTAGCGGATTGTCCCGGCGCCCGCGCGTCACATGGAGCGGCCCGTCCGTCCCCCGGCGGGCCGGATCGCCCCCATGGCCGCCATCGGTCCAATTTTCCATCCGCCGGAAATACGGCTCCACATCGGCATAGGCCCAGCCGGTGGCACCCATGTCCGCCCAATGGTCGAAGTCGCGGGCGTGTCCGCGCACATAGACCATGCCGTTGATGCTGCTCGACCCGCCGATGACCTTGCCGCGCGGACAGGCCAGCCGCCGGTTGTTCAGATGCGGCTCGGGCTCCGTGCGGAACCCCCAGTCGTAGCGCGCCATGTTCATCGGGTAGCTGAGCGCGCCGGGCATCTTTATGAACGGCCCGGCATCCGAGCCACCGTGTTCGATCACCAGGACAGAGCGCCCCGCCTCGGCCAAGCGATAAGCGACGGCGCACCCGGCAGAACCGGCGCCCACGATCACGTAGTCGGCAATCATCCCGTCAGAAATCGTCCCGCCGACCGACGACCATCACCTCCTGGCCTACTCACCAAGTGCACCGTCACCAAGGGGCGTCCACGCGCCCGGTGCCGACATAGACACTCTGGACTTCGGTATAATGGTCCATGGCGATGCGGGCGTTTTCCCGGCCAATGCCCGACGCTTTGGACCCGCCGAAAGGCAGACCGGCGGGCGTCAGGTTATATTGGTTGATCCAACAGGTCCCCGCGCGAAGCCGCCAGATCACCCGGTGGGCGCGGGTCAGGTCTTGGGTGAAGACCCCCGCGCTCAGCCCGAACTGGGTGTCATTGGCGCGGTCGATGACTTCGGCCTCCTCCTCGAAGGTCAGGATCGACATGACCGGGCCGAAAATCTCCTCCTGCGCGCAGTCCATATCATCGGTCACGCCGGTCAGGATCGTCGGTTCGACCCAGAAGCCCGGCCCGTCGGGGGCGCCCCCGCCATGGCGGACCACGGCGCCTTGGGCCTTGGCACGGGTGATATGGGCCAAGACGCTGTCCCGCTGCGCCGCCGTGGTCAGGGGGCCGAAATTGGTGGATTCGTCCAGGGGGTCGCCCATGCAAACCCCGTCCATGCGGGCCAGGAGACGATCCAGGAAGGCATCGGCCAGCCCAGATTGCACGAAAACCCGCGTCCCGTTGGAACAGATCTGACCGCTGGAATAGAAATTCGCGTTGATCGCGCCCGAGACGGCGTCGTTCAGATCGGCGTCGTCAAAGATGATCAGGGGGGACTTGCCGCCCAACTCCATCGTTGCCTGCTTCAA
>JBCDCS010000075.1:0-9737 GCA_039181205.1 Pseudomonadota bacterium
AATGCGCCCAGTTCCACGCGCCGCTCGCCACCCTCCAGGGTCAGGTAATCCTCGACCACACCGACCTTGTCGTGCATTTCGACCCGCACCCAGTAGGGGTTGCAGGCCCAATCGCGGGTCGCGCCGTTCGGGTCGCGACGGACCAGGGTCGCGGTGTCGGGCGTGAGCGTCAGATGTTCGTGGATGTCCCGGTCGCGCAGTGATCGCTTCAGCCCCAGCCAGAGCAGGCCAAGTGTGCCGAGGGCGAAGGGCAGAATGCCCCAGAGCGCCACGGTGCCGAGCAAGCCGCAGAGCGGAATGCAGAGCATGGCGAAGCTACCGCCGATCATCGCGACGAAGCCTTCGGGGGTCATGGATTTATGGGGCCAAAGCTCCACCTCGAAGATATCGCCAGCGGATGGGACCCCGAAATGGTCAGAGGCCCCAAGGCTGTCGGCGATGATGCGAAACGGCATCTAGTGGCTCGCTTGCTTGTCCCACATGTCACGGGTGGGCAGTTCTTCGAACGTATGCTCCGGCGGCGGGTTGGGCAGCGTCCATTCCAGCGTGTCGGCATGTTCGCCCCAATAGGCCTCATCGGTGACCCGGCGCCCGGCCAGGATCGTATAGAAGACGATCCCGATGAAGAACAGGAACGACGCGAAGCTCAGGAACGCGCCCCAAGAGGAAACGTAGTTCCAGAGCGCGAACGCTTCGGGATAGTCGATATAGCGGCGGGGCATGCCCTGACGGCCCAGGAAGTGCTGGGGGAAGAAGGTCAGGTTGGCGCCGATGAAGAACGTCCAGAAATGCACCTGGCCGGCCCATTCCGGGTATTGGCGACCGGACATCTTCCCGATCCAATAATAGATGCCCGCGAAGATGCCGAATACGGCCCCGAGGGACATCACGTAATGGAAATGGGCTACGACGTAATAGGTATCGTGATAGGCGCGGTCGACGCCCGCCTGGCTGAGCACGATGCCCGTGACACCGCCCACGGTGAACAGGAAGACGAAGCCGATGGCGAAGAGCATGGGGGTCTTGAAGCTGATCGAGCCGCCCCACATGGTCGCGATCCAGGAGAAGATCTTCACGCCCGTGGGCACGGCGATGATCATGGTCGCCACCATGAAATAGGCCTGCTGCGTGAGCGACATGCCGACGGTGTACATGTGGTGCGCCCAGACGACGAAGCCCAGCGCACCGATGGCCACCATGGCGTAGACCATGGGCAGGTAGCCGAAGATCGGCTTCTTCGAGAAAGTGCTGATCACATGGCTGATGATGCCGAAGGCGGGCAGGATCACGATGTAGACCTCCGGATGTCCGAAGAACCACAGGATATGCTGATAGAGCACCGGGTCCCCGCCGCCGGCCGGGTCGAAGAAAGTCGTGCCGAAGTTGCGGTCGGTCAGCAGCATGGTGATGGCGCCGGCCAGAACGGGCAGGGCCAGAAGGATCAGCCAGGCGGTGACGAAGATCGACCAGGCGAAGAGCGGCACCTTGTGCAGCGTCATGCCCGGGGCGCGCATGTTGAGGAACGTGGTGATGATGTTGATCGCGCCGAGGATCGAGGACGCGCCCGAGACGTGCACCGCGAAGATGGCGATGTCGGTCGACCAACCCTGTTCGGTGGTCGAGAGCGGCGGATAGAGGACCCAGCCGATGCCCGAGCCGGTCTGGCCGTTGCCGCCTGGCACAAAGACCGACATGACGGCGAGCGAGGTGCCGGTCACGAAGAGCCAGAAGCTGAGGTTGTTGAGGCGCGGGAACGCCATGTCCGGTGCGCCGATTTGCAACGGCATGAAGTAGTTACCGAAGCCCCCGAACAAGCCGGGGATCACCACGAAGAACATCATCAGGATGCCGTGGCCGGTGATCAGGACGTTCCAGATATGGCCGTTGGGCGTGCATTCCCCGGCGGCCGCGGCCGTCAGGCGCGCGCCTTCCAGACACATGTATTGGACGCCCGGATGCATCAGTTCCATGCGCATGTAGACGGTGAAGGCGACCGATATGAAACCAGCAAAGCCCGCCACCCAAAGATACAGGATGCCGATATCCTTGTGGTTGGTGGACATGAACCAGCGTGTGAAGAAGCCTGGCTTCTCGTCTGCGTCGTGGCCGGAAATGGCGGCGTCAGCCATGCGGTCGCTCCCGTGGACGTTTGCTCAAGAGGAAGGGGTCTCGGAGGTGTTATCTCCACCAACCTCGATGGCTTCTAGCCCTAGCCAGACACGGGGGCAACGGGCCGATTGGTCGCGGTGACAGACCGTTTGCCGCACCGCGTCACTCGGTCCGGCGGCCGTGGCGTCTGCGGGCCGCGGGGCGATCAATCGAACGGGCAGGTTCGGCGCAAGGCCGCGTCCAGATCGGCCATGGTCACCGGCAGGCCCAGATCGACCAGCGACGTGACCCCATGGTCGGCGATGCCGCAGGGCACGATGCCGTCGAAATGGCTCAGATCCGGCTCCATGTTGATCGACAGGCCGTGGAACGCCACCCATTTGCGTAGCCGGATGCCGATGGCGGCGATCTTATCGTCGCGTGGTGTGCCGTCGGGCAGGGGGGCTTTGTCAGGGCGGGCGATCCAGACGCCGACGCGGCCTTCGCGAATGCCGCCCTGCAGGCCGAATTCGGCCAGCGCGTCGATCACCCAGCGTTCCAGGATCGTCACGAAAGCCCGCACGTCCCGGCCTCGGGCGCCCACGTCGAGCAGGGTGTAGACCACCCGCTGCCCCGGCCCGTGATAGGTGTATTGCCCGCCGCGCCGTGCGTCATAGACGGGAAAGCGGTCGGGCGTCTTCAAATCCTCGATCTGCGCCGAGGTCCCGGCGGTGTAGAGCGGCGGATGTTCCAACAGCCAAAGCGCTTCGTTCGCGGTCCCATCCCGGATCGCGGTGGCCCGCGCCTCCATCTCGGCCAGGGCGGTCGGATAAGGCACCGGTTCGTCCGAAGTGATCCATTCGAGGGCCATGGGCGGGCCTGTGTCCGGTTTTGCTGACGTAGGGTCAGTATTTGATTGGCTTCGGCAACAATACGCGCCTAGGCTGAGAAATGATTGATTGAAGGACTCTGCCAATGTTTGCAAATCGAACTCTTTCTGCCGTCACTGCCCTTGCCGTTTCTCTTCCTGCTCCGATGGCGCTGGCCGGTGCCGACGATATTGTCGGCGGCATTATCGGGGGCGTCATCGGCGGCGCAATCGTCAATTCGACGCGCCAGCAGCCACGGCAGACGACCAGGACGGTCGTCCGGCGGGCGGCGCCCACCGTGTCTTCGACGCAGCGCCAGGAAAACCGGGAAGTTCAGACCGCGCTCAACTATTTCGGATTCGATGCCGGGGCCCCCGATGGCGTGCTCGGCCGCCGGTCGCAGGCGGCGATTTCGTCGATGGAGGTGTTTCTGGGCTTTCCGCCCGACGGCCAACTCACGAGCTTTGAGCGGAACATCCTGGTCAGCGCCCATAATCGGGCCTTGTCCGGAAACCCCGATACCGTCCGCCTGATTTCGACCTCGCCGTTGGGTGCCCGCGCGGCGCTGCAGGCGCAGAAGGACCTGATGATGGGCGGCACCGGCCAGCCCGCGCTTCGGACAACCGGTTATCCGGGCCTGCCGCTGGAAGTCAGCCGTGCCGTCGATGAAGTCGCAGCCTCGTCCGATCCGTCGCCGGAGCAGTTGCTTCAGCGGTCCGGCTTCATCCAGCTTTCGGACCTGAACGGCGATGGCCGGAACGACTACATCATCGATACGTCGTTTTCGGGCTCGTCCTTCTGGTGTTCGGAAGCCGAGTGCAAGACGATGGTCTTCGTGTCGACGCCGTCGGGCTACGCACGCAACGATCTGTTGGCCCATTCGCCAACCCCGGCCACCTTCGAGTGTTTCGGTGATTCCTGTCGCTTGGCGAGCCCCTCGGACACCACCGTGGTCGCGGCAACGCCCGCTTTCCCTGCGCCACAGGAAGACCTGCCGGATACGAGCTTGGCCGCGGCGACCACCGACGCGGCGCCCGGCTTGCCGAATTTCGGCGGTGGCGCGTCCGCCGCACCGTCCCTGGCGAGCCATTGCGGAAAAGTAAATCTGCTCACGGCCACGCGGGGCGGCTTCGTCGAAGTGTCATCCGGCGGCGACCGGAGCGTCGCCCTGGCCGAGCAATTCTGCCTGGCCCGTAACTTCGCAATCGACGAAGGCGAACAGATGGTGTCGGCCATGCCGGGGACCACCATGGACATGGTGCAATCCCAGTGCGGCGCCTTCGGTCCGGCCATGGCGGCGCAGTTGACGGCGCTGTCGTCCCAACCGGAGGCGGATGTGATGACGCAGGTCTCGGCCTTTGCTCTCACCACGGGTATGTCGCCGGATCAGTTGCGCCAGACTGCGAGGCTCTGCTTGTCGGCGGGCTACCGCGCCGACGATATGGATGTGGCGCTGGGCTCGGCCTTGCTGATGGTTGCCATGGGGTCCGCGCCGCATGCGGAACTGTTGGGCCACCATCTCAATGACGGGTTCGGCACCGCCAAACGGCCGGACCTGGCTGCCGAGTGGTACGGCACGGCGCTCGACGCGCTCCAGGGTGGGGCGACGCCTGTCTTCGCGCCGAACCAGACCGATCGGACCGCGCTTCTGATCTGGGCTGCCGGCCCGGGGCAGGGTGCCTCCGTTGCCGCACCGGCCGAGGCTGTGCCGGCCGCGTTGCCGACCTTCGCCTTGCCCGTGCAGGAGTGATCGGACCGGCGCCGGAGGGTCGATTTTCGGGCTTCCCTTCGGCGCTGGCCCCGGCTATGCCGCCGCCACGCTTCGGAACAGTGCGGTCGTGGCGGAATTGGTAGACGCGCAGCGTTGAGGTCGCTGTGGGGTAACACCCGTGGAAGTTCGAGTCTTCTCGACCGCACCATCTAGTCCAAAATCATGTATATAATTCAATAATATAAGCGCATTGGATTCTAGTTGATCCCCCAATAAATCCCCCATAATGGCGTTGCTTGCGGTCGCGATCAGGATGTCGCCTGTGCAGAGGCGTTTCTCAGCCGATTTCCCGCTGCAAATCAATACTATACGATGTGCCACATTGGCGTTCAGGCGACTTTGTGCTCTGTCGGTCGGTTGCTTGGCATGCAGTTATCGCTAAGGATTCCGCGGGCGTACTCGTCTGCCCGTGCGCATTCATGGAGGTGTTGGCGCAGTTAACATGCACTAGTCGACGCCTAACGTGGGCCCAATAACCATGAGCTAAGTTGTCAAAACGATCGCGTCCTGGCGCTCGAAGGTGTAGTTCAGACTACGCTCGGCGGTCTTTGATTCTCAGTGCAGCACGTTGGTTTGCGGACGCTCAGAGTCAAAAGAAGCACAGCCGAGACATAGCGTGAGTCCGTGCAGATTGGGTTTTCAAGTCTGGCGACACAAATCTGTCCGTCCACACAGCCATGGAAAATTCCCTCACGCTACACACAACATATTGACAGGTTAGAAGCCGTGCTCCCTATTGGTGGTGTCATGGTTCCTCGGGGCGACTCGGGGACGAAAGAGGGAAGCCGGTGCGAATGGACAGGTTCAAATCCGGCGCTGCCCCCGCAACTGTGAGCGGCGAGCGACGCTGACACGCCACTGGGATGCGTCCCGGGAAGGCCAGCTGAGCCAAGACCCGCGAGCCAGGAGACCTGCCGTGACGGAAGACGACAACCAAAGGCGGAGGGCCTTGGGGTGCGTAGGTGGTCCGTAGGGGTTGTCCCGCTTGCGGAGCGCTTCGTGTCCCTCGGCCCGACAATAAAGGCAGAATGAGGGACCAATACATGAGCATCACCGTTTACTCCAAACCGGCCTGCGTCCAATGCACGGCCACAACGCGCGCACTCGAAGCACGTGGCCTCGACTATGAAGTGGTCGACCTGACCGAAGATGATGGAGCGTTCGCCCATGTCAGTGAGCTTGGATACCGTCAGGTTCCGGTGGTCGTCGCGGGCGAAGATCACTGGGCAGGCTTCCGTCCTGACCTGATCGGCCGACTGTCCTGACTCCGATGGTGGGGCCAGCGACAAAAATCGTCTACTTCTCTTCACGCTCGAGCAACACGGCGCGGTTTGTGGCGGGCCTCGGCCTGCCAGCGTTGCGCATCCCGATTTCCGGAGACGATCAGCCCCGCCCATACGATCCTTTTGTGTTGATCTGCCCGACTTATGCCGATGGCGAAGGGCGCGGCGCGGTTCCGAAGCAGGTGATCCGTTTCTTGAACGACCCAACCCGGCGCGCGCTTCTGCGGGGCGTGATCGCCGGGGGAAACCGCAATTTCGGCCCGACCTTCGCGCTGGCGGGGGAGGTGATCTCACGCAAATGCAATGTGCCCGTGCTCCACCGGTTTGAGCTTGCTGGCACCGACACCGACATCGCCCGCGTCCGCGCCGGGCTGAAAAAATTCTGGGGGATGGAATGCTTGACGACAGCTTGAACATAAGCGGCACGGACACCGCACTCGATTATCACGCACTGAACGCGATGCTGAACCTTTATGACGAGGACGGGCATATCCGGTTTGACGCGGACCGCATGGCGGCACGGCAGTATTTCCTGCAGCACGTCAACCAGAACACGGTGTTCTTTCACTCGCTCGACGAGAAGCTCGGCTATCTCGTGGATGAGGGGTATTACGAACCCGAGGTCTTGGATCAGTACTCCAAGAATTTTCAACGCAAGATCTGGGATGCGGCCTATGCCAAGAAGTTCCGCTTCCCCACCTTCCTCGGCGCGTTCAAGTACTACACCTCTTACACGCTGAAGACGCGTGACGGGCAGCGGTATCTGGAGCGTTACGAGGATCGGGTTGTCATGGTCGCCCTCGCCCTTGCGCGGGGGGACGAGGCGCTGGCGATGTCCTTCATGGACGAGATCATCGCGGGCCGCTTCCAACCCGCGACGCCGACGTTTCTGAACGCAGGGAAGAAGTCACGCGGTGAGCTGATCTCGTGTTTCCTGCTCCGCGTCGAAGACAACATGGAAAGCATCGGCCGATCGATCAACTCCTCCCTGCAGCTCTCCAAGCGCGGCGGCGGCGTGGCCCTGATGCTCACGAACCTTCGCGAGCATGGCGCCCCGATCAAGGGGATCGAAAACCAATCCTCGGGCGTCATCCCTGTGATGAAGCTGCTCGAAGACAGCTTTTCCTATGCCAACCAGCTTGGAGCACGACAGGGCGCGGGGGCGGTCTACCTCAACGCCCACCACCCGGACATTCTGCGGTTCCTCGACACCAAGCGCGAGAACGCTGACGAGAAGATCCGCATCAAGACGCTGTCCTTGGGTGTGGTGATCCCGGACATCACGTTTGAATTGGCCAAGGGGAATGAGGAGATGTACCTCTTCTCGCCTCATGACGTGGAACGCGTCTATGGCGTGCCGTTCTCGGACATTTCGGTGACCGAGAAATACGACGAGATGGTCGATGACAAACGCATCCGCAAGCACAAGATCAACGCGCGGGAATTCTTCCAGACCCTGGCCGAGATCCAGTTTGAGTCGGGCTACCCCTACATCATGTTCGAAGACACGGTGAACGCGGCAAACCCGATTTCCGGGCGCATTACCATGTCGAACCTGTGCTCGGAAATCCTGCAGGTGAACGAGGCGTCTGAATTCAATGATGACCTCGGATACAAACACCTCGGAACTGATATTTCTTGCAACCTTGGGTCTTTGAACATCGCCAAAACGATGGATGGCCCGGATTTCGGCGCGACAGTCGAAAGCGCTATCCGCGCGCTAACAGCGGTCTCCGAGATGTCGGCCATCGACTCTGTGCCGTCCATTCGGCGCGGCAATGACGAAGCCCATGCCGTGGGCCTCGGCCAGATGAACCTTCACGGGTTCCTTGCGCGGGAGCATATCCATTACGGGTCACCCGAGGGCATCGACTTCACCCGGGTCTATTTCGCCGCCGTGGCCTATCACGCCATCCGTGCGTCCAACGCCATCGCCCGGGAGAAGGGCAAGACTTTCAAGGATTTCGAGACATCCAAGTATGCCGATGGCAGCTTCTTCGACAAATACACCGACCGTGATTGGCTGCCCGAGACCGAAACCGTTGCGGCGCTCATGGCGCGTTTCGGTGTTGAGCTTCCGTCCCGCGGCGATTGGGCTGCACTGAAGAAAGCTGTCATGAATCATGGCCTCTACAACCGGAACCTTCAAGCTGTTCCGCCAACGGGGTCGATCAGCTACATCAACAACTCAACCTCCTCGATCCACCCCATCGTGTCGAAAATCGAGATCCGGAAAGAGGGCAAAATCGGCCGCGTCTACTACCCCGCGCCGTTCATGGATAACGACAACCTCGAATACTACCGCGATGCGTATGAGATCGGGCCCGAGGCGCTGATCGAGACCTATGCCGCTGCGACAGAGCATGTGGATCAGGGCCTGTCCTTGACGCTGTTCTTCCCGGCCGAGGCGACAACCCGCGACATCAACCGCGCCCAGATCCTCGCCTGGAAGAAGGGCATCAAGACCATCTACTACGTCCGCCTGCGCCAATCCGCCCTCGAAGGGACGGAAGTGCAGGGCTGCGTGTCCTGCACGCTTTGATCAAAGGATACCGATAATGAAAGACATGATCGAAACCCGCGCTATTCCCCGCGCGATCAACTGGAACCGTTTGCAGGACGACAAGGACCTGGAGGTCTGGAACCGCCTGACGGTGAACTTCTGGCTGCCCGAGAAGGTGCCACTGTCCAATGATGTGCAAAGCTGGGCGACGCTGACGCCGGAAGAGCAGCAACTGACGATCCGCGTCTTCACAGGTCTCACGCTGCTCGACACGATCCAGGGTGCAGTCGGCGCGCCTGCGATGATGAAGGATGTCCAGACGCCGCATGAAGAAGCCGTGCTGACCAACATTGCCTTCATGGAATCCGTCCATGCGCGCAGCTATTCGTCCGTGTTTTCGACGCTCTGCCAGACCAAGGAAGTGGACGAGGCCTTCCGCTGGTCTGAAGAAAACCCGCATCTGCAGGAAAAGGCGCGCGTGATCCTTGAGAAATACGACGCAAGCGGCGACCCGCTAAAGCGCAAGATCGCCAGCGTCTTCCTCGAGTCGTTCCTGTTCTATTCAGGCTTCTATCTGCCGATGTACTGGTCCAGCCGCGCGAAGCTGACCAACACCGCCGATCTCATTCGCCTTATCATCCGGGATGAGGCGATCCACGGCTACTATGTTGGGTACAAGTTCCAGCGCGCACAGGAGCGCCTGTCCGAAGCCGGGCGCGCCGAGTTGAAGGATTTCGCCTTCGCGCTTCTCTTCGACCTTTACGAGATCGAGGCGCGCTATACCGAGGAGATATATGATGACCTTGGTCTGACCGAGGATGTGAAGGCCTTCCTGCATTACAACGCCAACAAGGCGCTGCAGAATTTGGGGTACGAGGCGCTTTTCCCGCCGGCCGCCTGCGAGGTTAACCCCGCAATCCTCGCCGCGCTCAGCACCGACAGCGAGAACCACGACTTCTTCTCGGGCTCCGGCTCGTCCTATGTCATCGGGAAAGCGGTGGCGACCGAGGATGAGGATTGGGATTTCTGATGGCGAGTGACACGCTTTCCATCGTTCGCGAATGGCATGAGGCGTTTGACGTGCCGGTCGAGAACGTGCCGACAATCCCGGAACAGCGCGCGCAGATGCGGCTCGACATCCTTGAGGAGGAAGTGGCCGAACTGCGCGCGGCTGTCGAAGCAGGCGATCTTGTCGAAGCGCTCGATGCGCTTTGCGACATCCA
>JBCDCS010000076.1:0-9718 GCA_039181205.1 Pseudomonadota bacterium
ACCCGTGCGGTCTGGCAAGTGGCCGAGCAGCCCCTGACGACGACCGAGCGGGGCAGCGGCGGCTTCGGGTCCACCGGCCAATGATGCTCGTCCTCATCTTGGCGTCGGCCATCTGGGGCATCGGCATGGTCATGAAGACGCCAGTGCAAGCGCGGCTCTACATGCTGGCGCTGCTCTATGTGGTGGTCCTGTTCATCATGTTCGCGCTGCCCGATGGTCACCCGGTGCGCGAACAACTGGGCGGATCCCCCGCCCAATGGCTGATCCTCGGCGGCCTCGCCGCCTTCATCGTGATCTACCGCCAGGGCCTCCTTCGCGTGAAAGCCCGCGCCGACGCGGCCGAGATCGCCCGGGCCGAGCCGCCGGACCATGCATCCAACGGTCCGTTTTCCCAAGGCGAACTGGCCCGCTACGCCCGCCATATCGTTCTGCGCGAAGTGGGCGGGGCGGGGCAGAAGCGGCTGAAGGATGCCAAGGTTCTGGTGATCGGGGCCGGGGGGCTGGGCTCTCCGGTGCTGCTCTACCTGGGCGCAGCTGGCGTCGGGACCATCGGCGTGATCGACAACGACGTGGTCGGGCAGTCGAACCTGCAGCGCCAGATCGTTCACACCGACGGGCGCATCGGCACGCCAAAGGTCGCGTCGGCCCAGGCGGGCGTGGCGGGCGTGAACCCCTATGTGACGGTGCGCCCCTACAATCGCCGCCTGACCGAGGATATCGCCCAGGAGCTGTTCGCCGATTACGACCTCATCGTGGATGGCTCCGATAACTTCGAAACCCGACAATTGGTGAACCGGGCGGCTGTGGCCACCGGCCGCCCGGTTGTGGCGGGTGCGATCACCCAATGGGAAGGCCAGGTGACGATCTATGATCCGGCGGGCGGGGCGCCATGCATGGCTTGCCTGTTTCCCGACCCACCCGCACCGGGCCTCGCGCCAAGCTGCGCCGAGGCGGGGGTGATCGGCGCGCTGCCGGGCGTGGTTGGTTCGATGATGGCCCTGGAAGTGGTGAAGGAGATTACAGGCGCGGGCATGCCACTGCGCGGGACAATGCTCCTTTGGGACGGGCTGGACGCCGATGCGCGCCGGGTGAAGGTCGCACGGCGGGCCAATTGCCCGGTTTGTGGGGACATTTAGCGCCGACCAAGTTCTAAACCTGGCCTCCGCTGACGTAGTGGCAACCGTCCCGGCAGACCTTGCGTCCCACGGTGCAGCGGGCATCATCACCCGGTCCAACATGGGAGATTCTGCCGATGAAACCCCTCGCCATCCTCGCCGCCGCGCTTATTACGGCGCCCGCTTTCGCCGACTTGCCCGATCTGGGCGGCCGCACGATCAGCATCGCCACCGAAGACGCCTATCCGCCCCTACAATTCAAAGACCCCAACACCGGCGAGGCCATCGGCTGGGAGTACGATGCCATGGCCGAGATCGCCGAGCGCATCAACATCACGCCGGACTACGTCAAGATCAGTTGGGACGCGATGATTCCGGCTGTATCCGAAGGCCAGATGGATATGGGCATGACCGGGATCACCATCCGGGAGGACCGCGCCGAGATGGTCGATTTCTCGGATAAGTATATGACAAGTCAGATGATGATGCTGGTCCAAGGCGACGAGGAACGGTTCACCGACGCCGAAAGCTTCGCTGCCGACGGGGACCTTTTGCTTGGGGCCCAGCCGGGGACGACGCCGTTCTATGTGGGCGTTTATGACGTGCTGGACGGCGATGAGGCGAACCCGCGCATCGTTCTGTTCGAGACGATCCCGACGGCGATCCAGGCGCTCCGGGCCGGGGATGTGGATCTGGTTCTGTCGGACTCGACGGCGGCGCAGGGTTACGTGAACGCCTCGGATGGCGGCCTGAAGATCGTCGGCAACCCGCTTGGGACTGAGGATTTCGGCTTCATCTTCCCCAAAGGGTCCGATGAGCTGGTCGCGGCCATGAACGCGGCCATCGCCGATATGGAAGCCGACGGAACCATCGCGGCGCTCAATCAGAAATGGTTCGTGGACTACCAGTTCGGCGGGTAGAGGAGCTTTGACGTAAGACTCTCGGGAAAGGCCCTCTTTAAAGGACTTTTCCACCAAGGGGGCATGATGCGCGACGCAGATGGGGAGTTCCCGTGGTGGCTGGTGGCTGTCGCGATTCTTTTGGGTGGGGCCTATGTCTCCATCGCCTTTGACGACGGCGCGCGGCAGGTTCTATCGACGCTGACCCGGGGCCTGTGGATCACGATTTTCGTCACGGTGGTCAGCTTCGGTGCCGCGTCACTCGTGGGTCTTGGGCTGGCGCTCATGTCGCTGTCGGGCTCCGTCGCCGCCCGCCAAACAGCCAGATTCTATGTGGAAATCATCCGTGGCATCCCGATCCTGGTCCTTCTACTCTACGTGGCCTTCGTACTTGCGCCGGGCCTCGTATCGCTCTGGAACTGGTTGGGCTTGCCGGAGATCCGAACACGGGATTTCCCCTTACTCTGGCGGGCGATCCTGGCCCTGGTCATCGCCTATTCCGCCTTTATCGCCGAGGTGTTTCGCGCCGGCTTGCAATCGGTCGATATCGGCCAGATCGAGGCGGCCAAGGCGCTGGGTCTAAGGCGCTGGCACCGGTTTCGGCACATCATTCTGCCCCAGGCGATCCGGACGATCCTGCCCCCTCTCGGGAATGATTTCGTGGCCATGGTGAAGGATAGCTCGCTCGTCTCGGTGGTCGGCGTTCTTGACATCGCACAGCTGGGCAAGGTCACGGCCGCTGGGAATTTCCGGTATCTGGAGACTTATAACGTGGTCGCCCTACTTTATCTGACGATGACGATCCTGCTGTCCCTCGGTTTGCGCCGGTTGGAGCGCCGATTGGGCGACTTCCACAGTCGCGGGTAACTTGTCGCACCCCCTTTCCCCATTCGCACATACGAATACATCTGTTTCAGAAATTTCTGAAATAGCCAAAGATGACGCTGACAGATCTACAACAGGACTTCATCCTCCACTTCGGGGAGATGGGAAATCGGTGGGGCATCAATCGCACCGTCGGGCAGATCTACGCCCTGCTGTTCCTGTCCGAAGAACCGTTGAACGCCGAACAGATCACTGCTGGATTGTCGATCAGCCGGTCCAACACGTCCATGGGGCTCAAGGAACTGCAGAGCTGGAACTTGGTTCGGCAAAGGTCTCGCCCTGGCGACCGGCGGGACTATTTCACCACACCAGATGATTTGTGGGAGATCGTCCGCACGCTCGTGGCCGAGCGTCGCAAGCGGGAGATCGACCCGACCCTGACGAAACTGCGCGAATTGGAGATGCGAGGGCCAACGGGCGACGAATACGCCGATGCCCGGATCGCCGAGTTGCGCGAATTGATCGAGATGATGACGCAGTTCCACGACGAGATGGAACGCATGGAAACCGAGCGGCTGGTCCAGTTGATGACCATGGGCCGCAAGCTGGGCAGCCTTCTGGACAAGGCGCCCAAGATGAAGATCTGGAGGAAGACGACGACATGATGGACGCCCTGATTCTGAGCCGCATCCAATTCGCGGCCAATATCTCGTTCCATATCCTGTTCCCCACGATCACGATCGCACTGGGCTGGTTTCTGCTGTTCTTCAAACTGCGGTTCCAATGGACCGGCGATCTGAAGTGGATGGAAGCCTATCGCTTCTGGGTGAAAATCTTCGCGTTGAGCTTCGCCATGGGTGTGGTGTCGGGTATCACCATGTCGTTCCAGTTCGGGACCAACTGGCCAGGCTTCATGGAGCATGTGGGCAATATCGCAGGTCCGCTCCTCGCCTATGAAGTCATGACCGCCTTCTTCCTGGAAGCCGTCTTCATCGGCATCATGCTTTTCGGGTTTTCCCGCGTACCCAACTGGTTGCACACGCTGGCAACCTTCCTCGTCGCGTTCGGGACGACCATGTCGACCTTCTGGATCATTGTGCTGAATTCCTGGATGCACACGCCCCAGGGCTTCGAGATGATCGACGGCGTGGCCCATGCCACCGACTGGTTGGCGATCATCTTCAACCCGTCCATGCCATACCGCCTCATCCATATGTTGTTGGCGTCGGGCCTGACGGTGTCCTTCCTGATCGCGGGCATCGCCGCGTTCCGCTACATCCTCGGCGACCGGAAGGAGACGGTGCGGAGCCAGATCCGCGTGGGCCTGACTTTTGGCGCCCTGCTGATCCCGTTGCAGATATTCATGGGGGACTTGCACGGCCTGAACACCAAGGAATATCAGCCCGCCAAGGTCGCGGCGATGGAAGGCAACTGGTCCGACACGGATGGCCACACGCCCTTGATCCTGTTCGCGTTGCCCGACGAAGACGCGCGGGAAAACCGGTTCGAAATCAGTATTCCCAACGGTGCGTCGATCATTCTGGGCCACTCGCCCAGCGCCCCGATCCCCGCCCTCGACGAGTTCGTGGCTGAGGACGGCACGATCCTGCATCCGCCAGTGAACGCTGTCTTCTGGTCGTTCCGTGTGATGGTCGGCACAGGCTTCGCCATGCTCCTCCTGTCGTGGGGTTCGCTCGCCTTCCTGTGGCGCCGGGCCGAAGACGGTCGTCGCTTCGCCATCCGCCGCTTGCCGAAGCCCATGCTCTGGGCTCTGGTGCCCATGGCCCTGTCCGGCTGGGTGGCGACGCTGGCGGGCTGGTATACGACCGAAATCGGGCGGCAGCCTTGGTTGGTGACCGGTGTGCTCGACACGTCATCCGCGGTGGCCGATGTGCCCGCGCCGATGGTTCTATCGACGCTGATCGGCTACCTGGTGATCTACGCGGCCCTGCTCTTCGCCTATATCAGCGTGATCATCTATCTCGCGGTCAAAGCACGCCATAACGAGCCGCTGACCGAGCTCACGCCGTCCTCCGGCGGGGCCGTGGTGGATGCCATCGCGCGCGAAGATCGTGGCGTGGTTCCGGCGGAGTAAGACACGTGGAGCTTCTAGGATACGCGCCGGAAATCTGGCTGCCCTTTACGTTCGCGGCCCTGATGGGCGGGTCGATCCTGCTCTACGTGATCCTGGACGGCTACGATCTGGGCGTCGGTATGCTGACGCCCTTCGCCCGGACCGAAGAAGAACGCGATATGATGGTCGCCTCCATCGGGCCTTTTTGGGACGCGAATGAAACCTGGCTGGTGCTGGCCGTCGGTCTGCTGCTTGTCGCGTTCCCCGTGGCCCACGGATTAATCCTGTCGACGCTTTATCTGCCGGTTTTCGTGATGCTCGTCGGATTGATCCTGCGTGGGGTCAGTTTCGAGTTCCGGGTGAAAGCACGCGCCAAATACAAAGGCCTTTGGAATAATCTGTTCTTCGTGGGCTCGCTCATGACGTCCCTGGCCCAGGGCTTCATGCTCGGCATGTATGTGATGGGTCTGGAAATGACGGTGCTGACGGTGCTGTTTGCCACGATCTGCGCGTTGGGCTTGTCGATGGGCTATGCATTCATCGGGGCCACTTGGCTGATCGCGAAGTCCGAGACGAGTCTGCAGCGTGACGCAATCCATTGGGCGCGGCGTAGCATCTTGGGGGCCGTTGTGGGGATCGGCCTGATCTCTGTCGCGACACCGCTCGTATCCGAACGCCTATGGGACAAGTGGCTGTCCTTTCCGGCCATGGCGTATCTTGCCCCGCTGCCGATTTTGTCGCTGCTTCTGCTGGCGGGGCTATGGCAGAGCCTGTCGGGTCCAACTTATAGCGTGACAACGCGGGCCTGGCGGCCATTCGTGGGGGCACTCGGGCTGTTCGTGCTCGCATTCATCGGCCTGGCCTACAGCTTCTTCCCATATGTCGTGCCCGAGCGGATGACCATCTTCGAGGCAGCCAGCGCGCCGGAGAGCCTGATCATCATCCTCTTTGGGGCGATGATCGTGGTCCCAACGATCCTGGGCTATACCGCGCTGGCCTATTGGGTGTTCCGCGGAAAGACGAAGACGCTGACCTATTATTGAGGGCTCTCATCCCGTCGTTGGTCGACGACATCGATGATCCGCAGAATATCGTCGTCCACATAGTAAACGAACGAGAATGGTGTCTTTGGGATTGGCCATATCCGGTAGGGCCTGTCCGTTGTCAGAAAGCGTCCGATGCGGGGTTGGTTGGCCAGCAGATCAAGCGTCTTCTGGAAACGACGTCTCGCGTTGGCCTCCCCAATGGAAAGCCTTCAGTATAGTACATGATCATCCAGCGAAGCCCTGCTTCGGCTTCAGGCGCGAAGGTAACTTCAACGCTTAGCGATCCAACTCCGGAAAGGAGCGGTCACGGCTATTTTCTTGATCCTCGATCCAGTCGAGAACGGCTTCGCCGGAAACCCAGCCGCGTTGATCGGCCTTCGCTTGGATTTGGTCTAGCCGCGCGATCATCGCTTCGCGTGCCGCGATGTCTGCGGCGATCGCGCGGTTGGCGATGTAGCTCACTGACCGATCCTCGGCTTTGGCGATGGCGTCGAGCTTGGCTTTGAGTTCGGCGTCGATGCGGGTGGTGAAGCTGACGGTGGGCGTGCGGCGTCCTGTCTGACAATGTAAGACAGTGTGAGCGAGGTGCCAGCACCGGTCAATTCAGAAGGCCGGTTCCACACTGGGAAGGTTGAGCGATTTCAACAGGTCGCGGACCTCTTGCCGGGCGGCCACGTTGGACAGGTTCAGGTGGGCGATGCCGATATCCTTGAGATCCAACAGCGTCATGCCGCGAGGGAAGAGCTCGCGGAAAATCACCCGCTCGGTAAAGCCGGGGGCGACACGGAATCCGATGCGCTGGGAGAGGTCGGTCAGGGCCTGACCCATCTTGCGTTTGTTGTGCATCTCCTGGGCACCCAGGCGGTTGCGCAGGACGATCCAGTCAATCGGCTGCAGGCCCGCCTTGGCGCGCAATTGGCGGGCGTGCCAGACCATTTCGGAATAGACCGACGGCCCCAGGATCTTGGACGTATCCGGATCGATCTTGGCCAGCAGATCGAAATCCACGAAGCTGTCGTTGAGTGGCGTGACCAGCGTATCGGCGAGGGAATGGGCAACCTGGCTCAGGCGGGTATGGGACCCTGGACAGTCGATGACGATGAAATCGCAGGTCTTTTCCAGATCTGCGACGGCGAGGGTCAGCGACTTGTCGAAGGGGTTTTCGCCCTCGGCCAAGGCCGACCGGTCGACCTTGGGCAGGCCAGCCACCTTGGGCGTGGGCAGCGCGACGCCATGGCGCTCGGAATACCGAGCGCGGTTTTCCAGGTAGTGGGTAAAGGTCCGCTGCCGGAGGTCCAGATCCAGCGCGCCAACCCGCGCCCCTGACCGGGTGAGGGCCGTGGCCGTGTGCATACAGGTCGTCGACTTGCCCGACCCGCCCTTCTCATTTCCAAAGACGATGATATGCGCCATGACTGCCACTGCCCCAATATTTGGTATCCAGTATAGAATTTGCGGCGGCGAGTGTTAAGGCGGGGAGGGCTGCTTCCGGGGGCATTGTCAGTCTTTTCTCAGACGCGAGTCGGAAAGGGTTTCCGGGAATACGACCTTGGCAGTTTAACCTACGATGGCATCGGCACGCGCGTCCGGGCGTTACCCTGTCGACCGACGGACTGGGCTGTCCACCTTGCCTGCGGATGCGTCGTTAGCCACCCAAGCGAATGTCAGATCCGACACCCACCACTACCCGATCCGGGCAAAAACTGCGACGACCCACAAAAAAGACGCCCGGCTCGATCCGAACCGGGCGTCGCTGGGGAACCGGGGCCGAAAAGCGGCTCCAGCGGGGGCCTCAGGACGGCAGCAGACCGGCTTCGGTCGCCGCCGTGATCTCCACATCGCTCAGAACGCCGTCGGCATCCGTGTCCATGGACGCGAACATCTCCGCGGTGATTTCCGGCATGGCGGCTTGCACTTCTTCCAGCGTGACATTCCCGTCGCCGTCGGTGTCCATTTCGCTGGCGGCCCAAGCGGGGACGGCCAAGAGAAGCAGGCTTGCAGCGGTGGTGGTCAGAATGGCTTTCATGATCGACTCCTGTTGGTTCTCTTCTCCAGAGGGGCGACAGCATATCGCCCGCGGCCTTTAGATCGAATGCTCGGCCGCGCCGCGCCCCCTTCTGCCTAAGCTGCTGAATTCGCGCGCAGTCCTGCCAGATTTCGCGTCAAAGTTGTGCATATTTCTGCAGGACAAAATCCGCCGATAGCGGTTCGGCAAGGGGCCACCCAAGGCAGAGAACAGTTCCGGCCTGATCTTGCCGGATTGGCGATGTTCGGAAGGGTGGCGGGTGTTAGCCGATCAATCCCGGCAGCCACAGAACGATGCCCGGGAAGGCGATCAGGACGGCAACCGTGGCCACGTCGGCGATGAAGAACGGCGAGGCGCCGCGGAACACGTCCTGCACCGAGATATCCATCTTCGAATCCTGTGCGACACCCGCCACCACGAAGCAGTTCAGCCCGATGGGGGGCGTGATCAAACAGAGTTCCGCCATCTTGACGACGATGATCCCGAACCAGATCGCCGCCTCCTCGTTGGTCATACCCAGCGCGCCGATGCCGCCCGCTTCCGCCCCGTTCAACGCCATGACGGCCGGGAAGGTGATCGGCAGGGTCAGGATCAGCATGCCGATCGCATCCATGAACATGCCGAGGATCACATAGGCGCCCAGGATCATCAGTAGGATCAGATAGGGCCCCATTTCCAGCCCCGCGATGAAGGTGGCGAAGGCGTCGGGCAATTGGGCGAAGCCCAGGAACCGCACATAGATCAGCACGCCCCAGATCATCGCGAAGATCATGACGGTCAGCTTGGCGGCCTCCATCAGCGCGCCTTGCAAGTCGCGCCATTTCATGCCCTTCCAAAGCGCCATGGTCAGCACCACGCCCGCGCCCAACGCACCGGCCTCCGTGGGCGTGGCCCAGCCGAAATAGATCGAATAGACGATGATGAAGACAACCAGCAGGATCGGCATGGCGCCGGGCAGGGCGGTGAAGCGCTGGCCCCAGGTGAAGCCGCCGACCGACGGGCCGAGGGTCGGGCGCAGCTTGGCCAGACCGATGACGAGCCCGCCATAGATTAGCGCCGATACCAGACCGGGCAGGAAGCCCGCGAGCAGCAGCTTGCCCACCGATTGCTCGACGATGATGGCGTAGATCACCAAGATGGCGGACGGCGGGATGAGAGAGGCCAGCGTCCCACCCGCCGCCACAACGCCCGCCGCGAAGCGCTTGTCGTAACCCTCGCGCAGCATTTCCGGGATGGCGATCCGGGCGAAGACCGCCGAGGTGGCGACCGACGCGCCGGAGACGGCGGCGAAGCCCGCCGTGGCGAACACCGTGGCGACACCCAGACCCCCCGGCACCCAGCCGACCCAGCGCTTGGCGGCCTCGAAAAGCGTGCGGGTCAGACCGGCGTAATAGGCCAGATAACCGATCAAGATGAAGGTCGGGATCAGGCTCAGGGCATATTGCGTGGCCTTGGAATGGGGCACCTGGCCCGCCAGCTTGGCCGCCGTGACCAGCCCCTGGTCGAAACCCTGGCGCTGCATGAAGAACGCGCAAAGCCCCACGAAGCCGATAAAGGCGGCCGCGAAGGCCACCCGCACGCCGATCACCACCAGCACCAGCAGCAGGCCCGAGAGCCAGAGCGACAGCTCGAAGATCGACACGCCGTCGAGCAGTGCGCGCATGTCGATCAGGCTATCCACGCTCGCCATCCTCGCCCATGGCGCCGACGCTTGCCGCTTCCTTGCTGGCCTG
>JBCDCS010000077.1:0-9687 GCA_039181205.1 Pseudomonadota bacterium
GCGCGGAGCATGTCGAAATACTTCTCCTGGAACCCCTCGGGCGCGTCTTCGTAGGCGGCGTAGAGTGCGTTCACCAGCCCATCGCCGAAGGCATAGGCGTAGACATAGAAGGGCGAGTGCACGAAGTGGGGGATATAGGCCCAGAAGGTCTCGTAACCCTCCATGAATTCGAAGACGGGGCCAAGGGACTCAGCCTGAACGGACATCCAGAGCGCATTGATGTCTTCGGGCGTCAATTCTCCCTCGCGGCGAGCATCGTGGAGCTTCACCTCGAAATCGTAGAACGCGATCTGCCGGACGACCGTGTTGATCATGTCCTCGACCTTGCCCGCCAGCATGACCTTGCGCTGGGCGTCGTCCTTTGCGCCGTCGAGCATGGCGCGGAAGGTGAGCATCTCGCCGAAGACGGACGCCGTTTCGGCGAGCGTCAGGGGCGTGGAGGACAGCATCTCACCCTGACCTGCGGCCAGCACTTGATGGACGCCGTGGCCCAATTCGTGGGCGAGCGTCATCACGTCCCGGGGTTTGCCCAGGTAGTTGAGCATCACGTATGGGTGGACGGTGGTGACCGTGGGGTGCGCGAAGGCGCCGGGGGCCTTGCCGGGCTTCACCTCGGCGTCGATCCAACCACGCTCGAAAAACGGCTCGGCGATCCTGGCCATTTCCGGATCGAACCCGGCATAGGCGTCCATCACGGTCTTGCGGGCCTCGTCCCACTGGATCGTGCGGGTTTCCTCCATGGGCAGCGGGGCATTGCGGTCCCAGACCTGCAGCTTGTCGAGGCCGAGCCACTTTGCCTTGAGCTTGTAGTAGCGGTGGGAGAGGCGCGGATAAGCCGCCACGACTGCGTTGCGCAGCGCCTCGACCACCTCGGGCTCCACATGGTTGGAGATATGGCGGCTGGCTTGGGGCGTGGGCAACTTGCGCCAGCGGTCGGTGATCTCCTTCTCCTTGGCCAGCGTGTTGTGGACGCGGGCGAAGGTCCGAACGTTTTCGCCGAAGACCCGGGCCAATTCCCGTGCGGCGGCCTCGCGCTTGGACCGCGCCTGATCGGTCAGCAGGTTGAGCGTGCCCTCTATGTTGAGCTCTTCGCCGTCCACCGTGAAGGCGAGCCCGGCAATGGTCTCATTGAAGAGCTTGTTCCACGCCGAGGCGCCCACGACCGAAGTGTCGTGGAGAAACTTCTCCAGCTCGTCGGACAGCTGATACGGCTTCATCGCTCGCAGCCGATCCAGGGCGGGCTTGTAGCGGGCTAGATCGGCGTTGGCCTTATACAGCCCATCAAGAAAATCATCGTCCAGTCGATTGAATTCCAAACCGAAGAAGACCAGCGGCGTCATCATGTTCGTTATCTTGTCCTGCATGTCGGACATGAACTTGGCGCGGTCGCCATTGGTCGTCTGCTGGTAGTACCGCAGTCCCGCGAACGACATGATCCGGCCCGCCACTTCGTCGATCTTCTCGTTGCGCTGAATGGCCTTCAGCATGCCCTCGGCATCCAGCGTCGCCAGCTTGCCCTCATAATCGGCCGCATAGGTCGTTGCCTCGGCCTCTAGCCAATCCAGATCGGCGCGCAATTGCGGCGCGTCCTCGGCCGTGTAGAGATCGTCCAGATCCCATTCCGGAAGGTCGCCCAAAGGCTCCCCCTTGCTATCGGAATGGGCGTCGCGGGGCAGGGGATGATTGCGCATGGGACCTTCGTCTTTGGGTGTCTAGCGGGACGTAAGCCAGGTGCCCCACCACGACAAGGCAACTTGGTCGGGATTACGCTTGGCGTTCCAGGACCACGTCGAAATATGTGCCCATTCGTTTGTCTTCTTCGAAGATGTTACGAGACACTTCGCGGAAGCCGAACGGCGTTAGAAATGCTTTCAACTGGCCCCAGGTCTGACCGCCGGCATACGTCTCCTGATCCGAGGTCTCCATGGTCAACCAGCGGAAGTTCCTGAGATGCTCTCCAACCCCACGCAGAACGATCAACTCGGCGCCTTGGACGTCCAACGTCATCGCGTCATAGCGTGTCAGGTCGATGCCGTTTTCCGAGATGACGCTGTCGAAGGTCTTTGTGCGCAGCCTCATTTGCCCAGCCATGCTGACATCTGGATAGAATGTCGAATGGCCAGAGAAATCCAAGATCGATGACGACAGCCCGTCATTGGACGACACATGGAAGACGACCTCGTCCCCTTCCGTCTCCGACAAAAGGGCCTGGATCGGCCGCTGACGGGGGAACCGGCGCAGGTTCTGCTGGAGCGTCGGGAAAATCTCGGGGTTTCCCTCGATCCACAGCACGTCGAGGCCGAGCTTTCGGTAAATGTACCGTTCCTGTCCCTTATGCGCGCCGATATGGACGATGCCCCTGGCGTTTCGCAGATGCTCAAGCGACTCCGGCACTGGGGCAAAGGCCAGGCGGCGCCAAGCTTTGTAGGCTTTGCGCTGCTTTTTCGGGAGGATCCACTTGAGCATATGACGGTCCGCTTCTGTCGGCCTCGCCCCTACCGCAGGCTCCGGAGAGCGACAAGGCGGCCCACGCCAGGGCGATATCGCCGCCCAGATTGCGATTATGGCTGGGGTCTCTGTCCTGAGGGGGCAGGGAGCCAACCCATGTCCTCCACGCCTTCCATTGTCACACGAGTCGCCACAGCATCCTCGCGACGTCGAGCCGGCACTCCGGGTCCTCGCCGTCTTCGATCGACCAGACGGCTGCGATGCAAGAATGCACGAAGGCCCATTTCATCACCCGGTTTCGCGGCAAACCAAGGTCTTGCGACAGGGTGTCGGCCAGTTTTGCGGCGCGGTCCGGCTGCAGCGTGATCTCCGGAAAATCCCTCGGATTGCCGAACAGATTGGCCACGTCGTAGGCCGGATCGCCCCAGATCGCCTGCGGATCGATGGCGACCCAGACCGGTCGGCCATCGCGATCCGTGCGGAGCACATTGGCATGATGCAGATCGCCATGGAGCAGGCGCTCCTCCCCCACCGTCGCGAGGAGGCTGTCTGCGCAACGGGACGCTGCCGCGATCAGGGGCCGTGCCCCCTCCGGCAGGCCCGCATCGCCATCGCGAAGGCAGGTACATCGATCCGCCAGACTGGGGACGCCGCCCGGACGCGGGCCGTCTTGCCTGCGAAGGCGACGGACAATGTCGATCAGGATCGGGATCGCGACCCGGTCCTGGTGCCCGTCGGTTGCCTGCAACAGTTGCGGCCCCTCGCACCATTCCAGCAGAAGCGCATCGGGTGACGCGCGCAGCAGCCGGACCATGCCGTGTCCGTCAAAGGCGCGCAGGACGTCGGCGGCCGTCCCTTCAAATCGACGGCCCATCTCCGTCAGGACTTTCAGGGCAGACTCTTGGCCATTTTCCTGGCGGACATGCCAGACCGTGCCGTTGACGGTCTTGGCCACGGGCGCCAGCAGGGTCAGCTTCCAGTCGCGCAGCCGGTCCCGGGTAAGACGGTCCGGAACCTCCATTCCCGATGTCAGCCCCTTTCGTCCAAGGTCAACGGAACGTCGCCCGCCACCATCCCCTCGGCCCGGTCGAAGCGCAGATAGGCCAAGGCGCGCTGGCCTGAAACGGTGTGGACCTTGCCCGCCGCCTTGCCATTCAATGTGATCTCGGTCCCGGGCGTGACCGCACCGTCGAAGCTGACCCGGGCCAGGCCTTTCCGCAATTCAGTCTTGTGCTTCATGCGGGCGACGATCTCCTGGCCGACAAAGCACCCCTTCTTAAAATCGACGCCCTTCAGCCGCTCGAACCCCATTTCCAGGATGAAACTCTCCCCTGGGATCAACTCGACCCCGCTGGCCGGCACAAGATGCTCGACCCGGACCGCATCCCAGTCGACCTCCGCTTCCGGCGCGCCGTCATAGGACAACCAGCCCATCCCGGGTCGAGGGTCATGCAGCGTGCCGGGGCGGGCCGTTATGCTGCGCGATGGGACAAGGTCGGTGGCCTCGATCTCCACCTTGGCGCGCAGCCGGTACATGGCGAGGCGCTGCATCACGCCGGGCGCCAAGTCCGATGCCACGTCCAGAAACAGCGCGTCGTCATCCCGGAAGGTCAGGAAATCCGCCAGGTACTTCCCCTGGGGCGTCAGCAGGGCCGCATAACCCAACCCATCATCGGGCACATCCCGGGTTATGAGACCGTTTAGGAAGGGCTCGCGGTCGGGGCCGGACAGGCGGAGAACGGTGCGCGTCATGTCTTCTGACATAAAGGCAGGTAAGGATGCCGCAAAGGGCCGGATTGACCCTCCAACCCGCCGGGCGTAACCCGCGTTGGATCGGACAGGGAGACCCGAGGCATGCGCGACGACCAGGTGACGACCCCCAGCCTTGCCCACGGGCCGCAGGTGCTGTCGATCCCGGGCCCTTCGATCATGCCTGACCGCGTGCTGCAGGCCATGCACCGGCCGTCGCCAAATATCTATTACGGGCCGCTGGTGGATCTGACCCATTCGCTGATCCCCGATCTGAAGCGGGTCGCGCGGACCGAACACAACGCGACGATCTATATCGGAAACGGCCACGCCGTTTGGGAAGCCTGTTTGGCCAACACCCACGCGCGCGGCGATCTGGTCTTGATCCCGCGTTCGGGGATGTTTGCAGATGGCTGGGGCGAGATGGCGCGGGGCTTGGGGCTCCGGGTCGAGTATCTGGACCTCGGCAATCGCTCCGCCATGGATGCGGACGCCATCGGCCAGCGCCTACGCGAAGATACAGAGCATGAGATCCGCTCGGTCCTGGTGGTGCAGGTCGATACGTCCTCCTCGGTCCGCTCCGATGTCGCCGCGATCCGGCGCGCCATGGATGAGGCCGGTCACCCGGCGCTGCTGCAGGCAGATTGCATGGCCTCCATGGGCTGCGACGTGTTCGAGATGGATGAATGGGGCGTCGATGTCGCCATGGCCGGCTGCCAGAAGGGTCTGATGACACCCGCGGGCGTGTCCTTCATCTTCTACAACGACAAGGCCGACCGGGCCCGGGACCGGGCCGATTGCGTCACCGGCTATTGGGATTGGCGCCCCCGGACGAATCCGAAGGTCTATTTCCGGTACTTCAACGGCACCGGTCCGACGCACCATCTCTACGGCCTGCGCGAAGCGCTCGACATGATCGTCCATGAGGAAGGGATCGAGAATGTCTGGGCGCGCCACGCCATCCTGGCCCGGGCGCTCCATGCGGCGTTCGACCATTGGGAAGAAGGCGGCGCGCTGGAACGCAATGTCCTCGACCCCGAGGCCCGCAGCAACGCGGTCACATCGGTGCGGCTGCCGGAGGCCGGGACACGCCTGCGCCTCTGGGCGGAACAGCAGATGGGCGTCACCCTGGGGATCGGGCTCGGCATGGCCCCGCTCGGCAGCCCGGAATGGGACGGATTTTTCCGGATCGGCCATATGGGGCACATGTCGGGGCACACGATGATGGGCACCTTGGGCGCAATCGACGCGGCGCTCAAAGCGCTCGCCATTCCCCATGGCGCTGGCGCCCTATCTGCTGCGGCCGAGGTGCTCGGCGGGAATTGAAGCGTGTCGCGAAGGCCTGGATCATGGCCATTCAGGAAACACCGCGAACCATTCTCGCGTCGCGCGAACTTCGCCCTTCGTTAATGGCTTAGGTTAATGACGCAACGTCTTCGCGACAAATGTCGTAAAATTGCCTGGATTGGTTATCATAGAGTCCGATGCGGGCTGGGGGGGCCGCTAAATGGGGACCGATTCTTATGGCGAAAACTGCCAGTATATTGAAATCTCGACTTTCTATGACCAGTGTCGGAGTCGGGGTTATCGCGTTGTTTTGGATACCAATTTTGGCCGCGATACTTAAAATTGCCGCCCCCATGGGTGAAAGTGTGGCCCAAACCGTCACACCGCTCGACTCACCTGTTGCCTTCGTCCGATCGGATATGGGCGAAGAATCGGGTAAAGAAACAAACTTCGAAGAAATCGTCCCGGTCGCGCGTTAAATCTACTGTCGGCCCCGCGCAATGGCGGCGGCCACCCGAGCCTCCCAGGCGGCTTCGCGGCGCGCCCGGATGACGGCCAACTTGGCGATTCCCACATGCAATCCGGCGCAGATCGCCAGGGCGAGCACATATCCCCAGACGCCCCAGACAATCACCAGGCCGACCACCAGCACCAGGTAGAACATCCAAAGGAACGCGGTGGTGTAGTTCTCCACCTGTCCGAAGCCCTTGTTGCCCATGTCCGCCTCCGAAAATTGCCGACGTCCAAGACTTTAGTTCAGAACATCCGCCGGGAAAATCAAGTTCCAGTTCACATGGCTGCCAGGGCCCGGGGCAGGGCGTCGGCCAGGGCGTTCATATCCGCCGCCGTTCCGCACGAAATCCGAATGCAGCGATCGAGCGGCGCGATCCCCGGCATTCTGACGAACACACCTTCGGCCGACAGGGCTGCCACCAGAGCGCGGGCATAGGCTCCGTCCTGGCCGCAATCCACGGCGACGAAATTCGTTGCCGAGCGCAGCGGTGTCAGCCCGGCCTCCCGGGCGATGGCCCCGATCCGGTCGCGGGATTGCGCCACCTGGGCCTTGACCTGTGCCAGCCATTCGGTGTCCTGCAGCGCCACCAAGGCCCCCGCCTGCGCCACGCGGCCCAAGCCGAAATGGTTGCGCACCTTGTTGAACGCGCCGATCAGATCGGGATGTCCGATGGCATAGCCGACGCGCAGCCCGGCCAGCCCATGGGCTTTGGAAAAGGTGCGCATCCGGATCACGCGCGGATCCGACGGATCAAGCGGCGGGATCGCCGCATCGGGCGCCAGATCGGCATAGGCTTCGTCCAGGCAAAGCAGCGTGCCCTCCGGCAAGGCGTCCAGCAGGTCGCCGATCCGCTGCGCCGGGTGGTAGGACCCCATCGGATTGTCCGGATTGGCCAGATAGACCAGCTTCGCCCCCACCTCCCGCGCCTTGGCGGCCAGCGCGTCCGGGTTTTCGTGATCGCCGGCATAGGGCACCATATGAAGCACGCCACCGAAGCCCGTGACGTGGTAATTGAACGTCGGATAGGCCCCCGCCGACGTCACCACCCCGTCGCCCGGTTCCACCAGCAGACGCACCAGATATCCCAGCAAACCGTCGATCCCTTCGCCCGCCACGACGGCCTCAGGCGGAACGCCATGGTGCGCGGCCAGCGCCTGGCGCAGGTCGTGGTAATCCGGGTCGCCATACATCCAGACCTCCGAGGCCGCGGCGCGCATGGCATCGACGGCTTTGGGCGACGGGCCGAACGGGCTTTCATTGGCGCCGAGCCGGGCCGCGAATACCGCACCCCGATCACGTTCCTGGCTTTCGGGCCCGACGAACGGGACGGAGGCGGGCAGGTCTTGGGCAAGCGGGGTCAGGCGGGGCATCGGCGTCCTTCGCGGTGGGTCGCCACAGATTACGCCGGACGGCCCGGGCGCGCGCAACCCAAGATCACGCCAGGGCTTCGCGCCGATCGACCAGATGCAGCAGCGGCTCGCCCGCCTCGCCCCGGCGGATGTTCTCGGCAATCACGTGGGCCGCGCTGTCGGGCCGCGTCGCCGAGCCGACATGGGGCGTCACCGTGATCCGGGGATGGTGGCGGAACGGGTGGTCGTCGGGCAGGGGTTCCTGCCGGAACGTGTCGAGCGTGGCATGGGCCAGATTGCGATCCAGTGCGCCCAGCAGCGCGTCATCGTCGATCAGCGCCCCGCGCCCCGGGTTCAGCAGCACCGCGCCCTGCGGCAGCCAGGACAACCGTTCCACATCCATTAGATTCTCGGTCGACCGTGTCAGCGGCGTCAACAGGACCACGATCTGCGCCGTCGAAAGCGCTTCACGCAGCCCCTCCAGCCCCGTCACCGATCGCACGCCCGGCACATCCTTGGGCCGCCGGGACCAACCGGTCACCGGAAAGCCCAGCCGCGCAAGGGCCACGGCACAGGCGCGGCCCAGTTCGCCCAGACCCAACATGGCCACCGGGCGGTCTGCGGCGAGCGGCGGGGCCACCGGGTCCCACGGCGCCCCGGCGATATGGGCATCCATCCCCAAATGGTGACGCAGTACGTGGCCCGTGACGTATTCCACCATGCCCTGGGTCAGCGCGCCGTCCACCATGCGGGTCAACGGGGCGGTGAGCGTGCGGTTGCCCTCCACATCCTCCACCCCGGCCCATAGGTTCAGAACGCCTTTCAGCGCCCTGTAGGGCGTGAAATCCTGCAAGGGCGAACTGGGCGCATAGACGATCCAATGAATACCGACCGGGTCAGGTGCATCGGCCAGCGTGACGATCTCATGGTCCACGCCCCGCTGGCGGAGCGCGGCCGGCAAGACGTCCCGATAGTCCGCCCATCGCTTGTCGCTGTCGGCAAAGAGAATGCGGGTCATTGGATCAGACGGAGAACTGGACGAAACACATGCCGCCGCCATGCCACGGGCGTCGGGCGGAGCCAAACGAAAAGGCCCGGTTGTCGGCTTTCAGACCCACCGACCAGGCCGCCATCCGGCAGCCCGACCAAGTTCCGCCTTTACCCAAGCGCGATCCGCTCTGATCTTCAGAACGCCCCGCTCTGCAAGCCGTCCGGCTGCCCCACCACTACGAAATGCAGCGCCTCGGGGTTGAGCAGTTCGGCGGCCACGCGGGCCATATCCTCGAGGGTGACGGCACGCACGCGGTCGTTCCGGGTCGCCGCATAGTCGATGGGCAGACCAAGATCCTGCATCCCAACCAGGATGCCCGCGATCCGCGCATTGCCATCGAAGCGGAGCGGATACGCTCCTGTCAGAAAGGTCTTCGCCGATTCCAACTCCTCTGCGGTGACGCCCTCCGCTGCCATCCGCGCCCATTCCGACCGGATCAAATCCACCGCTTCGGCGGTCTTATCGTTCGAAGCCGAAAAGCGGCCCAGGATTTGCTCCGCCAGATTGCGGGACACCAGGCTCGTGCCGATCCCATAGGTCAGGCCGCGTTGCACCCGGACCTCATCCACCAAGCGCGATTCGAAGCCCGCACCACCCAGGATGTGATTCAGGATGAAAGCCGGGAAATAGTCGGGATCATCGAAGGCGATGCCTTGATGGCCGAACATGACGACCGATTGCGGGCTCTGGAAATCGACCACCGTAATCCCGCCCGGCAGTTCATAATCCGCCCGCTCCACGGGCAGGCCGCCGCTTTCCGGCAGATCACCCAGCAACTCGTCCAGCAGGGGCCCAAGCTCCTCGGCCGTGATGTCGCCAGTCACACCCACCTTCACCCGGTCGCGGGTCAGCGCGTTGCGATGGGCTTCGCGCAAATCCTCGACCGTCAGCGACGTGACGGTGTCGCGCGTGCCATCGGGCGCGCTGGCATAGGGATGGTCATCAAAGGCAAGGGCCGACATGGTCCGGCTGGCGATGTTCGACGGGTCGTTTTCATCCTGGGCGATCACCGCCAGGACCTGATCGCGCACCCGTTCCACCGCGTCCGCGTCGAAGCGCGGATCGATCAATGCATCGCGCAGCAATTCGATGGATTGCGCGCGGTTCTCGGTCAGCATCTCCGCACTGACGGTCACGCTGTCATTGCCGCTGTCGAAGCTGAAGCCTGTCGCCAGGCTTTCGGTCGCTTCGGCGAAGGCCCGGGCGTCCCGATCAGCCGCGCCTTCTTCCAGCAAAGCGGTCATCAGATGGGTCGCGCCGCGCTTGCCCGGCAGGTCCAGGCTCGCACC
>JBCDCS010000078.1:0-9594 GCA_039181205.1 Pseudomonadota bacterium
AGCGGCCGGAAAACGGCTCGCCGTGCTGTCGAATTCCGGCAAGCGCGCCGTGCCGAACGCGGAGCGGATCGCGGCGATGGGCTTTGAGCCGTCGCTTTTCGACGTGGTCATGACGTCGGGCGAAGCGCTCTGGCGCGACATCGCAGGGCAGCGCGTCACCGAAAGGGTGTTTGTGACCATCGAGCGTGCACCGGGGGATGCCGACGGATGGGCCGACGGGCTCGATGTCACCGTCGCGGCCCCGGTCGAGGACGCCGACGCCGTTCTGTTGATGGGTCTGCCGGACGGAGCATCCGCGTCCGACTTCGCACCGATCCTGGACGCAGCACTCGCCCGCGGCCTGCCCGTCCTCTGCACCAACCCGGATCGGGCCTCGCCGCGCGCCGATGGCCAGGTTGTCGTTTCACCCGGCGCGCTGGCCCATTCCTATGCGGCATCCGGCGGTGAGGTGCGGTTCTATGGCAAACCCCATCGCCCTGTCTTTCGAGCGCTGGAGACTGCGATGGGAACCGCCCCCGACCGAATGATCATGGTCGGCGACAGTCTGGAGCACGACATCGCCGGGGGCAAACAAGCCGGCTGGTCGACTCTGTTCATCGAAGGCGGGCTCCATGCCGCGTGCTTTGGCGGCGCCGATCCTGCCGCCGCGCTGGCGGCACTGGCTGCTAGCGCGGCAGCGCCGCTGCCGGACTACGCCATCGCGAGGCTCCAATGACCCTACCAGTTCCGGCAGACTTCGCCGCCTTCCGCGCCCTGTCCGCCCGGCTTGGGCAGGACCCCCTCCGCGTCCAGGGACCGGGCGGGAACACGTCGATCAAGGACGGGGCGGTCATGTGGATCAAAGCATCGGGCACCGAACTCGCCGATGCGGAAATAGGCGACATTTTCGTACCCGTCGACCGGCAGGCGGCCAGGGCCGAAGCGGTCGGAGAAGCCGGTGACGGGAGCTGCAAAAACACAGTGCTGGGGGACCAGACGACGCTGCGCCCGTCGATTGAGACGACGTTCCATGCCGCCCTCGATTGGCCGGTGGTCGCGCATACGCATTCCATTGCCACGCTCGTCCATGCCGTCTCTACCGAGGGACTGGCAGCAGCGCAGGACAAGCTTTCCGGCTTGCCCGCAGCCTTCGTGCCCTATGCCAAACCGGGCCTGCCTCTAACTGCGGAAATCCTCACCCGTAAGGAGACCAACACGCAGATATTCGTTCTGCAGAACCACGGGCTCATCGTCTGCGGTGCGACGGTAGAAGAAACCGCCTCGATTGTCGAAGATGTGGAGGCGCGGCTTGAGATGCCAGCGCGCCCAGTCGCCATGACGCTCGCTGATATACCGGCGCCCGATGGGTTCGAATGGGCCCTAGAGAGCTGGATCGCCCATGATGCCAGATGCGCGCAGATTGCCTTAGCCGGGTCCTATTATCCCGATCACGTCGTCTTCCTTGGTCCCGGGCTGCCGAGCGAAGATCATCGCGGTCAGCCACCTGCGATCCTTTTCGAAGATGTCGGCGTCGCCCTGCGTATCGGGGCAACCTCCTCTCAGGCGGCAATGCTGCGGTGTCTTTCGGATCTCCTGCAACGGCTGCCGGCAGATTGGACACCGCAGCCGATCGGTGAGGCGGCGGAGGCCGAGCTCCTGGACTGGGATGCGGAAAAGTACCGTCAGGCGTTGGCCGCACGACAATGACCGACCTCGCGCTCGGCATCGATCTGGGAACGTCGGGCGTGCGGTCGGCGGTGATCGATGCAGATGGTCGCGTCGTCGCAATGGCGCGAGGACGCTACGGAGACGGTCCCAATGATTACCGCGACCCTGCACGATGGTGGGCTGCGACGACCGATTGTCTGACCGCGCAGATGCAGGCTCTTCGCGAAGCAGGTGCTGATCCGCACAGGATTGCCGGGGTCGCTGTGGACGGCACGTCGGGCAGTCTGGTCCTGACCGATGCGTCCCTTGACCCAGTGACCGCCGCGCTGATGTACGATGATAGCGGGTTCGTGGCTGAGGCCGCGCAAATTGCAGGTGTCGCACCGGACGCGCATGTCGCCCAGGGACCAGGATCGGCCCTCGCCCGCGCCCTAAGGCTGGTGGCCGAAGACGAGGCTGGACGCGCGGCGCATCTCCTCCATCAGGCGGATTTCGTTGCCGCAAAGCTTTCTGGCCGAGGCGGATGGACAGATTTCAACAATGCGCTCAAGTCCGGGCTCGATCCTGCGACCGGGCAATGGCCGGATTGGATGGGCGGATTGCCCCTCCCAGTCGACCTCCTGCCCCAGGCCGTGCCGCCGGGGACGTCGCTTGGCACGGTCGACGCCGGTGTTGCCAGAAAGCTGGGCCTGCCCGAGACGGCCAAGGTTCACGCAGGGACGACCGACAGTATCGCTGCCTTCCTTGCTGCCGCGGACCCAGTCCCAGGCGCGGCCGTTACGTCGCTAGGAACCACGCTCGCCGTCAAACTCTGCACAGAGCAACGGATCGACGACCCGGAACTCGGCCTTTATGCGCATCGGCTGAGCAAAAGCTGGCTGATCGGTGGCGCCTCCAACACCGGAGGTGGCGTGCTTCGGAGCCTCTTTTCGAAGGCGGATCTCGATCGGCTCTCGACGCAGATCGACCCAACCGTGGAGAGTTCGCTCGACTACTATCCCCTGCTCCGCCCCGGCGAACGCTTCCCGATCAACGACCCGAACATGGCTCCGCGCATGGCTCCGCGCCCGACGGACGACGCCGCCTTTCTCCACGGCCTCCTGGAAAGTATGGCGCGCATAGAACGGCGGGCCTTTGAGGTCATGATAGACCGAGGCGCCCCACGACCTGAACGGATCCTCACGTCAGGTGGCGGCGCCGGCAACGCGACCTGGACGGCCATCAGATCTCGGGTTCTGAATATTCCAGTGAAGGAAGCGGAATTCTCAGAAGCCGCAATTGGTGCGGCGCGTTTGGTTAGAATTTCTAGTTGCTAACGAAGAAGCCTGACCAAACACGCCATTCGGTCAAACCAGCTGTTATTAAAACTAGTTAGCTGGGGGCCGAATTGGCGCTAACTGTAGGCTGGCCGCCTTTACCTCTTGGTCCAGAGCTGCAGAAGACAAGCCGCAGGCTTTCTCTACCGCATTGTCGGATGCCACTTTTAGGACCAGAGTTGACTTCTAAGGCGGCGGAGCAGCGCATGCCCCTGCCGCGCTTGCGACTGTGTCGTGCACCTACGAGTTGTCCGGTTTAATTGTGATTGCATCGTGGGCCTGTGTTCCATTGGAACGATGCTCTCAGGCGCAGGTGGACGGTATCCCAACGCGCTATGCGGTCTGACCGTGTTGCAGTGGATGCGCCAGTGCTCGATCAGGATTTGGGCGTCCTTCAAGCTGTAGAACAGCTCACCATTGAGCAACTCGTCGCGAAACCGGGCGTTGAAGCTTTCGCAAAATCCGCTCTGCCGAGGAAACCCCGGATCGATATGGGCGGTCTTCGCCCTGACCGCGGCGATCCAGCCCCGGACTTTCTGGGCGATAAATTCCGGGCCATTGTCGGATCTGACGTAATTCCGGCGGACCGCGTAGGATGAGCAAATCCGTCAGCCCGTTCAGCACGTCGGTCGAGTTGAGCTTGCGGTGCACGCGGATCATCCACTGCCCGACAGGCGCACGCACAGCGTGCTGCCGAGAGGGGGCGCCTCCCGCGCGTATTCGCCACTCGCCACTGGGCTCGAACCGACGGCGCCACGCCGTGTCCGAGCCGAGCCGGACAAACAGTCTTCGCTAACTTATCGGTTTTACGGTGCCCCCACACGGACTCGAACCGCGGACCTACTGATTACAAATCAGTTGCTCTACCAGCTGAGCTATAGGGGCATTCCGGGGTCATCTAACGAGCCTGGCATTCCGCCGCAAGTCTGCTGTCATATCCGCGTTGGCCACACCGCAACCGTTTCGATATCCAGGGGAAAAGAACCGGACGCATGCCGTGGATATCGCCCCAAACCAGTTGGACCCCTGTGACGAACACGTGGTCCGGCCCACAGCAATAGATAAGATCGACAGGATCGAGACCCGACCGATCAGGTCATGCCCAGCGCCTCCTTGTACATCTCCAGAACCGCCTCTTCCTCGGCGATGTCGTCGGGCTCGCGCTTGCGCAGCGCGATGACCTTGCGCATCACCTTGGTGTCGTAGCCCCGGCCCTTGGCCTCGGCATAGACCTCCTTCACCTGCTCGGCGATGTCCTTCTTTTCCTGCTCCAGCCGCTCCACCCGCTCAACGAATTGCCGCAACTCATCCGCCGTCACCCGGTAGCTGTCCGACGGGCCATCCTCGACCACCTTCAGATCCGCCATTTCTCCGCTCCTCTTGTCCTGCCAACCGTCCCCGGGTAGCGCCGGGGCACAGGCGATGCAACGCGGGAAGGACGGGACATGGCGACACTGGTCTGGATCGGCGCGATCCTGACGCTTGGCGGACTGGCCGGGTTGGTCTGGTGTATCGTCGTGGCCGCCAAGGCCAAGCGGGCGGGTCTTGAAGGCGAAGCGATGCAGGCCCGGCTGCGCGGCCTAGTGGCCCTGAACGTGGGCGCGCTGGCCGTGTCGGCCCTTGGCCTGATGCTCGTGATCGTGGGCGTGATCCTGGGCTAACCGCGCGATCGCTCGGTTACGGCTGCGGCGGCACCTTGTCGCCCCGGTCGAACGCCTCCCATCCTTCGCCGTCGAACACATCGCGGCCCAACTGCGCGAGCACATAGGGGAAATCGACCATCACCCAATTGTCCACGATCTTGCCGTCGACCACCTTCCAGAAATCCATATAGCGGATCTCGACCCGCTTACCGGTCGGCTCGATGCCCATGAAGGTCCCGCGATGGGTCGCCTCCTGCCGGCCGAACGCCGCCGCCCATTCGCCCATATAGAGCCGGGCTTCATCGACGCAGACCTTGTTGCCGAACGCGGCCTGGAACGGTTTCTGCCAATTGGCCTGGAATTCCCGCACACCCTCCTTGGTGCCGCAGCCCTGGTTGCCGATCCAGCGGAATGTCTCCGAGAAGAATTCCCCGATATCGGCGATCCGGTGATCATTGAGCCCATCCACCATGCCTTCGATGACGGCGCGCGTGGCCTCGGTTTTCGACAGGTCGGTGTCGCGGGTCAGAATGGCTTGCTCGGGGCGGGCACCTGGCATTTGGTGTCTCCTAATCCTGTCCGGGTGGGTGTCAGATGCCCCCCTGCCCCCAGAGCGAGAAAACCGCAATGCCTCCGATCCGCACGCCTCACCCTGCAAGCTGCCATTGCGGTGCCGTCCGGCTCTCCGTCCACCTGACCGACGGCTTGGCCACGGCGCGGCGCTGCGATTGCTCGCTCTGCCGGATGCGGGGCGCCGTTGCGGTCTCCGCGCCGCTGGACGGACTTCAGATCGTCGCCGGCCAGGACGCGCTGCGGCTCTATCAATTCAACACCAAGGTGGCCGAACACTGGTTCTGCGGCACCTGCGGGATCTACACCCACCACCGCCGCCGCTCGAACCCCAACGAATATGGTGTGAACGTCGCCTGCCTGGAAGGCGTGAGCCCGTTCGATCTGACCGAGGTCGAAGTGACGGACGGACGCAACCACCCAACCGATGGCGGCGGCGGGATCGTCGGCGTCCTGCATTACGAACCTGTAGACTAAGCGCGCAAGGCATCCGCGACCATCTGGGCGCCCCTGTAGCCGATCATGATCGAAGGGGCATTCGTGTTGGCCGACGTGATCCGGGGCATCACCGATGCGTCGGCCACCCAGAGGTGTTCCAGGCCTTGAACCGCAAGGATCCGGTCGACAACCCGGCCGATGCCGCAGGTGCCGACCGGGTGATAGGCGGTGCCGAGGCGGGCATCCAGATGGGCGTCCAGGGCGGCATCGTCGTCCCCACAGGCCGGATAGACTTCGGGCGCGCGGCGGCGGCCGAACGGCGCATCCCGCAGCAACTTGCGGAGCAGGCGAAACCCCTGCCGCATCTCGGCGCGGTCGGCGCCATCGGTCAGCAGTCCGAGGTCGATCACGGGCGCGCCATCGGGGCCTAGGGTTAACCGGCCCCGCGACCGCGGCTGCATCAGACACACGTCGGCGTAGTACCCGGCCCCCCAACCGATGGCGCGTTTCCCATGCCCAAGCCGTGCGGGGATGAAGTGAACCTGCCAACGCGGGGTGCCATCGTCCCCCGCCAGGAACGCGCCCGCCTCCACGGTGTTCGAAGCAAGCGGTCCGCGCCCCGTCAGGGCCCAGCGAAACGGCGACAGCGCCCAGTCAGGCAATTGCGCCCATGTCAGGCCACGCCCGGACCCTGGTCCCTCATGGTGAACGGCCACGGCCGGATGATCGTGGAGGTTTTCCCCAACGCCCGGGGAGTCCTGCAGAAGGTCTATGCCCGCGCGGGCCAGCACCGCGCCAGGCCCAATGCCGGAGCGCATCAGAAGCACCGGCGAACCGATGGCCCCGGCGCAAAGGACGACGCCCGCCCGGGCCCGCATCTCAGCACCACCCACCAGGCGAATCCCCGTTGCCCGATGGCCATCGAACAGCAGCCGCTCCACCTCCGACCCGATCACCATGCGCACCGCCCGCCCGGTCAGAAACGCATCGACCGGCGACCGCCGCCGCCCATTCTCCAGATTCACGATGAACGGCCCCGACGACACCCGCTCCGGGTCGGGCGGCCCGCCATGGACCTGCCCAAAGGCCCGGCTCAATGGATGCGGGTCCCGCAATGGCGCAGGGCGCATCTCCGCCTCCACGGCGTCGAACACCAGCGCCACGTCGTCCCAGCCCCAGCCGGGTCCCCAATGGGAGTAGTCATCGGCCCGGCCCCGGAACCAGACCATGGAATTGATCGACGCCGATCCGCCCAGCATGCGCCCGCGCGGGATCGACACCGTGCGACCGCCCAGCGCCGCCTGGGGCGCAGACCGGAACCGCCAGTCCCGCCTGGACCCCATCAGCGCGACCAGACCGAAAGGCATCCTGACCAGCGGATGCCGGTCGCTCGGCCCCGCTTCGACCAAAGCGATGGACAGATCGGGCCGCAGCTCCGACAGCCGCCCGGCGCAGGTCGCCCCCGCCGCGCCGCCCCCGACAACGATCAGATCATGGGTCTCAGGCGACGCGTTCACCCGTCTTGGAATCGAACAGATGGCAGATATCGCGCGGCACATGGGCCCCGAACTGCGCCTTGATCTCCGTTCGGAAATCCTTCGGCGCCTTCACCGCCACCAGGGCCCCGCCCGCCCGGACTGTCACCATCGTCGAGTCGCCCAAAAGCTCCATGGAATAGACCGGCGCCTGAATCTCACCATGCCCGCCGGTGGCCACCGACGCATCCTCCGCCCGGAACCCGCAAGTCACCGGCCCCTTCACGCCCTCGAAGCCAGGGATTTCGACGCCCACGGCCTGGAACGTGCCGTCGATCACCTCGCCCTCCATCAGGTTCATGGCCGGTGACCCGATGAACCCGGCCACGAACGTATTGGCCGGACGGTCATAGATTTCGGTGGGCGTGCCCACTTGCTGAACGATGCCCGCCTTCATGACCACCACACGGTCGGCCAGGGTCATGGCCTCGATCTGGTCATGGGTCACGTAGATCGTGGTCACCTGCAATTCGTGACTCAGATTCTTGATCTGCGCCCGGGTCGAGACGCGCAGTTTGGCATCCAGATTGGATAGGGGTTCGTCCATCAAAAACACTTTGGGTGTCCGAACGATGGCCCGGGCCAGGGCCACGCGCTGGCGCTGGCCGCCGGACAAGGCGGCGGGCTTCCGGTCCAGGAACTGGGTCAGCTCCACCATCTCCGCGGCGCGCTGGACCCGGTCCTCATGCTCCTCTTCGGGGACTTTCCGGACCTTCAGGGGAAAGCGGATATTCTCCCAGACATTCATATTCGGGTAGAGTCCGTAGGACTGAAACACCATGGCCACGTCGCGATCCTTGGGGTCCAGGTCGTTCACCCGCGTCCCGCCGATCACGATGTCACCCGCAGACGGGTCTTCCAGCCCGGCGATCATCCGCATGGTCGTCGTCTTGCCGCAGCCCGAGGGGCCCAGCAGCACCAGAAATTCCTGATCCGCGATGTCCAGGTCAAACTCATGGACCCCGACGAAATCGCCCCAGCGTTTCGTCACCTGCTTCAGTTGAATATCGGCCATGTCTATCCCCCGCGGCTCACGGCCACCCTAGACAGCGCGGACGCCCTGCGGCAAGCGCTTTGCAAGCGTATGCACGGAGCCGCCCATGCCGATCCCAGACGCCGCCTTTCGCGGCAGCGCCTTTGATACCCTTTTGGGCCTGGCCCGCGGCGCGGATGTGGTGGCACCGGATGCGACCGCCGAGATATCGGCCCCCTTGGGAACGGTCGATGCGGCGGGCCTGCAGCGCGCCTATGCGCATCTCCGCCAAGCCCTCCCCGATCTGGAACGCCGGGATGACATGTTCCTGGCGGGCGACAACCATCCCGACGCCCGCTGGACCGACGCGCGCGTCTCGCCACTCGTCGCCTGCTGCGGCGCCTATATGGGCACATTCGACGCGCCGTTCCTGGGCATCCCGCCGACCGGGGGCGTCGTCACGCTGACCTATGGCGAGACGCATCACATCGTCGACGGACGCGTGCACCGCTCCTGGCTGGTCTGGGACATCGCCGGCCTGATGATCCAGGCGGGCGTCTGGCCCATGGCCCCGGCGCTGGGTGCGACGGGTCACTGGCCCGGACCGAAGGGCGGCCAAGGGCTACGCCTCACCCCGAGCGCGCCCAGCGACAGCCTGGATCGGGTCCTGGCCATGCACCACGCGCTGCACGCCTTCGACGGCAAGACCATCGAGTCCATGCCCATGCACCATTGGGCGCCGGACTTCATGTATTACGCGGCTGGCAATATCGGCGCCTGCCGGGGCCTCGACGGATTTCGCGCCCATCACCAGATCCCATTCCTGCGCGCTTTCCCCGACCGCCGCGGCGCCGGCCATTTCGTGCGCCTGTCAGATGGGCCATTCGCGGTCACCGGCGGCGATGTGGCGATGACGCATACCGGCGGCGATTACATGGGGCTCCCGCCCACGGGACGCCCCCTGACCATGCGGGTGATGGATTTCTACCGCTTCGATCAAAACGGCCTCATCGCCGAAAACTGGCTGCCCAACGACACGATCGGCTTCATGGCCCAGATGGGCGTCGATGTCTTCGCCCGCCTGGCCCATCTGACCGGCACGCCGCAGCGCCGCCTATAGGGCGAGGCCCGCGAAAGCCTGTCCCTGATCCGAGACCGCCTCAACTGACACGCGCATGCAACCGCCGACCCCGCCTGCCAGAGTCGACGACTCTTCCTCAATTTGTCCCCTAAATTGCCTCAAATCGCGCATTTTTCGGCTGATCGACCCCGATTTGGGGACAATCTCGGCAATTCTCGGACCCGTTTTGCATTTTTTCGCCCGAATCGCCGTCGGAACCGCGTTAAGATAGAAGGCCTGTCCCCGAGGAGCCGCCCCATGGCCCAGCCCACTGATCTTACGCCGGAAACCCACCGCCGCGCCCTCGTCGATCATGTGGGCGCCAATGGCCGCGTCGAAGACCTTAGCGATG
>JBCDCS010000079.1:0-9544 GCA_039181205.1 Pseudomonadota bacterium
CAGGGGGGCGAGCTGGTCCGGGACGGCGGCCTCGTTGTAGGCGACCGCGTGGGGCAGGACGATGGCGTGGGTCGGCGCGTGCGGCAGATCGAACGAGCCGCCGAGCGTGTGACAGAGCTTGTGGTGCAACGCCATGCCGACTTGGGCCAGAACCGCGCCGCAATGCCAGGCGCCGAAGAGCGTATCGGCCCTGGCCTGAAGATTGCTTGGCTCATCCATGACCTTGGGCAGGCTGCTGACGAACAATCGTATGCCGCTCAGGGCCAGCGACGTGGCCAGCGGATTGCGGTCGCGGGCATAGAGCGCTTCGGCCGCGTGGGCGATGGCGTTGAGCCCGCTGGTGACCGTCATCGCGGGGGGCAGGGTGGCGACAAGTTCGGGATCATAGATGATGCGCACGGGCTGGACCTTGGGCGCGGTCTGCGTGGTCTTCTTTCCATCCTGGCTTTGGCCGATCACCGGCGTCGCCTCGGAGCCCGCATAGGTCGTCGGGATCGCGATCTGCGGCAGGTCGGTGCGCAGGGTGATGGCCTTGCCAAGCCCGATGGTGGAGCCGCCGCCGATTGCCACGGTGCAATCCGCCCCAACTTCGCGGGCATGGGCGGCGGCCGCATCTGAGACCTCCACCGGGGTGTGCATTACGGCGCCCGCGAAGACGCCGGCGGACCGGTCGCCCAAAGCCTCCGCCACGGTCTCGGCCGCCTCGCGCTGTTCGGGTGTCGACAGCACCAGCGCCCGTTTGGCGCCCAGGCTTTCGACCTCTTCGGCCACGCCATGGCGGGCGCCGGGGCCAAAGCGGATCTGGACCACTGGCGCGTCGCTGCGGAACCCAACCGTGAAGCGCGTGACCTCCATGGGGTCAGGTGATCTCGCGCGACGCGTCCGAATAGCGGATCTTCACCGTGACCGTGCCTTCGTTCAGCAGCCACGGTCGAACCGTGTAGGTCCGCACGCCGGATTTGTGGATCGGGTCGGCGTCGGCGATCTCCTTGGCCTCCGCCAAGGACCCGGCGCGGATGATCACCATCCCCTCGCCTTCCCAGTTTTCTTCGTTGTCGTCCCAGAACGGACCCGCGCCGAACATGATCCCGCGTTCTTCCAGCGACACCTGGTATTGCAGATGTTCCTCCAGCGCCTCCATCACGGCGCCCATGCCTTTGACGGGCTTGGTGAACACGACATAGAGCTGCTTCTGCAGCATCCCTTTCGACGCCTCCAGCACGCCTTCTTTCTTGATGATCGGGTCAGACATCTTCACCCCCGTTTGAGTTTGTTTTGGTCACAGGATGCGGGCGACATCGTCGAATTCGAGCCGCGGCAGGCGGCGGAAGATCTTCGAGGTGTCGGCGTATCCAAGGTTGCAGAGGAAGTTCGACTTCCAGGTCGTGCCGGCGAAGAACGCCTCATCGACGACCGGGTTCTGGAAGCCCGACATGGGCCCGGCATCGAGACCGACGGCGCGGGCCGCGATGATGAAATAGGCGCCTTGCAGGGATCCGTTACGGAACGCATTGGCCTGGGCCATGGCTTCGTTACCTTCGAACAGGCCCTTGGCGTCCGGGTTGGGCGGGAAGAGCGTCGGCAGGTTTTCGTAGAACTTGGTGTCGTAGGCGACGATCGCGGTCACCGGTGCGCTCATGGTCTTTGGGATGTTCCCTTCCATCAGCGCCGGGCGCAGCTTTTCGCGTTCTTCGGACGATTTCAGGAACAGCACGCGCATCGGCTGCTGGTTCATGCTGGTGGGGCCCATCTTCGCGATATCGTAGAGCGCGCGCAGCGTGTCGTCTTCGACAGGCGTGTCTTTCCAGCCGTAATGCGTACGAGCCTCGGTCAGCAGCACGCGAAGGGTGTACGAATCGATGGGGCCCGGTTCAGCCCGCAGGGCCTCCACAGCCTTCTGAGCCTGAATATCTTGCGCCTCTAGGGTCAATTTTACCTCCCGAATTCCACTTTTTGCGAACATACACTTCGCTATACGAACGTAAAGTCCCAATTTTTGAACATCTCGAGTGAAAATTTCTTGACGTTCGTATAGCGATCCTATTTTTTCACTCAGCGTGCAAAACTATAATCCGCGCCATCAGGGAGGATCCTATGACGTCCAGACGGGCATTTCTTACTGCGACCGCACTCGGCCTGAGCGCACTGGCCAGCCAACCGGCCTTTGCCACCGAAACCATCAACCTCACGGTCCTCTCCGGCTACAATGATCGCGCGTCCTGGGTGCGGGTCTTCAAAGAGTTCTGGATGCCGGAAGTGAATCGCCGTCTGGCGGAAACCGGAAACTACACGCTGAACTACACCGAAGCCTTCGGAACGGTCGTGCGTCCACGTGGCGAACTAGAGGCGACCGCCACGGGCATCGCCGATATCGGCCTGGTGGTTTCGGTTTTCCACGCCGACCGACTGCCGCTCGCGTCGGTTTCGTTTGTGACGCCCTTCGTAACGACCGACCTGGAACTGAACGCGCGCACCTATGATGAACTGACCTATCGGTTCCCCGAAATGCTCGGCGCTTGGAACGACCTTGGCATGGAGTTCCTCGGCCATATGGGCACGATCCCGACCTATGCCGTGCTGTCGAGCGAACCCATCGAGTCGATCGAGGATTTCGACGGTCTGAAATTCGCGGGCGCCGGTCTGAACCTGCGCTGGATCGAAGGCTTGGGCGCCACAGGTGTGCCGAGTGCTTTGACGCGCTTCTACAGTGACACGCAATCGGGTGTTTCCGACGGGATGATCTCCTGGGCGGAGACGATCACCGGCTTCAATCTCTGCGAAGTCGCGCCCTACTATATCGATGCCGGCATGGGCGCCGTGACGTCCTTCGCCGTGGCCGCCAATAGCGGCACCTGGAGCCGCCTGCCCGAGGAAGTGCAGAATGTCATGCGCGAGGTGACCCCGCTTTACCGCGATGAACTGGCTCGCGTGACCACCGAAGCCGCGGCCGCCGGGCTGGAGGCCTGCGTCGAACAGGGTGGCACCATCGTCGAGTTCACCGCCGAACAGCGCGAGGAATGGGCGGCCGCCCTTCCGAACATCGCCCAGGAATGGGCGGCGGATGCCGATGAGCAGGGCCTGCCGGGCACCGACGTTTTGAACGCGTATATGGAAATCATGCGCGAAAACGACCAGCCGATCCTGCGCGATTGGGATCGTGAAGGCACGACGAACTAAGGTCCGTCCCATGCCGTCCGACCAAAATCCGGAGCCGCGCTCCGACGCCAAGCCCAGACTGGGCTTGGCGGATCCGAATGCCGTGACCGGTGGCCTGCAGCCCATGGCCTGGCTCACGGCCAGCCTGAACGCCATCGGCACCGTTTTGATCATCCTGCTGATGGTGCTGATCAATGTCGACGTGATCGGCCGGAACTTCTTCCGCGCGCCCGTGCCGGGGGTGGTCGAACTGACCGAAGCGGCCATCGTCATCATCGTCTTTCTGCAGGTGGGCCACACGCTACGTGTGGGTCGCTTCACCCGGTCGGATGGCCTTTTCAACACCATCGCCAGCCGCCGTCCCCGTATCGCTGCGAGCATGGACGCGGTCTATTCCCTGACCGGGGTCGCACTGTTCGCGCTGCTGACCCGCAATGCCTACGCGCGCCTGACAGAGGCGTGGGAACAGGGCTATTTCGCGGGTGTCCCCGGCGCCTTCACCGTGCCCACCTGGCCTATCGAACTGGCCATCACCGTGGGCTGCGCCGTCATGGTCCTTCAATTCACCGCCATCATCTGGCTGCGCCTACAAGAAGCCGCGGGCCGCGACATGGCCAGAACTGGGGGTGCGGCATGACCGGTACGGAAATCGGCTTCATCTCGGTCGGCTTCATCCTGATCCTTGTCTATGCAGGCATGTATGTGCCGGTCGCGCTGACCCTGATCTCGTTTCTGGGCGCGTGGTTCATCACCGACAACTTCGCCATCTCTCAAAGCCTGCTGACGTTGAAGGCGGTGGAAACCGTCCGCAGCCAGGAATTCGCGGTGATCCCGCTCTTCGTGCTGATGGGGCTGTTCGTCAGTACCTCGAACATCGCCAAAGAGGTCTTCGAGGTCGCGAACCACTACCTCAAGAAGCTGCTCGGCGGATTGGGCATGGCCACGGTCGCGGCCAATGCCGTGTTCGCGGCGATCACCGGGGTCTCCATCGCGTCGGCAGCCGTCTTCACCCGGGTCGCCGTGCCCGAGATGCTGCGCTTCGGCTATTCGCCCCGGTTTGCCACAGGCGTGGTCGCCGGGTCGTCGATCCTCGGCATGCTGATCCCGCCGTCGATCCTGCTGATCGTCTATGCCTTCATCGTCGAACAATCGGTCGGCGCGCTGTTCCTGGCCGCAATCATTCCGGGCCTTGTGCTGGCGGTTTTCTACTGCATCGGCATCTACCTCATGGCCCGCTTCAACCCAGAGATCGTCGGTGGCGAAGAGGCGGCCGAGAAGGCCAGCCACGAAAGCGACGAGATCAATGCCGGGTCCGCCATCAAGGCGCTGCTACCCATTGTGGCGCTGGTCGCGCTGGTTATTGGCGGCATCTATGGCGGGTTTTTCACGCCCACCGAGGCAGGGGCCGTTGGCGCGCTCGGCGCGCTGATCCTGACTTTCCTTAAAAGCAAGCTCAGCCTGAAGTCGCTCTGGTCCGTCACGGTGGAAACCGGCCATATCACCGCCTCGATCTGCTTCCTGATCATCGCCGCGGGCATGTATAGCTCGATGCTCGGCCTCTCAGGCATTCCCAACGAACTCGACGCCTGGGTCCGGGAAAGCCAGTTCGAGGTCTGGATGCTGATCGTGATCTATATCGCGCTGATCCTTCTGATGGGCACGATCCTCGACTCGATCTCGATCATGCTGATCGTCGTGCCGATTTTCCTGCCGCTCTTCCTGGCGTTCAACTTCGACCTGATCTGGTTCGGGGTGGTCACGATTATCGCGGTGGAAATCGGCTTGCTGACGCCGCCGATGGGCATCGCCGTCTACGTCATCAAATCCACCCTCGACCGCGACGACATCTCGCTTTGGGACATCTTCGCGGGGGCCGCGCCCTTCGCGCTGATGATGTTCGCCGTGATGCTGCTCGTCATCTTCTTCCCCGGAATGACCTCCGTCTTCCGGTAAATCATTGGAGCCGAAAGAATGATCTATATCATCACCTGCCTGGACAAGCCCGACGCGCTACCACGCCGGCTGCAGAATATCGACGCGCATCGCAACTATCTCGCCACGCATACGCATCCGGTCAAAACGCTGCTCTCCGGCCCGCTGGTGCGGGAGGACGGCGAGACCATGAAAGGATCCCACTTCCTGGTCGACGCCGAAAGCCGCGCCGCGATCGAGGCCTGGCAGGCCGATGACCCGCTCGCCAATGCCGATGTCTGGGACAGCGTCATTATCGAGGCTTTCCTGAAACGCGTCGACAATCTGAGCCCGGCGGAGGCCACGTCATGAGCGATCTGAAGATCAGTTGGATCGGTGTCGGCAAACTGGGCTCTCCCATGGCCAAACGGGCCGTGGATGCGGGGCTCGACGTGACCGTGTTCGACACCATGGCGGCCAACACCGCCCCCTTCGCCAAGGTCGCTGGCAGCATGGCGGAGGCGATCGCGGGCGCCGATCTGATCGTGTCTACTATTCCGAACGATGGGATCCTGCGCGCCATCGCCCTTGGGCCGACGGGCATCCTGGCCACGATGGGCGACGACGCCGTCTTCGTCGATATGTCCACCGTGTCGCCCGGCGCTTCGGCCGAAGTGGCGGCCGCCGCGGACGGCAAGGCCTATCTGCGCGCGCCGGTCTCGGGCAGCGTCACCCATGCAGAAAGCGGCACGCTGACCGTGCTCGCCTCGGGTCCAAAGGCGGCGTATGACAGGGCCACCCCGCTTTTCGACACGTTCAGTGCGGCCGCCTTCCATTTGGGGGAGGACGAACAGGCCCGTTACCTGAAGCTCGTCATCAACAACATGGTCGGTTCCACCGCGGCGCTTCTGGCCGAAAGCCTGACGCTCGGTCGCAAGGGCGGGCTCGACTGGGCCAAGATGATCGACGTCATCGCCAACAGCGCGGTGGCTTCGCCGCTAGTGAAGTACAAAGCCGGACCGTTGACCGGGCGCAATTTCGACCCGGCCTTCACGACCACCCAGATGATCAAGGATATCGGCCTTGTGGTGGAGGCAGCGCAAAGCGTCGGCGCGGACACCCCGCTGGCCGCCGAAACGCTCGCCCTGCTGCAAGACGCCGAGGCCGCTGGATTGGGCGACGAAGACTTCACTGCGACCGTCAAAGTGATGGAGGGGCGGGCCGGCTTGGACGGGCTCTAAGGATAAGACCATGCTGACAAAGACCACAGCGATCTTGATGACCGTGGGCATCGGCCTGATCCTGGCCTTGCAACCGGCGATCAATGCCGAAGTCGCCCGGCGCTTGGGCAGCGGCACCGGCGCGGTGATGTTCTCGCTTTTGATCAGTGTGGCCGTGATGGTGGCCTATCTGGGCCTGACCCGGCCGACCGCCAATGTCGCCGCGCTGCCCACCGCACCCTGGTGGATCTGGGCGTCGGGCGTGATCGGTGCGCTGTTCCTGCTGACCGGCCTGACAGCCACGCCCGTGATCGGCGCCACGCTCTTCTTCCTGTTTCTGATCGTCGGGCAGGTCACAGGCGCGGCGATTGCCGATCATTTCGGCTTGGTTGGGCTAGAGCCGCAACAGATCAGCCCCAAACGCATTCTAGGCATCGCCTGTGTGATCGTCGGTGCTATTATTATCGCTAGCTAGAGCAGGGAACGACCATGCCAGACTCTCTGTCAGACGACCATATCGACATCGAAAGCGAGGACGCCGCTGGCGACCGCGAGGAAACCGGCCGCGCCGAGTTCGTCGGTTCCTTCGAAAAGGGGCTGCGCGTCATGCGGACCCTGGCGGAGGCATCCCGCGGCATGACCCAGACCGAGGTCGCGGAGGCAACGGACATGACCCGGGCCTCGGCCCGACGGTTTCTGCTGACCCTGATCGATCTGGGCTATGCCGAGCAGATCGGTCACCGGTTCGAGCTTACCCCGCAGGTCTTTGCCCTGGGCGGCACGAAGTTCGACAGCGGACTGACCTGGGAATTGGCCCGCCCGCATCTGGAAAAACTCTCCGCCGGGTTCAATGAAAGCGTCTCGGCCGCGATCCGCGACGGCGAAGACATCGTCTATGTAGCCCGGTCGGCGGCCAAACGGCTGATGACCGTGAACCTCGCCATCGGCTCGCGTCTGCCGGTGATCTCGACCTCTATGGGCCGTGTGATCCTGTCGGACATTTCCGAGGGGTGTTTCGAAGACGTGCTCAGCAAGGTGGAGCACATCCGCCATACGCCATTCACCAAGGTCGATCCGGCGGAACTGAAAGAGGAAATGGCCCGCATCCGCGAACAGGGCTACGCTGCCGTCGATCAGGAGCTGGAGCTTGGGCTTCGGTCGCTCGCAGTGCCCATTCGGAACGCCAACGGACGCGTGATTGCCGGGTTGAACGTGTCGGCCCAAGTGGGCCGGGTCGAGATGCGGCAGATGGTGGAGGACTTCCTCCCCGGGCTCCAATCGACGGCGGAACGGATATCCCAACTGGCACGATCCGCGCTCTAAAGGCCTGCTTTTGGTAGGCGCGTCCAAGGCCGTACCGGCGGGTCCCTCAATGTTAGATTGAATGGTCGCTAACGCGCCCTTTCTGCTTCCTTCGGACGATGGCGCCCCGAACCGATACGGGCCAACATGCAGGCGCATTCGGATTCAGCAACTTTACCATCTCGGTCAGCGCTCTCCGGTCACGACAGCCGGGGAATGGTGCCTGCCAAGAGCGGCCGCCGAACCGGGTCTAAGGATCCGGTCCGAAGCTCCGTTCCCATCGCGTGTCATCATGCACGGCTCATCCGACACCTCCATCGACAACCTGATCGGCGTGTTGCTCCGCCCATTCGGACAGGAATTCCGAAATGTCGCTCGCCCCAGCCAGTTCGATTGCTCGACGCGGCAGCGGCACGCCTTCCTGCAACGCCAAACGAAGGCATCCGATATAGTCGCGGGCTTCCCGCTGCGGGCAATTCTCTGATCCGTGAAGGATCGTCGACAGAAGCGTGCCGCCATAGCCATTCATGTGCGTCAGGTCGGGGCGCAGCGACAGCAGGTATTCCATCACATCCGGAAGGCCTTCCCATCCTGCAACTTGCACGGGGGTCAGCCCCTCCGTGTCGGCGCGGTCATATTCGACGCCCGCCGCGACAAGCCGTCGGACTTGGTCCAACTTTCCCGGGATGTGCAGGATCATTCGGATGATGTTGCGGTAGGCGTCCGGGATCTCTTCCGAATTTAGAACGTCGGCATTCGGCGTGCCGTCGGCAGCCGCCGCAAGGACTACTTCAACCTCGCTCAGGGTCGTGTCCGCGCCGATCTGCTCGAGCTTCCGAGCCAGGATCGCGTTCCCGAACACGCGCGCATAGGCATATGGGGTCGTATCCTCAAAACGGCGGTTCGGATCGGCCCCGTTCGCAATCAATAGATCGATCATGTCCGGCTTGGACATCCTGCGCGCCGCTTGATGCAGGGCCGGCACGACCCAGGGCGCTTCGCCACCCACATGCGTGCCATCGAACTCGTCCACTTTCGCCCCATGATCCAGCAGCAATTGGACCGCGACCGTGTCGTGAAAATCCATGGCGCGGAGGAGAGCGTTGGTGCCCTTCGGATCGGCCCCATGGGCAAGCAACATCCGCAGGCCCTCGTGATGGCCAAGCTCGGTCGCGTGATAGAGGCTTTCCCCGTCATTCGGGTTCGCGCCGTTTTCAAGCAGCCACCAGCCAAGAGCCATGTTGTTGGCATGCCCAATCGCGAAGTAGAGCGGCGACAATTTGTAGTCGTCGCCATCATAGATCGGCGCGCCCCGGTCCACATCCGCCCCGTTCGCCAAAAGCGCCCGTGCGATGTCGAGCATGTCATCCGCCAGATCCGGGGCATGATGGATCCATTTCGACCGCGCCAGGATTGTCAGAGGCGGGGCCAGATTGCTAATCAACTGCGTCGCCAGTTCTGGGCTCTCCGTCAGAAAATCCAACACGCTGGTCTTGCGGTAGAGACCAAGACACAGACCAAAATCGCCGTCGGCGAGGTCCGGCGTATCGTCGAGCAATTGATCGGCGACGCCGAATTGACCGTAATAGAGGGCAACCTTGAGGCGTTGACGTTTGGCCGCCTTGTCCATGCCGAGCATATCGGCCGCGAATTTCAGGGCGGGCCAGGATAGAAAGCTGTTTTCCCGGGCGATCACATGCAGGTAATCCGCATGTTTGAGGGCCTGCCCATCAGGTCGGGGCGGATAGTTGGCGATGCGCTGGCGAGCGCGCAACTCTCCTGCTTCATGGGCTTTGCGAAGCGCCTTGGCGTCGCGGCGCAACTGTTCGATGGACTTTGTCATCGGCGTTCTCATTCCTCGCTCGACGGTCCGCTGGGTTCGAGCATGAGACATACCGAGATGAGGTTGTCTTTTCTGATTTGGGGTGCCGATGACGGCTTTCCGCGGACCTGGA
>JBCDCS010000080.1:0-9356 GCA_039181205.1 Pseudomonadota bacterium
AACGCCGCCGTCAGCCCATCCGATCGCGCACAATCTGCCCATCTTGGATCACCAGGCGGACGGTCCGCGCGCTGTGCGTGAATACCGAAAGGTCGGTCATCGGATCGCCTTCCACCAGGATGAGGTCGGCCAGGGCACCGGGTGTGATCTCCCCAAGCTCCCCCTTTCGCTGCACGATTTCCGCGTTGATCGACGTTGCCGAACGCAAGACATCCACCGGCCGCTGCACCTGCCCGCGGAGCGCCAATTCCCGCCCCTGGGTCTGCAGGAATACGTCGCCATGCAGGTCGCACCCGAGGCCGAGCTTCACCCCGGCGGCAACGCAGGCCTCCACCGCCTCCAGCGCCCGGCGATTGACGGACTGAACCTTTTCCGTTGCCGATGCGGGCAGGCCCAGGGCAGCGGCGTTTTCGGCGATCAACTCGCCCGCCGACAGGGTCGGCACCACAAACCGGCCCGCGGCCGCGATCTCGGCCGCGGTTTCCGGACCGATCAGGCTGCCATGCTCGATGGTCCGCACACCCAGCGACACGCAGCGGCGCGCGCCTTCATCGGTGTGGCAATGGGCCATCACATAAGACCCCCGCCGTGCCGCCTCCTCCACCGCCGTCGTAATTTCCGCATCGGTGAAATGCGGCATCTCCAGCGGCGCCAATTCCGTCGAGACGCCGCCGGACAGGAAAATCTTGATTTGGGTCGCGCCCTGGCGGAATTGCTCCCGCACCGCTTTGCGCATCTCATCGGGGCCATCGACCGCCATGGTGATCGTTCCGCTATACGCCCCGCAGCCGCATAGATCCGGCTCGCCACGGCGACGCATATCCCCATGGCCGCCGGTCTGTGTCAGCGCCTTGCCAGGATAGAAAAACCGCGGTCCCTCGATCAGCCCCGCCGCCAGAGCTTGGGCCAGACCGATATCGCCGCCACCCGCGTCCCGGATCGTCGTATAGCCACGATCCAGCGCCCCCGTTAGCAGCCTGGCCGCATGGGAGGCCAGCAAGGCCGGATGCATCCGGTCGGTGCCGTAGAAATCATAGCTTGGGGTGTTGGCGTGGTAGTGGGCATCGATCAGACCGGGCATCAGAAAGAGCCTCCCGCAATCGATGCGGTGGGCGTCGCCGGAATAGGTCAAATCCGGGCCCGCCTCACGAATGCGATTTCCTTCGATCAGGACGGCGGCATCGTCGTGGACGTCTTCCGAGATCCCATCGAACAGCCGCGCATTATGGAGCAGTGTGACGGTCACGCCGACATCCGACCCAGCCGATCAAGCAAGGCCGCGCCCGTGCGGATCCCCGCATGGAAGAGATCGATTTCCAGGTTTTCGTTCGGGGCGTGATTGGCTTCATCCGCGTTGGCATAGGGCGTCACGAAGGCGGGCAGGCCCAGCGTCTGGGTAAAGACGTAGTCCGGCAGACTGCCGCCGACGGAGGGATAGAGATACGGATCGACGCCCCGTGCCGTCCGGATCGCGTCGATCACCGCGGGCGCGAAGGGGCTGTCGAGCGGCGTACGCGATGGCAGCATGCCACCATGGCCGACCACCTGGACCTCGCCCGGCGGCGCATGCCGGTCCACATGGGCGCGAACGCAGGCGATGGCCTGATCCGGCGTCATGTCTGGGACCAGGCGAATATCGCATTTCGCCACCGCTTCGCACGGCAGAACCGTCTTGGTTCCGGCCCCGCCATAGCCGCCGGTAATCCCATTGACCGTCAAGGTGGGGTGGAACATCAGCCGGTCATGGAACGGCCGGTCGGCGGGCGCGTCCAGACGGTGCAAGTCCATTTCCGCCAGATATCCCTCGATATCGACCGGCAGCGCGTCGGCGGCGGCCTGCTGGGCATTGCTGGGTGGGCGAATGGGGTCGTGCAGCCCGTCGATGGTAATTCGGCCATCGGCGTCCTTCATCGTCCCGAGCAGATGCACCAGCGTCCAAAGCGCGTTGGGCATGGTGCCACCGTGATTGCCCGAATGAGCATCGGTGCGGCCCGTCCGCACGACGAGGTCGAACCCAGCCATGCCGCGCACGCCGAACGTAACGATGGGGCGGCCGGACGGGTGCAGCGGACCGTCAGCCGTGACGACCAAGTCCGCCTTCAATCGATCCGCATGGGCCGCGACGAACTCCGCGATGCGCGGCGATCCGATTTCCTCCTCTCCTTCCAAAAGGAAGATCACATTGCAGGGCAGCGTCCCGGTCACGGTCAGATGCGCCTCCAGAGCGAGAAGCTGTGCGAAGTGCTGGCCCTTGTTGTCGCCGACACCCCGGGCATAGAGGCGCCCGTCCCGGATCGTGGGCTCGAATGGCGGGCTGATCCAGGCGTCCAGCGGTTCGGGCGGCTGCACATCGTAGTGACCGTAGAGAAGGACCGTTGGCTTGCCCGGCGCATCCATTCGGTGCGCCAGCACCATGGGATGGCCGGAGGTCGGGACGGCCTCGGCCGAGAAACCCAGACCCGTCAGATGATCGACCAGCAGTGCCGCGACTTCGCGGATGCCGATATCCTGCGCACTGATGGACGGATGCCGCAGGTAATCCATCAGACGCGTCAGATGGGTCTCTTTGTTTGCGTCGATATGTGCGAAGATCGCGGAGAGGGTTTCGTCTGTCATCCGTCGGCCTTGGTGAGCAGCAGCGCGCCGGTCGGCTGCACGGTGCCATGCCAGCCCGGCGCAATCAGCGTCGTGGTGTCCAATTGGGTCACGATGGCCGGACCTTGGATCACCGCCCCGGCCCCCAGCGTGGCCCGGTCGAAGACCGGTACTTGGGTTCGTCCGGTCTCCAAGGCGACCGGGACATGCTCCACGGGGTCCGGGCATGATCCGGGGGACAGGGCGGCGGGTGGCGGGGTTTGCATCACCGCCCGCGCCTCGATCCGAAGCGTCACGAGTTCGATCGGCGCGCCGAGTTCGAACCCATAAAGCGCCTTATGCGCAGCCGTGAAGTTCGCTTCCAGACCGATGACGCTGTCGGCCCAGGGTACGGAGAGTTCGTTGCCCTGCCCCTGATAGCGCAACAAAGCGACACGCTCGGTGCGTCGGTCCGCCTCGGCAACGCCCTCTGCCGCGAACCAATCGGCGGCCTCGGTCTCCAACTCCTGAAAGAGCGCGGTGGCCACGGCGATGTCTGCGGGTCCGGCGGAGGGCAGCGCCCGGCTGAACTCGGACTTCAAGTCGGCCGCCATGAGCCCATCGGCGCACAAAATGCCCGGTGCGGGTACGATCAGCACCCGGCGGCTGCCGATCAGGTCCGCCAGGGCACAGCCATGCAGCGGACCAGCGCCCCCAAAAGGTAGCAGCGTGAAGTCCCGTGGGTCATGCCCGCGCTCGACGGACACGACGCGCATGGCGCCGACCATCCGATTATCCGCGATGGCCAGGATGCCCCGCGCGGCGTCTTCGACGGGAAGACCCAATGGTCGGGCCACGCCCTCTTCTACGGCGCGCCGCGCCGCGACCACATCCAACATCATGCGCCCGCCAAGGAGACGCGCCGGAAGGTGGCCCAGTACCACATGGGCGTCGGTCACGGTCGCCTCCGTCCCGCCGCGACCATACGCGGCCGGGCCCGGGGCTGCGCCCGCGCTTTCCGGACCCACCGTCAGCGCCCCGTCGGACACCCGCGCGATGGAGCCGCCACCGGCACCGATGGTGACCATATCCACCATCGGGAGCGGCAAGGGCCATTCACCAACCTGGCCTTGTTGGGTCAGGCCGATCTGACCGCCCGCGATCAGACAGATATCCGCGCTGGTACCCCCGATATCCACCGTCAGGATATCGTCGATCCCACAGGCCGCCGCGGCGGCCCGCGCGCCGACGACGCCCGCGGCCGGGCCCGACAGAGCCGTCAATGCCGGCGCCGTGCGGACTTTCGTGGCACCCGCGACGCCGCCATTCGACTGCATCAGCAAGAGCGGCGCGGCGACCCCGGTTTCCGCCAGCTTGTCTTCGATCCGGCCCACATAGCGGGTCACGCCGGGCATCACGACCGCGTTCAGGACCGAAGCCAACGTGCGCTCGTATTCCCGCACCACCGGGAGGACGTCCGACGACGCCGTCACCGCGACCCCCGGCAAGGCGGCGCGCAACAATTCTGCCACCCGGCGTTCGTGGATCGGGTTGGCGAAGGCGTGGAGCAAGCAGATCGCCACCGCCTCGACCCCCATGGCGCGCAGTGCCAGGGCGGCCTCCTCGACGCTCGTCTCGTCCAGGGGGCGATCCACGCGGCCGCCGGGCAGAATGCGTTCCTCGACCTCGACGACGCGGGAGGCTGGAACCGGGCGTTCCGGCTTGATCCAGTTGTAGAGATTCTCCGCACGCGGAATATCCTGCCGCCCGATGCCGAGCACGTGGCGAAACCCCTTGGTCGTAACCAGAGCGGCCGTGGCGCCCTTATCTTCCAGGATCATATTCGTCGCGACGGTCGTCCCGTGCAGAACCTGACGCAAATCGCCGGGCGCGGCACCTGCATCCTCCAGGGCGAGACGGAGGCCAGCCAGAAACGCCTCGGATGGATCATCGGGGCGGGACGGCGTCTTGGTCCGCCAAGTCCGACCCGACGCCGTCTCCGACAGCGCCACATCGGTGAACGTGCCGCCGATATCCACGGCCAGCGTCAAAGCAGGCTTCGAGGGATCATGCGAGGTCATCAAGATACTCCTTGCGGTGGAACGGCTTCACCGCCGGGCGATTGGCCCGAAGCTGCGCCGTCGCCGCCGCATCCACCTCGCGCCCCTTGACGACGACCCCATAGTCCCGGGCGGCCGCCGCGGCGCTCACCAGCCCGCCGAGCACATCTTCCAAGACCCGCAGGGGCGCGCGGTCGAAGGGATGGCCGTAGCCACCGCCACCACCCGTCTCGATGCGCACCACGTCGCCCATCTTCAGCATCGTCCCATCCGAGAGGGGCGGCAGAACCCGTTCATCGGCCGACCCCGGGTTGATGACGATCCGCCCCGGACGTCCGGACTGGCCGCCATTGATGCCCCAAGGCGGATACTGGACGCCATCGATCCGGATACCGAGCATCGCGGTGTCGGCCCGGATCTCATACTCCCGCAGAATGCCGGCACCGCCCCGGAATTCGCCCGGACCGCCGCTGTCCTGGACCATGCCGTAGGTTCGAAAGCGGACCGGATAGCCCAGTTCGGTGAACTCGATGGGATAGTTTTCCTGCGCCACGAAATAGACCGCGTCCATCCCATCGGCGAAGGCACGGCCCCCATAACCAACCCCGATGCCATCGGCCAAAAGGAAGGGCTTCTGCACGCCGTCTTCGCCGGTGGCACTGCCCCGGATCAGGGCCACGACGTAAGCCGCCTGGGCGGCCGGGGCTTGGCCACCGGCGGCGTTCACCAAACCGTTCAACGTCGCCAGGACACGCATCATCGTCAGCCCGCGCATCCCCAGCGGGGCGGGCCAGCGCGGCTGAACCAGCGACCCTTCCCGCAGGCGCGCTTCATCCAGTGCCAGGGGTCCGCCCGCATTGCAGACCTGCCCGGGATCGCCGCCAAGATAAAACAACCCCAACGCCATGCCCGGGATCGACCGGTTCATCAGCAGGTTCACGGGGCCTGGCGCTTGATCGTCCGTCTCGGTGGCATCGAAGATGAAGCGATCCTCGCCATCCGGCCCCTTTTCTCGAATGATCGCGAAGCGCAGCATGAAGGGTCCGTTGCCATGCCCATCGCTGTCGATGGCATCGGTAAACCGGTGGGTGCCGTAATCGAACGTCTCGGCCAGGCGCCGCCGCACAAGCCGCCGCGTGCGATCGAGCAATTGGGCCAACGCGTCCGACAGAACCAGCCCCCCAAACCGATCGGCCACCTCGACCATGCGTTGCGCGCCGAGCCGGACACTGGCCATCAGCGCGCTCATGTCGCCTTCGCTTTGGGCCGGATAGCGGGAATTGCGGTGGAAGATCGCCAGCGCGGCTTCGTTCACCTCGCCCGCATCGATCAACTTGGTGGGGGGCACGATGATGCCCTCCTGCCAGATTTCCGTGGCATCGGGGCTGATCGATCCGGGCCGCATGCCCCCGATATCGGCGAAATGGGCCCAGGACATCACGAAGGCGACCCGCCGACCCTGGTGGAAAACGGGCGCGAGCAAAACCTGATCATTGGAATGGCTCACGGCGCCATAGGACCCGTAGCAATCGTTGTACCAGTAGAGGTCGCCTTCGCGCATCGTGTCGATCGGGAAATGTTCGAAGACAGGCGTCGTGATGTCGCCGAAGATGGGCACCATGGACCCGACGGCCATCACTCCGTTTTCGTCGAAGATGGCGGTGTAGAAATCCTTCTTCTCTCGAATGAAAGCCGAAATGGCCGTCCGCTCGATTAACGCCTCCATCTCGCGCTGGGCGGCCATGATGGCACCTTGGATGATCTCCAGCTTGATCGGGTCGCAAAGCGGTTTGGCCGGGCGGTCTGTATCGGGGGCGAGGGTCATGGGCTCACGTCACGACTGGGGATCATAGATATGGCAATGGACAAGGCGATTGCCGACGCGCGTCGGCCCCGGCGCCTCGGCGGCGCAGCGGTCACGGGCCGAAGGGCAGCGGTCGCGGAACGTACAGCCCGACGGCGGATTGCGCGCGTCGGGTGCGCCGCGCCCGATGGGCAGAGGGTCATGGCTTTGTTCGGGATGCGGCACGGGCACGGCGGCCACCAGGGCCTTGGTGTAGGGGTGCAGAGGTTCGTGCACGATTTCTTCGGTCGGGCCATCTTCGACGATGCGACCCAGATACATGACGATCGTGCGTTCGCAGACATAGCGGACAAGCGCCAGATCGTGGCTGATATAGATCGCCGTCAATCCGATCCGGTCACGCACGTCCCTAAAGACGTTCAAGACCCCGGCCCGCACCGAGACGTCCAACATGGAGACGGGTTCATCGGCGACGACGAATTCCGGCTCCAGGATCAAGGCGCGGGCCATGACGATGCGCTGCAGTTGCCCGCCGGACAATTGGTGGGGATAGCGGTCCAGGAACTGCGCGGCATCGCCCAGTTTGACCAGGTCCATCGACCAAAGGATGCGATCCTCGTGTTCGGCCTTGGGGATGCGGGCGTTTTCCAGCGGCTCGGCCAGGGCCGCGCGGATCGTGAAGCGCGGATTGAGCGCCTCGAACGGATTCTGGAAGATCATCTGCGCCCGGCCGCGGAAGCGGCGCAGGTCGTCGCCCGCCAGATCGGCGATTTCCTCCCCGTCGAAGGTGACGCTGCCATCGGTCGCCGTTTCCAACCGGACCAGCATCCGACCTGTCGATGTCTTCCCGCAGCCCGATTCCCCCAGCAGACCGACGCTTTCGCCCCGCTTCAACTCGAAGCTCACCCCATCCACGGCTTTCACCACGGTCGCCCGGCCGCGTAGCGCGGCCAAGGCGCCGCCAACGGGATAGTGCAGTTGGGCATCCGCCAGCCGAACCAGCGGCGCCGCATTCATACGGCTGCCATCCATGTATCGGCCTCCATCGCTTGAACCCGCAGGGTTTCCGCCTCCGACAGCCGGTGGCAGGCGACACGGTGACCGCCGCCAATATCTTCCAAGCGCGGGACACCACCACCGCAGCGCGGCTGCGAGAACGGACAGCGCGGGGCGAACCGGCAACCCGGCGGCGGCGTGGCCAAATTCGGCGGCGCGCCTTCAATGGGTGTCAGCACCCCCGCCGCGCCAGCCAGATCCGGAAACGCGTTGCGCAGACCCATCGTGTAGGGATGGCTCGGCTCGGTCAGGGTGGCGTTCATCGGCCCCGCCTCGACCACTTTGCCCGCATACATCACCACGACCCGATCGCAGACATAGGCCACGACCGAGATGTCATGGGTGACCAGGATGACCGAAATGCCCAGCCGTTCCCGCAGATCCTTCAGTTGATCGAGAATTTGGCGCTGCACGATGACGTCGAGTGCGGTGACCGGTTCGTCGGCGATGATCAGCTTTGGGTCGAGCGCCAGGGCCAGCGCGATCGCCACCCGCTGGCGCATGCCGCCGGAAAACTGGTGGGGATAATCATCGAGCCGTCCCGTCTCGATGCCAACCCATTCGAACAGTTCTTCGGCGCGCGCGCGGGCGGCCGCCCGGCCAAGGCCGCCGCGACGGGTGAGAACCTCGGCCAGTTGATTGCCCACGGTGTAGACGGGGTCGAGCGAGTTCATCGCCGATTGCGGGATGAAGGAAATTTCGCGCCAGCGCAGCGCGTTCATCGCCCGCTCCGACAAAGCCATGATGTCCTGGCCGGCGAAGAGCGCCTGCCCCCGGACAATACGGGCATTGGACGCCAACACGCGGGTGAGAGACCGGGCGAGCGTTGTCTTGCCACACCCGGATTCACCGACCAGACCGACGATGCTGCCTGGGGCCAGATCGAAACTGGCGCCATCCACGGCCATCACGTCCGTCGCCCCGACGCGATAGGCGATGCTCAGATCGCGAAGGGACAGCAGCGGCTCCGTCATCTGTCCAACTTGGGGAAGAGGATTTGTTCGTAGCCGCGGGTGATGAAGAACCCGGCGGAGACGATCAGGATGATCAGGAACCCTGGCGGCACGAACCAGTAGTAGGCGCTCTTGGATAGGGCCTGACTCGCGAAGGCATCCTGCAACATGTAACCCCAGCTGATCGAATCCGGGTCACCGAAGCCCAGAAAGCTGATCGATGCCTCGGTCAGGATCGCCCAGCCGATGGCGATGGACCCATAGAGGAACGAGAGCGGCAGCACGTTGGGCGCGATATGGCGCAAGATGATTTTCAGGTCCGACGACCCGGAGATGCGCGCCGCCTCCACATAGGTGCGGGATCGCAGCGTCAGGGTCTGGCTTCGGATCACCCGGCCTGTGTCCCGCCACAGGACCAGCGCCATGGCGATCACCACGTTCCAGATCGACGGCTCCAAAAACGCCGCGAGGACAATCACGAAAGGCAGGAAAGGGATGCCAAAGGCGATATCCGCCAGACGCATCAGGATCGTATCGACCCAGCCACCAAAATACCCCGCGACGACGCCCACGATCGACCCGATCAACGCCACCATGAAGGCCGCCGTCAGCCCGATCAACAAAGCGGACCGCGCCCCCCAGACCAATTGCGAGAAGATATCCCGGCCCAGCGTGGTCGTGCCCATGATGTACCCATCCACCCCCGGCGGCAGGTCGGCGGCGAGTTGGAAATCGGAAGTGAACAGGATTTCGTTTGGATCATGCGTGGCGAGGATCGGCGCGAAGACAGCCATCAGCACGAAAATCGCATAGATCGCCAGTCCGATCACCGCCAGCGGGTCATGAAGCGGCAGCCGGAGCGCGCTGATGGCATTGCGCAGGCGGCTGCGGCGCAGGGGTGCCGCCGGG
>JBCDCS010000081.1:0-9332 GCA_039181205.1 Pseudomonadota bacterium
CCCCGTGTTTCGACGCGCAATAGACGGCCCGGTCGATGCCGCCCACATGGCCCATCTGGCTGCTGATCTGGATGATCGACCCGCCATCCGACATTGTCTCGGCCACCTTCTGGGCCAGGAAATACGCGGTGCGCAGGTTCAGGCCCGTGACGGCATCAAAATCCTCGGGCGTGGTGTCGAGCGACGGGCCATGGCGGGCCATGCCGGCGGAATTGCACAGGATGTCGAATGGGCCATGGCGGTCAAGGAAGGCACCGAGCGCGTCCAGGTCGGTCACGTCGAGCGCCTCGCCCTGGGCCTCAAGACCGGCATCTCCCATGGCGGCAACGGCCTCGGCCACCCCCCCTGCCCCGCGCGCGCAGATCGTGACGGCGGCCCCCGCTTCGGCCAGGGCCACGGCGCAGCCCAGCCCGATGCCGCGCGACCCGCCCGGCACGAAGGCCCGGCGGCCGTCCAGGCGGAAAGAGGGGGTGCGAGGAAGGTCCATGGCTGTCCCGGATTGGTTGCAAACGTATGCAGACACGCTCTGCACGGCAGGATCAAGCCCCGGGCGTCACGCGAGCTGGCGCATGCGAGCCAGAACGTCCAAGCCCAGTTGGTCATAGACGTGAAGAAGATCGACGGTGACCCAGTTTTCCCGGATCAGATCGCCTTCGACGCGCCAGAAATCCAGCGATCGCATGGTGAGCCGGGCGTCCGTGGGCGGCAGGCCCAGCCAGCCGCCGCCCGACAGCGTCATGGTCATGCCGGGCCAGGCGGTGAAGCCTACGTAGTCACCCTGGGCGAAGACATGGCCGTTCTCCCACAGGGCCTCGCGGTCGGGCATGGCATCGAGGAAGGGGATCTGGTGGTGGTCGCGGAAGCCGCGAATGCCGCGCGCCGTCCCGATGCCGCCGGGCCCGTACCAGGAACAGCGGGGATGCCAGGCGGCGGGCAGGTCCATGGCGGCCTCGCCTTGTGGAGACAGGTGCAGGCGGTCGATCATGTCGCCGACGACCTTCAGTGCATGGGCGCCGTCACCAGTCTGGCGGGTGCCGTCCTTGGTGATGGGTCCGGGGACCAGCCCGCTGCGCCCCAGCGCCGGTCCGAGGGGCCACACGCCCGCCTGGATCATCAGATCGGGCAGGTCCCAGATCATCTGAAGCTCGACGGCCCGGTCGCCCGCCATCCGGAAGAACTCGTGGAACCGCAGATAGGCCATGCGGCCCGTAGGCGGCACATCCAGAAACGGCGCCGCGAACCGCCCCGCATAATGCCCCGCCTGCCCCAGCCAATCCTGACCCTGGCCGTCGCGGCCACGGATCGAGATATCCACCCGCCGCTCCACATCCGGGATCGCGGCCCAAAGGGGCCCCAGGGCGGCCGCCACGAACCCGGCGCCGCCGGTCACGTCGCCGAAAGGATGGCAAAGATGGATCGGGGCGTCCGGCGCAAAGGCCGCTTCGACGGCTATCGCCATCTCATCGGCACTGGCATCGCCAAGGACCTCAAGCATCCCCATTCTTCCTTTCAGAAATATCCCGGAGAGCGCGAGAGGCAGCGTCTCTCGCCGAGCCGGGGCGGGCTCGATGCCCGCTTCGGGTCGCCCTACTCGGCCGCGTCGCGATAGGGCGCGCCCTCGCCATAGGGCACGTTCACCCCGCCATAGCGGCGCACGCGGACATTGCATTGCTCGGCATGGCCCACGAAGCCTTCCAGCATGCAAAGCCGCGAGCCGTAGGCCCCGATCTCGGCCGCCGCCGCGTCTGTGGTCACCTTCTGGTAGGAATGGGTCTTCAGGAACTTCCCGACCCAGAGCCCCCCGGTATAGCGCCCCGCCTTCCTGGTGGGCAGCGTGTGGTTGGTGCCGATCACCTTATCGCCATTGGCCACGTTGGTCCGCGGCCCTAGGAACAGGGCGCCGTAGCTGTGCATGTTCTCCAGATACCAATCATCCCGGTCGGTCATGACCTGGACATGCTCGGAGGCGATGAAGTTGGCCTGTTCCAGCATCTCGTCATGGTCGGCGCAGAGGATGACCTCGCCGTAATCCTCCCACGATTTCGCGGCCGTCTCGGCCGTGGGCAGAATCTCCAGCAGGCGGTCGATCTCCCGCAACGTCTCGTCGGCCAGCCTGCGGGACGTGGTCAGCAGGACGGCGGGCGAATTGTACCCATGTTCGGCCTGGCCCAGCAGATCGGTTGCGCACATCTCGGCATCGACGGTGTCGTCGGCGATGACCATGGTCTCGGTGGGACCGGCAAACAGATCGATACCGACGCGGCCATAAAGCTGGCGTTTGGCTTCGGTCACGAACGCGTTGCCGGGTCCGACCAGCATGTCGACGGCGTCCATGCTTTCGGTGCCCAACGCCATGGCGCCCACGGCCTGCATCCCGCCCAGCACCCAAATCTCATGCGCCCCGCCCATATCCATGGCGGCGATCACGGCCGGGTTGGGCTTGCCTTGGAAGGGCGGCGTGCAGGCGACGATGCGCGGGACACCGGCGACCGACGCCGTGGCCACGGACATATGGGCCGACGCCACCATGGGGAACTTGCCTGCTGGCACGTAGCAGCCCACCGATTGGACGGGGATGTTTTTGTGGCCCAAGATCACGCCCGGCAGCGTTTCGACCTCCACATCCTTCATGGAGTCGCGCTGGATCTGGGCGAAGTTCCGGACCTGATCCTGCGCGAAACGGATATCGGCCAGATCGCGGGGATCGACCTCGGCTACCAGCGCGTCGATCTCGGCCCGGGTCAGGCGGTAGCTCGGCGGCGAGTACTTATCGAACTTCTCCGAAAGCTCGCGAACCGCCGCATCGCCCCGATCCTCGATATCCTTGAGCGTCGCTTCGACAATGGCGCGGACCTTCGCATCGTCTTCCGCGCGCTCGGTTTCGGCCTTGGCGGTTTTCAGGTGCTCGGCCATCGTCTCAATCCTCCCGTGTTACCGCAACGATAGGGGGTCCACCTGCGGGGGCAAGCGGTTTTGCATACGGTTGCAACAGATCTCAGAGCTCGCCGATCCATTGACCGATGGCGCCGATGGCTTCGGGGGTGTGGGCCGGGCTGAGGATGTCGCCCGCGATCACGTGGTGGTCCGGATCGTCGCCTTCCGGCAGGTCGATCCGGGCGATGGTCTTCGGCCCACCCCAGCGCACGAAGGCCGCTTCGGCGGCCGCGGGATCGACGATGCTGTCCTCGGGCGAAAAGTAGAACAGCGCCGGGATATCCGTGGCGCCCAGGTCCAACCCCTCCACATGGTCGACCAGGGCCTGCACCGGAAGCACCGCGACGGTCGGATATTCGGTGGTCCAATGGCGGGCATGGCGGTCGTTGTAGGGCGTGAAACCCCGCATCTCGCCCACCATCATCGGCACGCCAATGGCGGCGCCCGGCATGGACATGACGGCGGCGGCCGGATTGGCGATCCGGAAGTTGGGGGAAATCAGAACGACGCCCGCCAGATCGTCACGTAACGGCGCAAGCGCGGGGTCAGCGGCCAGTGTCGCCGCCAGTGTGCCGCCGGTGGAATTGCCGATCACCACCACGCGGTCGCCCAACCGTCGGCCGACGGCAATGGCTTCGGCCAGGTCTTCGATCCAGGCACTCGCGCTGCCGTCCAGCATCGCTTGGCCATCGCGGCCATGGCCGGTCAGGCGAGTGTAGAAAAGGTTGGCCTGCAGGTCCTCGGCGATGCGATCGGCCAGGGGGCGGGTTTCCCAGAGCGTGGCCGAGAACCCGTGGATATAGACCAGGGCCAGATCGGTGCGACGGCCCGGCGGCCCGGCCCAGAGCACGCGCTTGGCGTGGTCGGGATCGAGGTTGGGCACCAGGCTTTCGCGGTCCGCCAGCCAGCCGTCGATATCATCGGGGATCAGCGTCGCGTCGAACTCCAAGCCGGTATCGACCCGTTCGGGCGGCGCCACGACCCAAAGGCCGACGAACGCGATGGCCAACCCGGCCAAAATCCAAAACACGGCTCGGATGATGCGTCCCATAATGATCTCCCCACCGCGCTATTGGGCAGTGGCCGGGCCTCGGGTCAAGCCGGGAGATGGGCGGCTACGTCGGTGATGCTCTGTTCGATCAGGCGTAGACAGGCGTCGTCGGAGAAGCGGTGATCGGCGCCATCGACCAGCGTCAGACGCATATCGGGGCTGTCGATGTGGTTGAAGAGCCGCAGCGCCGTGTCGGTGGAAACATCCGCATCCGCCGTGCCCTGCAGCATCCGAATGGGGATCGGCAACGCGAGCGGGTCGCGCATCACCAAACGGTGGCGGCCCTCTTCAATCAGATGCTGGGTGATGATGTAGGGCTCGCCATATTCCGATGGCAGCGGCACACGGCCCTTTTCGAAGAGTTCCAGCCGCTGGTCTTCGGTGAAGCCCGCCCAGAAACCGTCTTCGGTGAAATCCGGCGCGGCGGCGATGGTGACCAGAGCGGCCACATGCTGCGGGTGGTCCCGGGCGATCAGCAGCGAAATCCACCCACCCATGGACGACCCGACCAGAATCTGGGGGCCCTTGGTGGCATGGGCGATGACCGCCAGGGCGTCTTCGTACCAATGGCCGATGGAGCCCTGTTCGAACGTGCCGTCCGAGATGCCGTGCCCGGAATAGTCGAGCCGCAGATAGGCCCGGCCTTCGGCCTTGGCCCAGGCTTCGAGTGCCACGGCCTTGGTGCCGTTCATGTCCGATTTGAAGCCGCCCAGGAAGACGATCCCGGGCCCCGATCCCGGGGCGAAATTATAGGCCAAACGGTGACCGGCGCGGCTGATATGTTCGGGCATGGAATCCTCCTGTCGGCGACATCTAACGCGGTGGGATCGGTCTGCAAACAGGTGACTATCTAGTCACATGTATTGACAGGTGACTAGATAGTCACCTATTGAACTGGGTATGGATTCGGTCTTCAAGGCCCTCGCCGATGCCTCCCGGCGCGATCTTCTGGACGCGTTGCGGCAGGAGGACGGGCAGACGTTGTCTCAGCTGGAGGCGGCGTCGCCGCTGACGCGTTTCGGGGTGGCGAAGCACCTGGGCGTGCTGGAAGCGGCGGGCTTGGTGACACGGGTGAAGCGCGGACGGTTCACCCACCATTACCTGAACGCGGTGCCTCTGGCCGAGGCGCTGGGACGGTGGATCGAACCCTATAGTGTGGCGCCCGCTGTCAGGGGCGTTCTGGATCTGAAAGCTCGATTGGAGGGCGACATGGACACCAAACCGGATTTCGTGATGAGCACGTTTATTCGCTGCACGCAGGACGCGCTTTGGGCGGCCCTGACCGATGCGGATGAGATGGGTAGATGGCATTTCCTGGCATCGAAGGTGCGGCGCGAGGGCGATGCGTATGAGTTCGACTTCGCCTCGGGCGAGCGAATGCTGACCTGCCGAACGTTGGAGGCCGATCCGAAGACCCGGCTGGTGACCACGTTCGAGCTGCATGGCGAAGGCGACGGTGCGCCATCCCGGGTGATCTATCTGATCAAGCCCGAAGGCACGCACTGCCAGCTGACCCTGGAACATTACGAGCTGACTTTCCCGGTTATTCCCGGCCAAGGCATTGCTGATGGCTGGTCACGCTGGGCGGCCGGGTTGAAGACCTGGCTGGAGACGGGTGAAGCCACGCACTTCACCGAAGACGCACTGGCCTGACCCCGTCACATCGCCGGATGAAACCCCGCCGCCCCGACAGACGGGACGGCGCCCCTCCCCTGCTGCTAAAGGAGACAGACACATGGACGCGAAACCCGATTACGTGCTGCGGACCTTCATCCGCTGCAGCCAAGACGCCCTTTGGGACGCCTTGACCGAGGCCGATGCGGCCAAAAACTATCACCCGTTCACGCCCGATACGGTGCGCGATGGGGATGCGCTGGTCTACAAGTTGCCCGACGGCAACGACATGCTGATCTGCCGCGAGACGGCGCTGACGCCCAAGACGCGGATAGAGGCCAGCTTCGAGCCGAAATGGGAACCAGGCATCCCGGTGTCACGCTTCGTCTGGATCATCGATCCCGAGGGCGAATACTGCCGCCTAACGCTGGAACACTACGACATCCCCGAAGGCGGCGAAGGCTATGCCGACGGGTGGGAACGTTTGGTCGCCGGACTGAAGACCTGGCTGGAAACCGGCGATGTCGCCAAGATCGGGGGGATGGGCCAATGACCCCGGAACTCTGGTGGATGACATGGACGGCGATCTTGGCCGCATCGCTCTGGATTCCGTACATCGTCGGGATCAACACGGCCCCGGACGGGACGCTGCCTGAGGGCGCGGACCCGTTCGTCAAACCGGTCGATCCGGGCCTGCATCGGGCCTGGGTGCACCGGGCCTTCCGGGCCCATCTGAACCTACTAGAACAATTCCTGCCCATGCTCGCGCTGGTGCTGATCGCCCATATGGCCAGCGTGTCCAATGCGGTGACCGTCTGGGCCACGGGCCTGTTCTTCGCGTTCCGTCTGGCCCATGCGGTGGGGATGATTTCGGGCATGGCGCGGATGCCGCTCCGACCGTTGATCTTCGTCGCCGGTTGGGTCTGCATTCTGGCCGTCGCCGGGGCGATCTTGGTTTCCGGGTAGGAGAGCAAAGGGGTGAACATGGCCCTGCCAGGTGCAAGCCAGTCCATCACTGGGCCGCGGCGCGGCGATCCGACGGGAATTCTGTGGCACTTCATGTCAGCCAAATCCGAACAAGCTCAAAGCTACGCGCTGACATCAACCAGATCGCCGGGCCCGGGGGGCGGCCCGGCGATGGACCGGCGCCCTGCGGGCTTGATTCCGGTCCAAGGCGAAACGGGAAGACTGGGCTTAAGCCAGATTAGCCCCCAGTCGACGAAAGTCTGACCTGACCCAAATAAGACGTTCGTCACAGGTCCTTCAGAGCTCGAATTTCAACTACTTAGCGCCTCCGCCGCCCCCGCGCGCGCCCTTCGCCCGCCACGTTGTGCGAAACGTCCGGCAAGGTCACGGCGGCCGTGAGATGCGGAAACGGTGCCGTCGCGTGGGGGATAGCGTTGGCCGCGACGAAGTGCTCCTGAAAGCGGGGCGCTACGGCGGTTTCAACCTTTTCGATCCGCCGCACCAGGCCTTCGATCCGCCCCCGCGCAGCCCGGTCGCAGAGCGCCATCCGTGCGCCATGCCCGGCCGCGTTCCCGGCGCTGGTGACGTTTTCCAGCGGCGCATCCGGGATCATCCCAAGCACCATCGCGTGCTTGGGCGATACGTGGGCCCCGAAGGCACCGGCGAGCGTGACCTTGTCGACCGCATCGGTTCCCAGCTCATCCATCAACAGCCGCGCCCCCGCATAAAGCGCTGATTTGGCCAGCTGGATCGCCCGGATATCCGCCTGCGTCACCAGGATGCGACGCCCATCACCCTCCCACAGCAGATATCCGTGTACCCGCCCTATGGCCTCACAGCGCGGCGTTCCGACCTGTTCGGCCGAGCCGATCAGGCCCCCGGCATCGACGATCCCGGCCATGCGCATCTCGGCCACCGCTTCGATGATGCCCGAGCCGCAGATGCCCATGACGCCATCGCCCACCTGGTCGGCGAAGCCCGGCTCGTCCGACCAGAAATCGCAACCAATCACCCGGAAGCGCGGCTCCTTGGTGGCGGGATCGATCTCCACCCGTTCGATCGCGCCCGGCGCCGCGCGCTGCCCGGCGCTGATCTGCGCACCCTCGAAAGCCGGGCCGGTTGGCGAGGAACAGGCCAACAGCTTGTCCCGATTGCCCAAAATGATCTCTGCGTTGGTGCCCACATCCACGATCAATGTCAGATCGTCGCTTTGATCCGGCGCTTCCGATAGGGCGACGGCCGCCGCATCGGCGCCCACATGGCCAGCGATGCAGGGCAAGACATAGGCTCGCGCCCCGGGCGCCACCGATGTCAGGCCGATATCGCCCGCCGCCAGATGCAATGCGTCCGACGTGGCCAAAGCAAAGGGCGCCTGCCCCAATTCCACCGGATCGATGCCCAAGAGCAGGTGATGCATGACCGGATTGCAGACCACCACCGCCTCGACGATATCGCCGACTGGCACACCGGCATCCTCGGCCAATTGCGTTGCCAGAGCGTCCAGGGCGTCGCGCACGGCGCTGGTCATCTCCCGGTCGCCGCCGGGGTTCATCATGCCGTAGCTGACCCGGCTCATCAGATCCTCCCCGAAGCGGATCTGCGGGTTCATGATCCCGCCCGAGGCCATCACTTCTCCGGAGCCCAGATCGCAGAGATGCGCCGCCACGGTGGTGGAGCCCAGGTCGATGGCCAGCCCGAAGGGCGCGTCGGTCCTCAGGCCCGGCCACATGGCGACGATGCGGTTTTCGTCGTGGTTCACGGCCAGGGTCGCGCGCCAATCACCCTTGCGCAGCACCGGCTGAAGCTGCCGCAGAAGGGGCAGCGGGATGTCCAGGTCCGTCAGGTCCCACTGATCGGCCAACGCGGCCCGCAACCGTTCCAGGTCGCCGGACGGGGCGTCCATATCGGGCTGCTCGACGATGACGAAATGCAACCGCGTGGCCGCGTCCATGGTGATCGGCCGGTCGCTGGCCGCCTTGCGGACCACTTGCTTGTGCACCTGGCTTTCGGGGGGTACGTCGATCACCGCATCGGCCTGGATCGTCGCCTGGCAGCCCAAGCGCCGCCCCGGTTTAAGGCCACGTTTTTCGTGGTATCGGCGTTCGACCGCGTTGAATTCGGACAGGGCCGCCTCTTTGGTTTTGACGCCCAGCTTGGGAAAGTCCCCGATGCTCGGCTGAACCTGACACCGCGAACAGATGCCCCGCCCGCCGCAGACGGAATCGAGATCGACCCCCAGGCTCCGCGCGGCCTGCAGGACGGGGGTGCCCACCGGAAACGTCCCACGCTTGCCCGACGGCATGAAGACGACTTGCGGATCAGCCATATTGCAAGCCCCCACGCCAACGGGACCCACGGCACCACCAGCGGCCGCCCGATCCGGGCGGCGCCGATCCGTCTGCGAATGACCCGGTCATGCCCGGCGGCGGCCCCCCCGGCGTCCGCCGGACCGGCCCCCGGCCGCTTGGGCCGCGCGTGCTGCTTCGGGGAAGGGCGTTCCGTCCTTCATGGTCTCCACCACCCGCGAAAACCCGATCCAGCGGCCACCATTCGGGTCATGATCCATCAACATGTTGGCCGCATTTACGGCCTCCATCTCCGCGGCGCGGATGGGGTTCATGATGGTGCTGGTCATCCCGGCGCCGATGGCCATGGGCAGGAACGCCGCGTTGATGCCGTGCCGGTTGGGCAGGCCGAAGCTGATATTCGACGCCCCGCAGGTCGTGTTGACGCCCAGTTCGTCCCGCAGCCGCCGGACCAGCGCGAA
>JBCDCS010000082.1:0-9319 GCA_039181205.1 Pseudomonadota bacterium
CAGATCCAAGCCCAGTCAGTTCCACGCCGTCCAGCGTTGCGGTGCCCGATGTCGGCTCCACCAGCCGATTGATGCAGCGGATCAGGGTGGATTTGCCCGCGCCCGAGGGCCCGATCAGTGCGATGACCTGGCCGGCCGGCACCTCTAGCGTGACCTGCTTCAGGGCCTTGTCGCCGGTCTTATATGTCTTGGTCAGCCCATCGAGCCGCAGCATGGATGTCCCCCCGATATCGACAGCGCGCGGCGGGGCGAACCGCCCCGCGCCAAGCTTGATCTAGCGCCGGGACGGGCAAAGGCCCATTCCGGCACCGCTCCTCACGAACACTCGTAGGAAACGCCGTTGGCTTCGTCGATGGTGCGGATCACCGACCAGAAGTCCTGATAGGTCATTTCCAGGAACTGTGCCTCGCCGTTCTTGCCGAATTCTTCTTCCAGCGATGTGCCTTCCCATTCGAACGAGAAGAAGGCATCGCGGATCTGCTGCTGCAGCTCCGGCGTCAGGTTGTGCGCCGTGCCGTAGCCCGTGGTCGGGAAGGTCTGCGACTTGTAGATCGAGACCAGTTGATCCTCGGACACCACGTCCCGTTCCAGCATCCGGGCCAGCACCGAATTGGCGATGGCGGCGGCGGGGTAATCCTTATTGGCGACGCCCAGGATCGAGTTGTCGTGCTTGCCCGAGAAGACCGGCTCGAAATCCTCGCCCGCCGCCATGCCGAATTCGGATGCCAGGATGGCGGAGGGGGCCTTGAAGCCGGAATTGGAGGTTTCCGACGTAAACGCGAGCGTGCCGCCGGCGATATCCTCGACGCTTTCGATGCCCGATTCGGGATGCGTCAGGATTTCCATCTCATAGCCGAAGGATCCATCGGCCCCGGCCATGATGGTGAAGGGGCGGAACCCGGCGCAGTTCACGGCCAGCGGGTTCGAACCGGTGTTGAAGCCCGCGATGTGCAGGCGGCCCGACCGCATCGCTTCGATCTGGGCGGCGTTGTTCTGGACGGGGAAGAACACGACATCCTTGCCGGTCGCCTCTTCCAGATGCGCCAGGAAATCGGCCCAGGCGGTTTCATAGACGGCGGGGTCTTCGACCGGCGTATAGGCGAAGATCAGGGTGTCGGGATCGACGAGGTCGCCAGAATCCGTCGGGATGTCCGCGATCAGATCGCCGTCCGCGTCGCAATATCGATCGTCCAGGTCCCCCCGCGGACAATCCTGTGCGAGGGCCGGTGCCCCCCAGACGAGTGCCAAAGCTGCGGCGCCCAGAAGTGTGGTTCGTGTCATGTCTCTTCTCTCCCTTGGGGCCCGTTTGGCCCATCACACGCGTGGCGGTGGCAGATCGATGTGACAAGCGAATGACACCGTGCCCGACCGCCGGAGCGGTCCCCACTCCGGGGACGATATTCCATGAGTGCGGGCTGGCGCGGTCTTGTGCAAGAGCTTTCCCACGGACTGGCAAGCACCGGGGTGCATTCCGCACCTTCAGCACACCAAAGGCGCCCTGCCATCATGTCGGTTCGAGGACTGACAGGCCGCCGCTTAACCGGCCAAGATCGAACTAGAAATCCAGGTTTTCCACGGACAGCGCATTGTCCTGGATGAATTCCCGCCGCGGTTCCACCACATCGCCCATGAGCTTGGTGAAGACGTCGTCGGCCTCGGTCACGTCATCGACCTTTACCTGCAGCAGCGTGCGGGCTTCGGGGTCGAGCGTGGTCTCCCACAGCTGATCGGGGTTCATCTCGCCCAGGCCCTTGTAGCGTTGCATGGTCAGGCCCTTTTCCCCCTCGGCCATGATCGCGGCCAGCAAGTCGGTGGGACCGTGGATGACCATCTCACGCTCCTTGCGGGTCAGCGTGGCGGGGTCGCGATAGGTGTTTTCCGTCGCCGCGGAGGCCTGGGCCAGCTTGCGCGCCTCGCCGGAGCGGAGAACGGCGCCGTCGAGCGTCCGCACCTCCTCGACGCCGCGCAGGACACGGGCCAGGCGGATACCGTGGTCTTGGGTGATGCGGCCTGTCCAGCCTTGTTCGTATTCCTTGGCCACCTGGTCGAGCCGTTCGGCCACCCGGTCGGCAACGCCTTGCAGGTCCGAGAGTTTTTCGGCGTCGAACGCCCCGGCGAGCGCCGCCTGTTCCAGGATGTGGCGCGGGTAATGGGTCGGAAAGGCGTCCAGGATGCGCTTGAACACGCGGGCGGCCTGCACCACGCGGTCCAGGTCGCGGCCCGCGATCTCCTCCCCCGAGGGCAGGCGGAGCACGGCGCCGTCGACGCCCTGCTGGACCAGATAATCCTCCAGCGCAGTCTGGTCCTTCAGGTAGACCTCGGACTTCCCGCGCCCGACTTTGAAGAGCGGCGGCTGCGCGATGTAGAGGTGCCCCTGTTCGATGATGTCGGGCATCTGGCGGTAGAAAAAGGTGAGCAGCAGGGTGCGGATATGGGCGCCGTCCACATCGGCATCGGTCATGATGACGATCTTGTGGTAGCGCAGCTTGCCCAGGTTGAACTCGTCGCGGCCGATGCCGGTGCCCATGGCGGTGATTAGCGTGCCGATTTCCTGGGAGGACAGCATCCGGTCGAAGCGGGCGCGTTCCACGTTCAGTATCTTGCCGCGCAAGGGCAGCACGGCCTGGTTCTGCCGGGCGCGCCCCTGCTTGGCGGAGCCGCCAGCGCTGTCGCCCTCCACCAGGAACAGCTCGGCCTTGGACGGGTCCTTCTCCTGACAATCTGCCAGCTTGCCGGGCAGCGAGGCGACGTCCATCGCCGTCTTGCGCCGGGTCAGTTCGCGGGCCTTGCGGGCGGCTTCGCGGGCCAAAGCGGCCTCGATGATTTTGCCGACGATCTGCTTGGCCTCGTTCGGATGCTCCTCGAACCACTCGGCCAGCTTTTCGTTGACTAGGTTTTCGACTGCCGGGCGGACTTCGGAAGACACCAGCTTGTCCTTGGTCTGGCTGGAAAATTTCGGGTCCGGCACCTTAACCGACAACACACAGGTCAGCCCCTCCCGCGCATCGTCGCCGGTGAAATTCACCTTCTCCTTCTTCGCAATGCCAGAGGATTGGGCGTAGAGGTTGATGGTCCGCGTCAGCGCCCCGCGCAGGCCCGCCAGGTGGGTGCCGCCGTCCCGCTGGGGGATGTTGTTCGTGAATGGCAGGACCATCTCGTTGTAGCTGTCGTTCCACCACATGGCGACTTCGACGCCGATCCCGTCGCGCTCGCCCTCCATGTAGATGGGTTCGCCCATGACGGCGGTTTTGTGGCGGTCCAGGTACTTCACGAACTCCCGCACGCCGCCATCGTAGAACATCTCCACATGCAGCGGTTCGGCCGGTCGGTCGTCTTCCAGGACGATCTTCACCCCGGAATTCAGGAAGGCCAGTTCGCGCAACCGGTGTTCGAGCGTCTTGAAGCTGTAATCAAGGTTCGAGAACGTGTTGGTGGAGGCCATGAAGCGGACCTCGGTACCGGTTTCGGCGGCGTCGCCGACGGCCTTCAGGCTTTCGGTGGTCTCCCCATGTTCGAACCGGGCGACGTGTTCCTTGCCGTCCCGCCAAATGCGCAGTTCCAGCCAATCGGAGAGCGCGTTGACGACCGACACGCCCACGCCATGGAGCCCGCCGGAGACCTTGTAGGAATTCTGATCGAACTTCCCGCCCGCATGGAGCTGGGTCATGATGACTTCGGCGGCCGAGACGCCCTCCTCCTCATGCATCCCGACCGGGATCCCGCGGCCATTGTCGCGGACCGAGACGCTGGAATCGGCATGGATTTTGACGCTGACTTGGGTCGCATGACCCGCCAACGCCTCGTCGATGCCGTTGTCCACGACCTCGTAAACCATGTGGTGCAGACCCGAGCCGTCATCGGTATCGCCGATATACATGCCCGGCCGCTTGCGGACAGCTTCCAAGCCTTTGAGAACTTTGATGGAATCGGCGCCGTAATCTTCGGGCGTCGGGGTTGGATCTGCCATTGTCGGTTGTCCCCTACGTTACACGCAAGATATACGCGTTCAGCGGGGGGATGTCACGCAGATGACACCATATTTGGTGGGATCGGGTGAACTCGACCAGCCGTCTGTTCGGCACGTCGACGATGGGGTGATTTCGGGTCTCTGTTGATCGGTTCTAACCATGCGTCCGGCGTGTCGTGATGATGCGAATGTCGCGACCGATAACGCTCGAAATTGTCACACCAGCCAACCATCCTCGTCCATCGGCCAGAAGGGGTTGTAGGCGTATTCCCAGACATGATGGTCCGGGTCGGTCCAGGTGCCGGAATAGCCGCCCCAATCCATCTTGCGCGGGCGTTGCAGGCGTTTGGCGCCGGCTTCGACGGCGGTGGCATAGGCGTCGTCGACGGCATCCTCCGACGGCCAATTGACGGCCAGGGTCATGGCGCCGGTGCCGAGCGTGGACGGATCCCGATCAAGTTCCTTGGCCAGGGCGGTCAGGGGAAAGAGGCCGAATTTGAAGCCGCGCATGGTGTAGAAGGTGACGCCGGGTGGGCTGTCATCGGCCACGAGCCCGAGCCGTTCGTAGAACATGCGGGACGCGGCCAGGTTGGCGACGCCCAGGGTGATGAGGGTCAGGCGGTTGGGCTTCATGACGACTCCTCCACATGGCTTTCGCCGTTCGTCTCGGTCACGGCCAGATGGGTGGCCGCGCCTAGATCATCGAACAATTCGCGCCCCGTGCCGGTCAGGACGACCTGGCCGCCCAGGGCGTGTAGTTCGGAGTAGAGCGCGGCGCGGCGGTCCGCGTCCAGATGGGCGGCGACTTCATCGAGGAGGAGGATCGGCGGGGCGCCTTCGGTTTCCTTCAGTGCCCGGGCATTGGCTAAGATGAGCGAAATGAGCAACGCCTTCTGTTCACCGGTGGAACAGAGCCTCGCCTCCATGTCTTTGGCGGCATAGCGGCCCAAGAGGTCGGTTCGATGCGGGCCGACCAGGCTGCGCCCGGCCGCCATGTCCCGGGGACGGCTGTCGGCCAGAACCTCTTCGGTTGCGGGGGCGCCCTGATCGGACAGGGCCAGTGCGGCGGCAGGGAAGGGGCCGTCGTCGGGTTGGGCCTGGGCCAGTCGGTCGAGCGCGGTGAGGCGGCGGGCCTGGATGCCGGTGCTCGCGGCGGCCATCTGGGCTTCAAGCGCGTCGTACCAATGGGCATCCTGGATGCCGTCTTTCAAAAGGCGGTTCCGGTCGCGCATGGCCTTTTCGTAGCGCAGCACGCCTTCAGCGTGGTCCGGGTCGAAGCTCAGCACCATGCGGTCCAAGAACCGGCGGCGGCCTTCGGCGCCTTCCAGCCAGAGCCGGTCCATGGACGGCACCAACCAGAGCACGCAGACCAGACGGGCGAGCGCGATCTGCGGCGCCGTCTTGTCGTCGATGCGGGTGGTGCGCGGCTGGCCGGGTTCGGCGCGCAGTTCGACTTCGTGGTTCGGTGTGATCTCCGCCGTGATGCGCCAGCCGACCGCTTCGGGTCTGCGGATGATCTCCTCGGCCGCCGCCCGACGCATACCACGGCCCGGTGAGAGCAGTGAGATCGCTTCCAGAAGGTTCGTCTTGCCCGCGCCATTGGGGCCGTGGATGGCGGTGATGGTCCGCGGAAAGTCCAGCCGCGTGCGGCGGTGGCTGCGGAAGTGGGACAGGGCCAGGTGGGTGATCCGGCCCGAGCCTGGATCAGACACGCATGGGCATGACGACGTAGATGGCGCTCTGGTCGTCGCCTTCGCGCATCAGCGTCGGGTCGCCGGCATTGTTGAACATGAAGATCGCATTCTCCCGATCCACCTGCGCGGCGATCTCTTGCAAGTATTTGGCGTTGAACCCGATTTCCAGCTTTTCGTCCCCATAGGCGACGGCCAGTTCTTCTTCCGCGTTGCCCGAATCCGGGGCGTTGACCGACAGGGTCAGGCGGTCTTCGTCGAGCGCCAGCTTGACGGCGCGGGACCGTTCCGACGACACCGTGGCGACCCGATCCACCGCCTTGGCGAAGTCGGAGGCGTCCACTTCCAGCTTGCGCGTGTTCCCCACGGGAATGACCCGGGCATAATCGGGGAAGGTGCCGTCGATGACCTTGGAGGTCAGGGTGATATCGGGCGTGGCGAAGCGGATCTTCGTTTCCGAGACCGAGACGGCGATGGTCGCGTCGTCGTCCGAGAGCAGCTTGCGCACTTGATCCACCGTTTTGCGCGGGACGATCACGCCGGGCATGTCTTCGGCGCCATCGGGCAGATCGGCATCCACGCGGGCCAGGCGGTGGCCGTCGGTGGCGACCGCGCGCAGGGTCTTGCCGTCATCGCCATCGGCCACGTGCAGGTAGACGCCGTTCAGGTAGTACCGGGTTTCCTCGGTGGAGATGGCGAAGCGCGTCTTGTCGAACAGCCGCCGCAGCACTGGCGCGGGGCAGGAGAAGTTGGCGGCATAATCGGACGAGGCCATGACCGGAAAGTCTTCGCGGGCCAGCGTCGCCAATTGGAAGTGCGAGCGTCCGGCCGTGACATTCAGGCGGCCTTGGGCTTGGTCTTCGTCGATCTGCACCAGGGCGCCATCGGGCAGCTTGCGGACGATCTCATGGAACAGCAGTGCGGAGACGGTCGTTCCACCGGCACGTTCGACTTGCGCCGTGGTCTTGTCGATCACCTCGATATCGAGGTCGGTGGCCTTGAAGCTGACATTGCCGCCATCGGCTTCCATCAGGACATTGGCGAGGATCGGGATCGTGTTCCGACGCTCGACAACCGCCTGCGCCTGGGAGACCGCGTCCAGAAGGGCCGCCCGTTCGATGGAGAACTTCATCTTAACTTCCTCGCCTGTCGGGACGCGCAGAATAGCCGCGCGCGCCCGGCGTGCAATGTGGATTTTGGAATTTGGGGGCGGCTGTTGCGGGACGGCGTCCGATGGATGGACGCCGTCCTGTTCAGGCGTCGGGTGGTGCGTCGTTGGGCGGGCGCGTCAGACGCAGAAAGTCTTACTGTGGCGATTGCCGACTAACGCCAAAGGGCTTCGCCCGTTCGCACCTTGAGAGCTGCACTGGAGCCTTCATCGGCCTTTCAGGCCGAACCGGTACTCCCTGTGGGCCTGGGCTGCGCCCGTTCGCGCCGCAATCGCTCCACTGGAGCGATGGCCGGGGTCAGAGACCCCGGAGCCGGCGCTCACCCCTCCAGCTTCCGTTGCAGGAGTTCGGCATCTTCGGCGATCTGCGGCTCGGCCTGGATCAGTTCTTCGATCCGGCGCACGGCATAAAGCACCGTGGTGTGGTCCTTCCCACCGAACTTCCGGCCGATTTCCGGATAGCTGCGCGGGGTCAGCTTCTTGGCCAGATACATGGCCATCTGCCGGGGCCGCGCCACCGAGCGGGAGCGGCGGGCCGACGTCATGTCGGACATGCGCAGGTTATAGTGCTCGCAGGTCTTCTTCATGATGTCGTCGATGGTCAGGCGCTTTTCGGACACCCGGAGCAGATCGCCCAAAGCGTCCTGGGCCTGTTCCAGCGTCACCTCTTGCCCGATCAGTTCGGCATAGGCGGCCAGCCGGTGCACTGCACCTTCCAGAACGCGGATCGAGGCGGTGATGCGCCCGGCCAGATATTCCATCACGCCATCGGCGATGGCGAAGCCGGGCTGCTGCCCGCGCAGCACGTCGTAGCGATGCAAGAGAACGCCGAGCCGAAGTTCGTAATCTGCGGGATGCAGATCGACGACCAGGCCCGATTGCAGGCGGGTGGTGATCCGCTCTTCCAGGTCGCTGATTTCGGCGGGGGACCGATCGGCCGAGATGACGACCTGCTTGCCCTGATCGACCAAGGCATTGAACGTGTGAAAGAATTCTTCCTGGGTGCTGTCCTTGCCAGCGATGAATTGGACGTCATCGACCAACAGAACGTCGACGCTGCGGAAAAGCTGCTTGAAGTCCATCGTCGCCTTTTCGCGCAAGCTCTGCACGAAGCGGTACATGAATTGCTCTGCGGTCAGGTACATCACGCGCTTGGCACCAGCGATCTGCAATTCCCAGGCGATGGCCTGCATCAGGTGCGTCTTGCCCAGACCCACGCCGCCATGGAGGAAGAGCGGGTTGAAGCTCACGGCGCTGCCCTTGGCCACGCGGCGCGCCGCGGCATGGGCGAGTTCGTTGGATTTGCCGACCACGAAGCTGTCGAAGGTGAAGCGCGGGTCGAGCTTGCTTTCGGCGCGGGCCGGGCGGGGCGCGACCTCGTCAGGCGTGATCCGCGATCGGGCGGGGCGTGCGGCCCCGTTGGACGTGCAGGTCACGCGGGTCGCATCGATCCCGACCTTGTCGGCGTGGCGCAGGATAACGTCCTGGAAATTCTGGACGACCCAGGTGCCGATGAATTCCGTGGGGGATGACAATGCGATGGTCCGGGCATCGAATTCCCGAAATGTCAGCGGTGCAATCCAAGTCTTAAAATTATGTTCTCCAATGTCTTTCCGGATTTCGCCTTGAAGCTGAACCCAAGTGTCATCGGTCATTATTGGCCCTTCCCCGTATTTATGTTTTCGGATCAGGACTGACGCCATGCCAGTCCCCGGGCCTTCCAACCGTTCAGGCCCCCCCGTTTCCCTTCAGCGTCCAAATCCCCCTCGAACCCTTCGGCCACGTTGATGCAATCGACCGAATGCCCCTCGGCAGCGAGGGCTTCGGAGACGGCCTGGGCCGCCTGCATCGAGCGTGCGCCGGAGCGGCAGATGAACAGAAGGCGGGACGGCAATTCCCCGACCTCCGACATCAACGCCCCGACGAAAGCCGGGTTCGGGGACATATCGGGCCAGGACTTCCATTCGAGTTGAATGACGTCCCGGTTGAGCTCCGATAGGTCGGGTCCGCCCACGAATGACCATTCGGGTCGGGTCCTGACATCGATGAGCGCCGCTGCGGTGTCATTCGACAACATCTCCCAGGCTTCCCGAGGCCCTACCTCGGGAATTTCCGGAACCGCAGCCTTGCCCATATCATGTCCCCATAAGAGCGATGTGACTCGCTGGGCAGATGGATATCGGCAGGGGCATGGGGGCTTCAATGACTCTTCGAACTTGACTCGCGCCGGGGCTGAAAAGAATCTGTTACAAAAATCGCAACCGCATGATTTTCCTAAGATAAAAGCCCGCCACAAAGGCGGGCTCTCAAATTTGTTGACTGTGTTTCTCGGTCACAATCCTGTTTCAGAATCAGGAACCGATTGCCTTCACCCGGGCCGCTAATCGGGACATTTTCCGGGCGGCCGTGTTCTTGTGGAAAACCCCCTTCGACACGCCCCGCATCAGCTCGGGCTGAGCCTCTTTTAAGGCGGCGGCAGCGGCACTTTGGTCA
>JBCDCS010000083.1:0-9315 GCA_039181205.1 Pseudomonadota bacterium
GGGGATTTGCTGGCTCAGGGCGATTTTCCAGGTGCCATCGCCATCTACGAAACGCTCTATCGAACCCACCCGGATTCCCTGGTCGTCGCCAACGATCTGGCATCGCTGCTGTCGACGAATTCCGACGATCCGGCCCAGATCGCCCGGGCGGCTCTGATAGCCGCACCATTGCACGGAAATGGGTCGCCGGCAGTCGCCGATACGCTGGGCTGGATTGCCTACCGGCAGGGCGAAACCGCCCGCGCCTTGCCCCTGCTCCGGCGCGCTGCAAGGGGATTGCCCGACGATCCGGGCGTTCGCCTGCGGTTGGCCGAAGTCCAGGCGGCCAGCGGTCAGGTCGACGCCGCCGAGGCCAGCCTTGCGACGGCGCTCTCCCTCGCCGGGCCCGAAGATCCCCGCGTCCAAGCCACCCAAGCGGTTATCGCAACCAGGGTCTCGGTTCCGGCGCAGTAGCGGACCGCCCGATCCGATGCGCCTAGCTTGGCTCACCAACCCCCGTGCATCGTGGACATCATCGACCCGAACATCGCGGATCGGGGCCCTAACGTCTTGCAAAGCGTCGCAAGGGCACCGAAACGAGTGCTGACCAAGGAGGCCCCATGCGAATAGCGATGATCGGTACCGGCTATGTGGGGCTCGTCTCGGGTGTCTGCTTTTCCGATTTCGGGCATGAAGTCGTATGCGTCGACAAATCGACCGACAAGATCGACCAGTTGAACAAGGGCAAGGTCCCGATCTACGAACCTGGCCTCGAAGATCTGATGGCGCGCAACGTGGCGGCCGGCCGCCTGACCTTCACCACCGATCTGGCGGCCGCCGTTGATGGGGCGGAGGCGGTTTTCATTGCCGTCGGAACACCGACGCGCCGGGGCGATGGCCATGCCGATCTGACCTATGTTGAGGCAGCGGCCAAGGAAGTCGCCACCGCTTTGACGGGCTACACGGTCGTCGTCACCAAATCGACGGTCCCCGTGGGCACGAACCGCAAGGTTGCTCAATGGGTCCGCGAAACGGCGCCCGATGCCGACTTCGACGTGGCCTCCAACCCCGAATTCCTGCGCGAGGGGGCCGCCATCGACGATTTCATGCGGCCCGACCGGGTCGTGGTCGGCGTCCAGTCCGACCGAGCCGGCCAGGTGATGTCCGACATCTACCGCCCGCTCTATCTGCGGGACTTCCCGATCATGGTCACCGATCTGGAGTCGGCCGAGATGATCAAATACGCGGCCAACGCGTTTCTGGCCACGAAGATCACCTTCATCAACGAAATCGCCGCCCTGTGCGAACGGGTTGGGGCCGACGTTAAGAAGGTGTCCAAGGGCATGGGTCTCGACGGGCGGATCGGGAACAAGTTCCTCCATGCCGGCCCCGGCTACGGAGGATCATGTTTCCCGAAGGACACCGCCGCCCTGGCTCGGATCGGACAGGAACACGCCATGCCCATGCACATCACGGAAACCGTGATGCGCGTGAATGAAAGCGTGAAGGCGCGGATGGTAGAAAAGCTGCGCGACCTTTGTGACGGCACATTCAATGGCCGGACGGTCGCCGTGCTGGGCGTGACGTTCAAACCGAACACCGATGACATGCGCGATGCGCCATCCCTGACCATCGTGCCCGCCCTTGTCGGCGGCGGCGCCAAGGTGCGTGTGGTCGATCCCGAGGGGCGCCGCGAGGGTGAGGCATTGCTGCCGGGCGTCCATTGGTCCGACGACCCCTATGAGGCCGCCGAAGGCGCTGACCTGTTGGTTCTGCTGACGGAATGGAACGAATTCCGGGCACTCGACCTGCCCCGCCTTGCGAGCGGAATGGCCGTGCCGCGCATGGCCGACCTCCGCAACATCTACAGCCCCGCCGATGTGACGGCAGCCGGATTCAAGGCCTATGCAGCGGTGGGCCGCTGATCTGGTGAAATCCTCTTGGTGCATCGGAACATGCCCGGCCACCATCGTGGCGCCTATCCGCGCAACCACCACCCACGGCAAGATGGTGATACAGCCTGCCGCCAAGGCCACTCAGCGCCAGTTGCGCCGCCCCGCGCCGCCCTCTATCTGCCAGCGCCATGATTGACCCTGTCGAAACCGGGCGCGAAGTTCTACGAACCGAAGCCGCCGCCCTCACCACCCTGGCCGATGCGATGCCCGCGGATTTTTCCCGTGTGGTCGATCTGATCGCTAGGGCCGAGGGTCGGGTGATCGTGTCCGGGATCGGCAAATCCGGCCATATCGCGCGCAAGATCGCCGCCACACTGGCCTCCACCGGGACGCCTGCCTTGTTCGTCCATCCGGCCGAGGCGAGCCATGGCGATCTGGGCATGGTGACGCCCCAGGACGTGGTCCTGATGATCTCCAACTCGGGCGAGGCACCTGAGCTGCGCGACATGATCGAGCATACCCGCCGCTTCGCCGTGCCCCTGGTCGGCCTGTCGTCCCGGCCTGAAAGCACGTTGATGCGCGCGGCCGACTATCATTTGACCATCCCTGATCTGCCGGAAGCCTGCGGCCTGGGTGTAGTGCCCACCACGTCCACCACGCTAACCCTAGCCCTGGGCGATGCGCTGTCGGTCGCACTGTTGCGGCGCCGAGGCTTCCGGGCCGAGGATTTCCGCGTCTTCCATCCGGGCGGCAAGCTCGGCGCGCAACTGGCCCGGGTCGAGACGATCATGCACTCGGCGAACCTCCCGCTGGTCGATGCCGCCACACCCATGCCCGAAGTGCTGATCACCATGACGTCCACCGGGTTTGGCATTGCTGCTGTTACGGAAGACGGTGAATTGTTCGGCGTCGTCACCGATGGTGATCTCAGGCGGAATATGACCGACCTGATGAGTTGCACGGCGGCCGACATCGCCACACGCACCCCGCTCACCGTCCCGCCGGACATGCTGGCTGCCCAGGCCTTGGCGTTGCTCAATGAACGAAAACTCAATGTCTTGATTGTCTGTGAGGGGCACATCCCGGTGGGTGTCCTGCATGTGCATGACCTGCTGCGCGCGGGCCTGGCATGAAGACGGCCATCGTCATCCCCGCGCGATACGCGTCCAATCGCTATCCGGGAAAACCGCTGGCGGAACTGACCCAGGCCGATGGCACCAAGAAGACCTTGATCGAGATGACCTGGGACGCGGCCCGACAGGTGGCGGGTGTCGACAGCATCCATGTGGCCACCGATGACGACCGGATCGCCGATGCGGCACGGGCCTTTGGCGCATCGGTCCTGATGACCAACTCGGATGCCCGTAACGGCACTGAACGCTGCGCCGAAACCCTTGATCGCTTGGCCGTCGACCTGATCGTCAACCTGCAAGGCGACGCGCCGCTCACCCCACCCTGGTTCATCGAAGCGCTGATCGCGCGCATGGCCAACGATGCAGATGCCGCCGTTGCCACGCCCGTGCTCCGCTGCGACCAGACGACCTACCGGATGTTTACCGAGGACCGCCGCGCCGGGCGCGTGGGCGGCACGACCGCCGTCTTCGACCGCAACCGGCACGGGCTCTATTTTTCGAAGGAAGTCATCCCCTTCATCGATCCCGGCCAGGTGCCCGATCTGATTCCCGTCTTCCACCATGTGGGGGTCTATGCCTACCGTCCCGACGTCTTGCGCGCCTACGCCGCCTGGCCTGTGGGCGAATTGGAACGACGCGAGGGCTTAGAACAGCTCCGCTTCCTGGAAAACGGCGCGACGATCGCCTGTGTCGAGGTCGAGGCTCCAGGCCGCCTGTTCTGGGAACTCAACAACCCCGAAGACATTCCCCGCATCGAAGCCGTCTTGAAAGGCTGACGCCATGGATCCCCTGATCTCCAAGCCAATCGACGTCTCCGGCATTCCCGTGGGCGGCGATCATCCGTTCATGCTCATCGCCGGGCCATGCCAGCTCGAGTCACTCGACCACTCAAAGATGATGGCCGAACGGATCGCCGCCGCCTGCGCGCCGACGGGGACGCGGTTTGTCTTCAAGGCCAGCTATGACAAGGCGAACCGCTCCTCGCTGAAGGGCAAGCGGGGCCTCGGGATGGAAGAGGGCCTGCGCATCCTAGGTGAAATCCGTCGGGAATTCGGCTGTCCCGTTTTGACGGACGTCCATCTGCCCGATCAATGCGCCCCGGCGGCCGAAATCTGCGATGTCCTGCAGATCCCGGCGTTCCTATCGCGCCAGACCGATCTCCTGCTGGCCGCAGGGGAAACGGGCCGCGCCATCAACATCAAGAAGGGCCAGTTCCTGGCACCTTGGGATATGGCCAATGCCGCGGCCAAGGTCGCGTCGACGGGCAATGAGAATATCATGCTCTGCGACCGGGGGACGAGCTTCGGCTACAACACCCTGGTCAGCGATTTCCGCGGCCTGCCGATCATGGATGCGATGGGCTATCCGACCGTGTTCGACGCGACCCATTCAGTCGCGCAGCCCGGCGGCCTGGGGGAGTCGTCGGGTGGCCAGCGCGAATTCGCGCCGGTTCTGGCCCGCGCGGCCTGCGCCGTGGGTGTGTCGGCCCTGTTCATCGAAACGCACCAGGATCCGGACAAAGCCCCGTCGGACGGGCCGAACATGGTCCCGGTCGATCAGATGGAGCGGCTGATCACCGATCTCCGCGCCTTTGACGATCTGCGGAAAGGGCGATAGCCCACCGCGAATCTCGCGTCAGGCCGCGTCCGCTGCCTCTGCCCGCCGCAAGAACACCGGCGCGTCGACTGGGCTCTGCTGCCACTCGTACCCGCCGATCGCAAACCCACGCAGATCGGCCGCGTCCGTGATCCGGTTTTCCGCCACGAACCGCGCCATGGCCCCCCGCGCCCGCTTGGCGGAGAAGCTGATCACTTTCGGGCCGCCCGGCCGGTCCTCCAGGAAGGTGGGCGTGATCACTGGTACGCGCAGGGCTTTCAGATCAACGGCGCCGAAATACTCCTGGCTCGCGCAATTCAGCAGATGGCCCGCGCCCATAGCCGCCGCGTCCTCATTCAACGCCTTGGCGATGCGGTCGCCCCAGAAGGCGTACAAGTCCTTCCCCCGCCGCGTTTTCAGACGCGTCCCCATCTCCAACCGATAGGGCTTCAACCCATCCAGCGGGCGCAGCAGACCATACAAACCCGACAGGATGCGCAGCGTGCCTTGCGCCTGCCGCAGCGCGTCGTCCGACAGCGTCTTGGCATCTAGGCCCATGTACGTATCCCCCGCAAAGGCGAAGATCGCCGGCTTCTCCGGCGCCATATCCCAGTCGCGAAAACGGTCCCGGTTCAGACGGGCTAGCTTATCCGAGATCGACATCAGCCGCTGCAGATCGCCGATCCCTTGGCGCCGCGCGGTCACCAGCAGCCTGGCCGTCTCGTCGGTGAAGCGCGGCGTGGACATCTCCACATCTACCGGATCGAAGTCGAGCGATTTGGCAGGCGAAATAACGGTCAGCATTGGGGCAGCTCTCCTCGGTCCTCAGGCAGATAGTCTGGCGGCGCCAAAGGGCCAACCCGATGCCTCACGCCTCGCGCAGCACTTCCAGGAACGCTTCACCGAACCGCTCGGCATGGCGGTCCCCCAGAATACGGTGCAGGGTATCCGGGTCCGGCGGCGCCTTCGCCACCTTGGCCAGTTGCGAAGACGAACATGTCATCGGCTTGTCGAGCCCGGTTTCCCCCCGACTCAAATCGGTCTGGACCGATAGAAGCCGGTCATAAATCGCGCCCTCCGATCGCCCCGCCAGTTTCCGCCGCGCCGGGTGGACGGCTTCGGGTTCCTCGCCGGTGATCACCGACAGGAACGTGGTACCATAGCGCTCCAACTTGGTGGCGCCGACGCCGGAAATCCGGGCCATCTCGTCCAGGGTCCCGGGTCGCTTCTCGGCCATTTCGATCAACGTCCTATCGTTGAATACCACATAGGCGGGCGCGCCCTGGGCTTCGGCCAGCGCCCGCCGTTTGGCTTTCAACGCAGACAGCAGCGGGGCGTCTTCCTCGGCGACCAGTTGCTTCACCGCTGGGCGGCGCTCGGCCTTTTGGATGGTATCCCGCCGCAGGGTCACACTTCCTTCGCCCTTCAGGATCGGGCGGGCGGCCTCCATGAACCGCAGGGCACCGTGCCGCTCCGGATCGGGGCGCACCAGGTCCAGACCCATCATCTGCCGGAAGATGGCCTGCCACTGGTGCTTCGGCGTGTCCGACCCGCAGCCGAAGGTCGGCAGCTGATCATGGCTGAACCGACGGACTTTGTCCGTCTCGGCCCCCGTCAGCACGTCGATCAGATGACCCGTCCCGAACCGTTCCTCGGTGCGCAGCATGGCCGACAGCGCCTTGCGAACCTCGGTCGTGCCATCGAACAGGTCCGGCGGATCGGCGCAGAGATCGCAATTGCCGCACGGGCTCCGACTCTCGCCGAAATACCCCAGCAACGTCACGCGCCGACAGACCTGCGCCTCCGCCAAGCCCAGTAGGGCGTTCAGGCGGCCATGGTCGGCCTGCTTGAGCTGAGGCGGGGCTAGCCCTTCGTCGATCTGCTGGCGGCGGAAGCGGATATCGTCCGCCCCGAACAGCGTCATCGTATCGGCCGGCGCGCCGTCGCGGCCCGCGCGCCCGATCTCCTGGTAATAGGCCTCGATGCTCTTCGGCAGGTCGGCATGGGCGACCCAGCGGATATCGGGTTTATCGACGCCCATCCCGAAGGCCACCGTGGCCACGACGATAAGGCCATCTTCCCGCTGGAAGCGGGTTTCGACGATGCGGCGATCCTCGGCCTCCATGCCGCCGTGATAGTGACAGGCGTCGTGGCCCTCGTCGCGCAACGCTTTCGCCAGCGTCTCCGTCTTCGCGCGCGTGCCGCAATAGACGATCCCCGATTGCCCCTTTCGCGCTGCCGCAAACGACAGGATTTGTTGACGCGGGCTGTTCTTGGGCTGGAACGCCAGTGACAGGTTTGGCCGGTCGAACCCGTGCAGGAATACCTCGGGCGGGTCTTCGAACAGCCGCCGGACGATCTCTTCCCGGGTTTCTTCGTCCGCGGTGGCCGTGAACGCGGCCAATGGCGTCCCCAGCGTCTTCCTGAGCGCGCCGATCCGCAGGTAATCGGGCCGGAAATCGTGGCCCCATTGGCTGACGCAGTGGGCCTCGTCCACGGCGATCAGCGTACAGTTCGCCCGCCGCAGCATCCGTTCCGTGCCCGTCGAGGCCAACCGTTCCGGCGCGATGTAGAGCAGTTTCAGTCGCCCGTTTTCGATGGCCTGCCAAACCTCCTCGGTCTCCTCCTCGGTATTTCCCGATGTCAGCGCGCCGGCGCAAACCCCGGCCTCCTGCAGCGCGCGCACCTGGTCCCGCATCAGCGCGATCAAGGGCGAGATGACGACGGTCAGCCCATCCCGGCAAAGCGCGGGAAGCTGGAAACACAGGGATTTCCCGCCGCCCGTGGGCATGATCGCCAGGACGTCCCGCCCCGCGCAGACGGCATCGACGATCTCGGCTTGGCCCGGCCGGAAGGCGTCGAATCCAAAGACAGAGGACAGCAGGTCCTGGGGCGCGGGCATCGGCGATCTCACGGTGATTTTTCTAGGGAATCACACGTGGAGATTGGGTAAACAAGGGGCTAATCCAGCTCTTTTTGAGAATGATTCTCAAAAAAGTGCTTCCCTGCACACGCCTGATGGTATAGGTAAGTGTCCCTGACGCAAAATATGGGGGTCCCGAGATGACCTTTCGTTCCCTTCTGCTGCTGCTTTTCCTCGCCCTGCCCGCCGGGGCCGAACCCGAAGTCACGCTGCGTTTCCAGCACTTCGTGAACCCGAATTCGGCGAATCCCACCCATTTCATGGCGCCCTGGGCCGACGCGATCGAGACGCAGTCCGAAGGCCGGATCAAGGTCGAGTTGTTCCCCTTCATGCAATTGGGCGGCTCGGCGGCCAATATGTACGACCTGATCGCCAATGGCGCCGTGGATGGCGGCTGGATCATCCCCGGCTACCAGCCGGGCCGCTTCCCCGAAGCCGAGGCTTTGGAGCTGCCCTTCATGACGCCGAAATCGGCCGAGGCCGCCTCCGTCGCCGCCTGGACCTACACCCAGGCGCATCTGATGGATGATTTCGACGACATTCACGTCATCGCGGCCCATATGCACGGGCCCGGGCTGGTCCACCTGAAAGGCGACGCGCCCGAAACCCTGTCGGACTTCCGCGGCCTGAACCTGCGCGGCCCGTCGCGCCCGGCAACGCTGCTTCTGGATGCGATGGGCGCCAACCCGGTGGGCATGCCGGTCCCGGCCTTCCCCGAAGCGCTGTCGCGCGGGGTGATCGATGGCGGCGTCATCACCTGGGAACAGGCGCCGTCGCTGAAGCTCGACGAACTGACCGACAGCCATACCGACGTGGCGGGCGAGCGGTCGCTCTATAACCTCTATTTCCTCTGGGCCATGAATCGCGACGTCTATGAGGGGCTCGCCCCCGATCTGCGCGCCGTGATCGATGCCAATTCGGGGGTCATGGCCTCGGCCTGGGCCGGTCGCGCCCATGATGTGGGCGATGCCGAAGGCCGGGAGGTCATCGTCGCCTCGGGCAACCAGATCGCCGAATTGGCGCCCGATGTGACTGCGGAAATCCAGATGCTCGGAGATGCGGTGATCGACGACTGGATCGCCGAAATGGATAGCAAGGGCTACGACGGCGCGGCCCTGGTCGCCGATGTCCGCGCCGCCATGGAATAGGGTCGGGCCATCGCCCACGGGCTAAGGATGGGGTGAAAACCCCATCCTACTTGGCTAGGGTCACCACCGTGTCGCCATACTGGCGCTGATCGATCTGCGTCAGAAATGGCGGGACCAGAGGCGGCGATCCTTCCTCCCAGACCACCATCGCACCAGGCGCAAGCCAGCCCTCATCTCGCAACGCCGCCAAGGCCGCTTCCCCCAACCCTTTCTCATAGGGCGGATCGAGAAAGACCAGATCATGGGGCGTGCCGGTACCCGGGCGGCGCGTATCCCGGGCGACGATCCGGGCCTGCGCATCCAACAAACCGATGTTCTTGCGCAGAAGCCCAAGCGCGACCCGGCCGCTCTCCAGAAACGTGGCTTCCGCCGCCCCGCGGCTCAGCGCCTCCAGGCCCAGCGCGCCCGTCCCCGCGAAGACGTCCAGCACCCGTAGGCCCTCCAGATCGACCCCTTGCCCATTGATCAGCAAGTTGAAGATCGCTTCCCGCACCCGGTCCGATGTCGGGCGCAGATGGGCGGCCGCATCGCCCGCGCCGACCGAAGCCAGATGACGGCCGCGCCAGCGGCCCCCGATGATCCTCACAGCAGCGACTTCACCGGCACATCGCTATCCGCCACGGCTTTCCGATCCGGCGACC
>JBCDCS010000084.1:0-9275 GCA_039181205.1 Pseudomonadota bacterium
CATGCTGACTATGCGTTTGGTGACAATGACACGCGCTTCGTCGTCGGTCTTGATGACGAAGAAGGCTGGTCTGGTAGTGTCGAACTCGGGCTAGAGGCTCGCCTGGCGGACCGGATCGACTTGCGTATCTCGGCGGGCGTGGGCCGTCTTGGAACCGATACCGTCGATGTGGACGGCCGAATGCGTCTTACGGTCTCATTCTGAGAAACAGGACAGACCAAAAATGAGGTAGAGCGACCCATCCAACAGACGGGTCGTCCTATTGTCTAGAAGGCGAGCAGCCTTACTCCGCTGGCGTTGCTAGGGGAGCTATGGCTTTCTCGCGGCGGGGCATACCGACCACGTTCTTGGCGCGCTGGCCATGGCCGCTCAGCCGCATGGATTCTGTGACATCGGCAAGATCGCTCTGAAGCCGTTCAAGCTGCTTTTCGGCCAGGCCTTCTTCCACGGAGACGGATTGCATCCAGCGCTTCATTTCCTGGACCGTGGCTTGGGCCATGGCGATGCGCTGGCGATAATCTTCGACCTCCTGCTGACGCTGGCGCAGGAAATTCTGGGCCCGCGCGACTTTCTCGTCGGCATAGATCTCCGCCAGGTCGCGGCTTTCAACCGACATCTGGGCGGCCAGCTGCAGAACGTCATGCTCCATGCTCACCAGATCCGGATGCTTGCGCATCCATTCGATCCGTTCCCGCATGGCGTCGAATTCGCGGCTCGTTTGGAAGACGCCTTCGCGGTCGGCGCGATGGACATATTCGTAGGCCCGGGCCACATCATCCATAGAGATCTGGAAGTTCCGGTTGGTGACCTCCAATTTCCGCACCCGCGCATTCGATGGCAGGAAACCGAGCAATGTTAGCAGAAGAGCGGTCACGCCAAGCTGCGCCCACATGCCAGCATCTTGGACGGTCTGACCACCGATGGAGACGGGGAGTTCCAGCCACGGCACGAAGCCTAGAGCGGCGGCGGCGCTGTCGATAGCGAGGCCGAGTGCCAGAACGGCTAGTAGCAGGGTGCAGAGTTTCTGCAGGACGACTGTCGCATTCGACAGCAAGGTGGTGGGCGCGATATCGGTCATGGGGATGGTCCCTCTGGTCAAATCATTTAAGGCGTCAAAAAGACGTCTCTTGAGACCAGAGATCGACCCACGGCGACCATATCGCAACACAATCCGAGGTTGTTCCCGCAAACGGGATAGATGCTAACGTTTCCGTTAACGGACTGGATTTCGAAAGATGCTCCCCCTCAGAGGCTGCCGTTGCGGTAGCTGCGGCCATATCGTCGGCCCAAAGACGTAAACATTTCATAGCCGATCGTGCCAGCTTTGTCAGCCAAATCGTCGACTCCGTGGTCGAGGTCGAGGATCGAAAGACTGGTCGGGTCGGTCTCCAGATGTCCGATGTCGATGGTCATCAGGTCCATGGAGACGCGTCCCACGACAGGGCAGGGCACCGGACCGGCCATCATTTCAAGTCCTGGTGCGAGCGCGCGGGGCAGGCCGTCGGCATAGCCCGCGGCTACCGTGGCCAGCCGGGTCGGGGCGGGCGCCGTCCAGGTCGCGCCATAGCCCGATGCCTCGCCCTCGGCGACGTCGAAACAGGCGATGACCGGCAGCTCCAGGCTGACGACCGGAGTGGCGTCGCCATAGGGCAGACCGCCATAGAGACCGATGCCGGGTCGCGTCATGTCGAAATGGTAGCCCGCGCCCAGGAGCGTTCCGCCCGTGGCGGCGAGGCTGAGGGGGGCGTCGATGCCTTCGATCATATGGCGGAAGTTGCGCAGCTGGTGGTCGTTCATCGGGTGATCGGGATCATCGGCGCAGGCCAGGTGGGACATGATCAGGACCGGTTCGGCCTCCAGCAGAACCGGCGCGATATCCGCCCAATCGGCGGCTTTGAGGCCGAGGCGGTTCATGCCGGTGTCGAGTTGGATGCCGAAGGGGTGGCGGGGCAGGGACTCGATGTGCAGAACGGCCTGTTCCAGCGAGGTGACCATGGGGACGAGATCGGCCCGCTGGATGGTGGAGGTGTCGCCGGGCATGTGACCGTATAGCACGTAAACCCTTGGTTCCGGACCCAAAGTTCGGCGAACTTCAAGGCCTTCATCTGCCGTGGCGACGAAAAAAGCCCGAGCGCCTTCCTGGGCCAGACGGTTGACAACGGGCACGACACCCAGGCCGTAGGCATCGGCCTTGACGACGGCGGATGTCTCGCAGCCTTGGCCCGACAAACGGTCCAGGTTACGCCAATTGGCGGCGATGGCGTCGAGGTCGATATGGAGTGTTCCGCTGGGCATCCGCGCGGTGATGGGGCGGGCGCGCCGCGGCGTCAAGCGGTTGGGGGCACCACCCGTACACCCCCTGTACACCCCCCGTGCATACGCGCGTTCGCACGGTTTTGGAGACGTTATCTTAACGATTGCCGGTTATGTTCTTGGCCAGTGGAACCGCACCGATATGGGCGATCGCGCGGATCTCGACCAATGCACCTTGGCGTCGAAGGCCGGCCACCCCGACGGCGGTCCAGGCTGGATAGGGCGCCGCGAAACGGACGCGCCAGACCGCTTCGAAGGTCTCGAAATGACGGTTTAGATCCACGTGGAAGGTCGTCACTTCGGAGACGGCATCGAGCGTCAAATCCGCTTCGGCGAGCAGCCCGGCGATCTTGTCGAAGGCGCTTTCGAATTGGGCGGTCGGATCAAGTGGCATGGTGCCGTCCGCTAGGCTGCCGGTCATTCCAGTCAGGAAAAGGTGGTCGCCCGACCGGATGGCTGGCGACAGGGGAAGATCGGGACTGGCCCGGCCCGGCCGAAAGACGGGGATGCGCACCTGGTCAGCGTTCCTCCTGCCAGGGTTTCACCAGGTTGCCGAAGCGGGTGAAGCGGCCCTCGAAGGAGAGTTCGACCGTGCCGATGGGACCGTGGCGTTGCTTGCCGATGATAACCTCGGCCTTGCCATGGACCGCCTCCATGGCGGCTTGCCATTCGGCCATCTTGTCGAGCTGGTGATCGCCGGGCTTTTCCCTCTCTTTGTAATATTCCTCGCGGTAGACGAACATGACGACATCGGCGTCCTGCTCGATCGAGCCCGACTCACGTAGGTCGGAGAGCTGCGGGCGCTTATCTTCGCGGTTCTCCACCTGGCGGCTGAGCTGGGAGAGCGCGATAACAGGGATATCCAGCTCCTTGGCGATGGCTTTGAGGCCCTGGGTAATGGCGGACACCTCGTTCACGCGACTATCGCCTTTCGCGCCGGGGGCGACCACAAGCTGCAGGTAATCGACGATCAGCAGGTCGAGCCCATGGGTCCGCTTCTGGCGCCGGGCACGGGCGGCCAGCTGGGCGATGGGCAGCGCCGGTGTGTCGTCGATATAGAGCGGGCAGGCTTGGAGCGCCTTGGCGGCTTCGACGAAGCGGCGGAACTCGGCCTCGGTCATGTCGCCCTTGCGGATCTGCTCGGACGGGACCTCGGCGGCCTCGGACAAAACCCGGGCGGCCAGCTGTTCGGCCGACATTTCCAACGAGTAGAAGCCGACCACACCGCCATCGATGGCGCCGTCGCGGCCATCGGGCAACTCGCCCCGTTTGTACGCCTTGGCCACGTTGAAGGCGATGTTGGTGGCAAGCGACGTCTTCCCCATGGAGGGCCGCCCGGCCAGGATCAGCAGGTCCGAGCGGTGCAGGCCGCCCAGCTTCTTGTCGATATCGATCAGGCCTGTGGCCAGGCCCGCAAGTCCGCCATCCCGTTGATAGGCGGCGTTGGCCACGTTCACGGCCTGGGTGACGGCGTGGAGAAAGGATCGGAAGCCGCTTTCGCTGCGGCCCTGTTCGGCCAGCGCGTAGAGCTTCGATTCGGCGTCCACGATCTGGTCGGCGGGTTCCGTTTCCACGTTGACGTCATTGGCTTGGGCGGCGATGTCGCGGCCCAGGCCGATCAGTTCCCGCCGAATGGCCAGATCGTAGATCATCTGAGCGTAGTCCTTCACCGCATAGGCGGCGATGGCCGAGGCGGCGAGGGTGACCAGATAAGACGGGCCGCCCAGGGCCTTGAGGCCTTCGTGGTCTTCCAGAAACGGCTTCAGGGTCACGGGCGAGGCCAGCGCGTTCTTCAGGATGCGGGCGGCGCAGATTTCCCAGATTTCGCGGTGGACGGGGTCGTAGAAATGCTCTGCCTTCACGACGGAAGCGGCGCGGTCGTAAAGATCGTTGTCGGTGAGCACCGCGCCCAGAAGCTGTTGTTCCGCCTCAATATTATGCGGCAGCGTTTCGTCGTTCGATGCTGGGACCCGCTGGTCCAACCGCGCGATTTCGCTCATGCCTGCCCCCTTAGGCGGGCGTTAGATGCGCCCGTCCTGGTCTTGTCGAATGATCCCGTCCGGGCGGCATACAGACCCCGCCGCGACCGGGCAATCTGGATATCCTGGGGATACCATGTGGAAATCATTTTGGCGAGGGAATCGAGTGGCTTGCGTATTCAGAGGCCCGGATTTGCGCCCCGACAGCCTTGCCGGAATACCATCGTGCACAACGTGCGCGAACACTCTTTGGCCAAGTGGCACCGCTGGGTGTGTCACCGCACGGGCGCGGAGATTCTCAGGACTGGTGGGCGGCCTGCCAGGCGCGGGGGTCATCGAGGAAGGCCTCGACACCGGAGAGCGTTTCGGCATCGAAGGCGCTTTGGGCCTTGGCCTCGGCCAGGACGTCCCACCAGGTGCAGCAGGCGTGGAGCGTGATGCCGTGATCGCCCAGCGTCTTGGTGATCTCGGGGAAGATGCCGTAGCTGAAGATCACGCCGGTATGGGCGCAGGTGGCGCCGGTTTCGCGGATGGCATCGACGAAGCTGAGCTTTGAGCCGCCATCGGTGGTCATGTCTTCGATCAGTAGGACGCGCTGGCCCTCGGTCATCTGGCCTTCGATGCGGGCATTGCGGCCGTAGCCTTTGGGTTTCTTTCGGACATAGGTCATGGGCAGCGCCATGCGTTCGGCCACGAGCGCGGCAAAGGGGATGCCGGCGGTTTCCCCACCCGCGACGTTGTCGAAGGCTTCCATCCCGGCGTCGCGGAGGATGGTGATTGTCAGGAAATCCATGAGCGTGGCGCGGATGCGGGGGAAGCTGATAAGCTTGCGGCAGTCGATATAGGTCGGGCTGGGCAGGCCGGAGGCGAGGGTGAAGGGCTCGCGCGCGTTGAAGTGTACGGCCTTGACTTCGAGCAGCGCCCGGGCGGTGAGGCGGGCGATTTCGGCGGCGGGCGGGTAGGCGGTTGGGATCATGGCGTGTCCTTCACGTGCCAGTGGAGCGGCGTGCCGGGGTCGAAGAGGGTGACGGTCTGGCCATGGGCGTCGATGCGGTCGGGCAGGTCGAGTGCCGGGCCTTTGGTCAGGGTGATCGTGTCGTCATTGGGGGGCAGGCCGTAATGGGCGGGGCCGTTGAGCGACGCGAAGGCTTCGAGCCGGTCGAGGGCGCCTTCTTCGTCGAAGACCTGGGCGTAGCAGGCGATCGCATGGGGTGCGGTGAAGCAGCCGGCGGCGCAGCAGATGGCCTCCTTGGCGTGGGTCGGGTGGGGCGCGCTGTCGGTGCCCAGGAAGAACTTCGGGTCGCCGGAGGTGGCGGCTTGGCGAAGGGCGGCTTGGTGGGTGTCGCGCTTGAGGATCGGCAGGCAGTAGAAATGGGGGCGCATGCCATGGCTGAGCATGGTGGTGCGGTTGGCCATCAGGTGCTGGACTGTGATGGTGGCGCCGATGTTGTCGTGGGCCTGGACGAACTGGACGGCGTCGGATGTCGTGACGTGTTCCAGGGTGATCTTAAGCGCCGGATGGGCGGCGCGGAGCGGGGTGAGCGTACGGTCCAGGAAGGCGGCTTCGCGGTCGAAGACGTCGCCATCGGTGGTTTCGCCGTGGATGCAGAGGAGGACGCCCGCTTCTTCCATGGCGGCGAAGACGGGGCGGACCTTGTCGAAATCGCGCACGCCCGAGGCGGAGTTGGTGGTGGCGCCGGCGGGGTAGAGTTTGACGGCGGCGATGATGCCCGCGGCGTGGGCTTGGACCACGTCGGCGGGATCGGTGTCCTCGGTGAGGTAGAGAGTCATCAGGGGGCGCGCGAACCCGGCGGCGATGATGCGGTCGCGGTAGGCGGCGGCCTCGGCACCGGTGATGACGGGGGGCACCAGGTTGGGCATGATGATCGCGCGGCCGAAATGGTGCGATTGCGGGGCCACCAGCCGCAGCATGTCACCGTCGCGCAGGTGCAGGTGCCAGTCGTCGGGGCGGCGGATGGTGAGGCTGTCCATGGGTCCGGGCCCTAGCGGCCCTGGGCGGGGATGGCTAGGGTCCGCCGCCATGGATGAAGTGATGCAACGGGTGCGCGGCGAGGCGCGGGTGGTCTTGGGGTGCGGAGGCCTCGGCGATCTGCGCCAGCAGGGCAGCGCCAAGGCCATGTTGCCACGCGTGGATGGCGATGTGCCTGAAGTCGTGTTTCTGAACACGGCGGGCGGCGTGACCGGGGGGGACCGGCTGGAGTACGGGCTGACCCTCGGGCCGGGCGCGGCGGCGGTCGGGGCCATGCAGACGGCGGAGCGGGCGTACCGAGCGTCGGGCGGGACGGGCGTGGTCCGGACCGAATTGCGCGTGGGACGGGGCGGGCGGCTCGACTGGCTGCCGCAGGAAGTGATCGTCTTCGACGGTGCATCGCTCCGCCGCGAAACCGAGGTCGTGTTGGGCGCCGATGCCTCGTTTTTGGGCGTCGAGTCGGTGGTCCTGGGACGCGTGGCCCATGGCGAGACCGTGCGGGAGCTGGCCTTCGAGGATATCCGCACGATTCGGCGGGACGGGCGACTGATCCATCAGGAACATCTGATCCTGGATGGGCAAACTCTGTTGGAGCCCCAGGCACTTGGCCGCAATCGCGCGTTTTCCACCCTGGTCTGGATCGACCCACGGGCTGGGGATGCACTGTGCCGGGTGCGTGGTGCGTTGGGCAAGGATGGACATGCCTCCGCCTGGGATGGACGGCTGGTCGCCCGGCTGGCTGCGCAGAAGTCAGAAACGTTGCGTCGCGCCCTCATCCGCGCCATTAACGCGATACGTGGTGTGCCGATGCCGCGTGTCTGGCAATGTGACGATTAGGACACCATGAACCTGACGCCCCGCGAGAAGGACAAGCTGTTGGTGAGCGTGGCGGCCATGGTCGCACGGGGGCGTCTGGCCCGCGGCGTCAAGCTGAACCATCCCGAGGCCATCGCACTGATCACGGATTTCGTGGTCGAGGGCGCCCGTGACGGGCGCTCGGTCGCCGATCTGATGCAGGCCGGAGCCCATGTGATCACCGCCGACCAATGCATGGAGGGGATCCCGGAGATGATCCACGACGTGCAGGTCGAGGCTACGTTTCCCGACGGCACGAAATTGGTGACGGTGCATCACCCGATCCGCCAGAAGGAAGCGGCGGAATAATGGCTCTGAACCTCATCATCGGGTTTATCGTGGGGCTCTTGCTGCCCAGCGCAGAGAAGCTTCTGAAGGATTGGGCCGAAAAGGTCTGGCTGGGTCGTCCGCCGATCAGCGATTTCGAGTTCGACCTGGTGGCGCTGCTGCTGATCCTGATCCTTGCCTCGCTTCTGGTGATGGCCATGGGCGGCGAAAGCAACGGGGCGCTGATGTCCGTCGGCGTTCTGGTCGGGCTCTTCGGCAAGCGGATCTGGGCCCGCATCAAGGGGACCGACGGATGATCCCCGGGGAAGTTCTGACAGCCGCGGGTGAGTTGACGTTGAATGACGGCGCGGAGGCCGTCACGCTGGAGGTCGCCAATACCGGTGACCGGCCCGTGCAGGTGGGCAGCCATTACCATTTTGCCGAAACCAACCCGGCGCTCGATTTCGATCGGGCGGCGGCGCGGGGGCGGCGGCTCGACATCGCGGCGGGAACCGCGATTCGATTCGAACCGGGACAGTCCAGGCGCGTTCACCTCGTGCCCCTGTCGGGAGGCCGGAAAGTGTTCGGTTTCAACGGCATGGTGAACGGAGACCTGTAGAATATGCTCGAATTACTGAGGCAGCAGTGGCGCACTGCTGAGATGTTCATGGATGCGCAGACCGTGGTTGGCCTGCGGCTTCTGGGCCTGGCCGGGGTCTTGCCCACGCGGTCGGACGAGACCCTGAGAATGGTCACCGAAAAGCAGACGGCATTCGCCCAGTCGGGGATCGCGGCGTTGGGCGCCGTGATGGCCGGAAAAAACCCGACCCAGACCTACGGGATGGCGCTGACCCCAATCAAACGGGCCGCCCGCGCCAATTCGCAGCGGCTGGTGCGCGCGCGGTAGGTTCTATCCGCGGGCCGGGATCGCCGGTTCGCCGCGCCTGACGGCTCGATCCTTGACAGCGGCCATTCTTCCGCCTGACGCTCACGTCATGCACCGAAGATGGAGGGTGGGCCATGTGCGATATCTGCGTAATGAATGCCGTGAAGGACCGGATGGTGAGCCGGCGGGACCTGTTCAAAGGCGCCGCGGCGGCCGGGGTCGCCGGGGTGGCCGTCGGCGCGACGCCCGCCGTGGCGGATATGCATGGCAGCGTGCGCGATTTGACCCATGCCTATGACGAGACGTTCCCGACCTATTTCGGTGCGCCGGGCGTGGCCTATGAGAAAGGCTTCGATTTCGCCTCGGACGGGTTCAACCTCTACAACCTGACGCTGAACGAGCATACCGGCACCCATATCGATGCGCCGCTGCATTTTTCGGCCGATGGGGACTCGGTCGACGAGATCGAAGTCGGAAACCTGGTCGTGCCGCTTTGCGTGGTGGACATCCGGGAGAAGGCCGCGGCGGACCCGGATGCGCAGGTGACGCCGGACGATCTGGCAGCCTGGATCGAGGCCAATGGCGACATCCCCGACCGGGCCTGCGTCGCGATGTTGTCGGGGTGGTCCGACAAGGTGCCGACCGATGAATATCGGAATGCCGACGGTGACGGGGTGATGCATTTCCCGGGCTTCCACGTGGAGGCGACCGATATGTTGCTGCGCGAGACATCGGCCGTGGCCATGGCGGTGGATACGCTGTCGCTGGACCACGGGCCGTCGGCGGATTTCGCGACCCATTACGCCTGGTTGCCCGCCGGCCGGTACGGGATCGAGAACATGGCGATTTCGCCCGAGCTGCCCGCCGCGGGGGCGACGCTGATCGTGGGGGCGCCGAAGCACAAGCGGGGCACGGGCGGACCGGCGCGGATTTTTGCCTTGGTCTGAGGATGTCTTCGCTCGTCGGCCGCGCCGTGCCGGGCGGC
>JBCDCS010000085.1:0-9211 GCA_039181205.1 Pseudomonadota bacterium
CGATATCGGCGATGTTCTCGCTCTGGACGACATCCAAGTGGAATTCGCCGTCGATCTGGTGGACCTCGCGCTCGACCCCTCTTCCGGGCTGGAAAGCCGGATCGCCGGGCTACGCGACCATATCGCGGAATCCTTCGGAATCATCCTGCCGGAAATCCGGCTGACCGATGATCCGGGCCTGCCCGCCGGGACCTATGTCATCCGCGTCCATGGCGTGGAGGAAGCCCGCGATCGCCTGGAACGTGATCAGGTTCTGCTTCTGACCGGGCCGGGGGCCCATGCCGTCACCTGGGGCACGGAAGTCAAGGAACCGGTCTATGGCGCCCCGGCCCGCTGGATCCCCGCCGCCCAAGCCAACCAATTGGTGGGGGAAACCATCGTCACCCCGGGCGAAGTGCTCGCCACCCATCTGATGGAAGTCATCAAGTCCAGCTTCCCGCGCCTGTTGGGCCTGCGCGGCCTGCACCGCTTGCTCGATGCCTTCGCCAAGGTCTCGGACCCGGCCCGCGCGGTCGCCAACCGGCGGCTGCTGGACGATCTGATCCCGACGAAGGTTTCCCCGGAACTCCTGCTTTCGGTGCTGCGCCTTTTGCTGGCCGAACGGGTCTCCGTCCGCAATTTGCCCGTCATCCTGGAGGCCATGGCCGAGCTACGCGAAGCCGGCCTCAACCCCGAAGACACCGCCGAACATGTGCGCCATCGCCTGGCCGACCAGATCACCACTGATATCCGCCGGCCCGACGGTACCCTGCCGCTGCTCCAACTGGCGCCGGCCTGGGAAGACGCCTTCGAACGGCACCAGACCCAGGGCGCAGGCGGGTCCCGCGACGTCGCCTTGCCACCCGAAAGCCTTCAGAAACTGGCCCAAGGCCTGGTCGAAGGCGTCGGCCGCGCGGCCGAACAGGGCACCCATGTCGCCATCGTCACATCGGCCAGACGGCGGCGTTTCATCCGCACCATCGCCACGACCCGCGGCATCACGAACCCCGTCTTGTCCTACGAAGAAATCGGACCGCGGGCGAATCCCGCCATCCTGGGGTCCGTTGCGGCATGATCGAAGGCCTGCTGTCCCTGCACGACATCGTGGCCCCAATGCTCGCGTCTCTCTTCGCGGCGTTCCTGCGGATCGGGGGGCTGATGCTGCTGGTGCCAGGCTTCGGCGACGCGATGATCCCCGTCCGCGTGCGCCTGGTCGCCGCCTTCGCGCTGTCGGCCGCCGTCGCCCCGGCCGTCGATCTACCGACCAGCCTGAACGCATGGACCATCGCTTCCGAAGCCGCCACGGGCCTAGCGCTCGGCGCCGTCCTGCGGTTCCTGGCGCAAGCGCTGCTGATGGCGGGCATGATGGCGGCGCAACTGACGTCGCTCGCACAGCTCTTCGGCACGCAGGAGCCGTCATCGGCCATCGGCAACGTGCTCAACATGGCCGGACTCGCCCTTCTGATGGCCGCGGGCTTGCCGCTCATGCTCGTGGACATGCTGATCCGCAGCTATGACGTCCTGCCCGCCGGGGAATGGCCCGCCGCGGGCGATCTGGCCCGATGGGGCGTCGCCCGACTGGGCCACGCCTTCTCGCTCGCCGTGGGTCTGGCGGCCCCCTTCGCGCTGGTCGCGCTCATCTACAATGCGGCCATGGGCGTCTTGAACCGGGCCATGCCGCAATTGATGGTGGCCCTGGTCGGCGCGCCCGCCATCTCGGCGCTGGCCGGTATCGTCCTGCTGCTCTCGGCGCCGCTGATGCTCGCGACTTGGAAGGCGGCCATGGTCGCAACCCTGGGCGACCCGATCACAGGCGCGCTGCCATGAGCGGCGAGGACGGCGCCGAACGCAGCCATGAACCGACCCCGCAGAAGCTGCAGGACGCCCGTCAGAAAGGCGAGATCGTCAAATCCCAGGATTTGGCCGTGGGGGCCAGCTATCTGGGCGTCCTGCTCTGCCTGATCCTGCTTGCACCAGCGATCGGCCGCCGCATGGCCGATCTGGGCGGCACGCTTCTGGCCGAAGCGGACCGCCTGTCAGGAGCCCTTCTCGATCCCGGACCGGGCCACGGCGCCCAGGTCACCTCCGAAACGCTGATCATCACGGTCCTCCTGACCATTGCGCCGGCCGCGCTGGTGCTCGCCGTCCTCTTCGCCCAACGCGCCTTCGTCTTCGCGCCCACCAAGCTGATGCCCAAGCTCGCGCGGATCTCTCTGACGGAAAACGCCAAGAACAAATTCGGCCCGACGGGTCTGTTCGAGTTCGCCAAATCCGGGGCCAAGATGATCCTGTTCGGCGGCATCATGGCCTGGTTTCTCTGGCAAAATGCAGACCGTCTGGTCAGCGCCGCGGCACTGGAGCCGCGCATGACCGTCGCGCTGATGCCCCGCATCCTGCTGGAATTCGCGATCCCCGTTACCATCGTATCGCTGGCCATCGCGGCCGTGGACTATGCCTGGCAACACCATTCCCATCTCGCCAAGAACCGGATGACCCGCCAGGAAGTCTTGGACGAAACCAAGCAATCCGAAGGCGACCCGGCACTCAAGGCCCGACGGCGGCAACGCGCGCAAGAAATTGCGATGAATACCATGCTCGCCGACGTGCCCGATGCCACGGTGATCGTGGTGAACCCAACGCACTACGCCGTCGCCCTGAAATGGTCGCCACTCGACCCGACGCCGCCCGTCTGCGTGGCGAAGGGCGTCGATCTTATCGCCGCCCGCATCCGCGAAGCCGCGGCGGAAGCCGGCGTGCCGATCTTCTCCGATCCGCCGACCGCCCGGGCGCTGCACGCATCAGTCGATATCGGCGCCCCCATCGACCGGGCCCATTTCGCCGCCGTGGCCGCCGCCATCCGCTTCGCCCGCACGCTGCAGGCCGAGGGCGACACATGAGGACCGAAGGGCTCGACCGTCTGCGCGCCTTGGCCGATCTGAGGGCGCAGAAATCTGGCCAAGCCCTCGCCCAGGCCCTGCAGGGGATCACGGAACTCGAAGCTCGCGCCGATGCGCTGCGCACCCCGCTGGCGGATTCCAGCGACATCGCCACGGCCATCGCACGGGACCGCTACGCAAACTGGCGAGCGACCCAATTGCGCGAACTCAACCTGGAAATCGCGAACCTGCGGGCCGCGGCCGAACCGCTCCGCACGACCCATGGCCGCGACCGCGCCCGGGCCGAAGTCTTGCAGCAGCTACTACAGGATCGCAGATTGACCTAGCCGTCAGCGCTGCTGGCGCACGAGCGAGATGATTAGCGCCCGAGCCGTGGGATCGGCCAGCGCGGCCCGAGCGGCGTCGTTCAGACGGGCCCGAAGACGGTTCATCGCCATGGGTTCGGTGAAATCGCCGTCGAAATCCCCCAGACTGCCATGCAGGAACAGCGCTTCCGTCATATGATCCCGCAGGATCGGCTCGCGGCTATAGATGACATCGCTGGTCACCTCCCCCGCTTCGACCCCAAGCGTCAGCACCACATGGCCCCAGCTCCGCCCGCCGCGCAGGATCGGAACGGCAAAGCTGTTCTCCAGTGTCACGACGGCCAGCGGCCGCTCCGGCGGCGCCTCTTCGACCTCCGCCTCCGGCGCCGGCGGCCGCAGCATGAACCCGGCCGCACCGCCGCCGCCAAGGGCCGCGAGCAGAACAAAAAGAGCGAGCAGCTTGACCATCGTTAGAACGGCAGGATGATGTCGGCGATCTGCTGGCCATAGCGCGGCTGCTGCACATCGCTGATCTGTCCACGACCGCCATAGGAAATCCGTGCCGACGCGATCTTGTCGTAGGTGATCTCATTCTGGCGTGTAATGTCCTCGGGCCGCACGTACCCGGTCACCAGCATTTCCCGCAGCTCGAAATTGACCCGCACTTCCTGGCGCCCCTCGATGCGAAGGATGCCGTTCGGCTGCACGCCCGTCACCGTCGCGGCGATCCGCAAGGTCAGCTTTTCCTTGCGCCGCACGGCGCCGTTCCCTGACGACGCGCTCTGGGATTGGGCGCTGACGGCGGTATCCAGGCTGGCCCCCTCCGGCAGACGTTCGTTGATCCGCTGGGGCAGGCCCAGGAAGTCGGGCACGGAGAGAGACTCCGACCCGCTACGCGCCCGATTGGTGCTGTTGTCGATTTCGGCCTTCTCGTCGATTTCGACAACCACCGTCAGGATATCCCCCTGCGCTTCGGCCCGGCGATCGCCCAGAAGCGAGGCCCGCCCCTGGGTCCAGAGCGACGCGCCGGCCAACGGCTCCGGGTCAGCATAGACGCGGATCGGGATCGGTTGCGCCGGCGGCAGAGACGCGAGCGCGCTAGCTTCGAACCCCTCGTCGATGGGGCTGAAATCGGGGGTCTGGCCCACATCGGCCAGACGGCCGCAGGCCGTGGCCAGCAGGGCAAGGATCAGGGGAACGAGACGCATGGCGGATCCGATCTAATTGACGATGACCGCCCCGGCCGCCGTGGCGATTCCGGTGACGGTCTGGCGGGAAGACAGGTTCATGACGCGCACGGCCTCGCCATCGCCGGCCCGGCTCAACGCGCGGCCGTCCAGCGTGATGGTCAGCCCGCCACGCCGAAACACCAGCGGGACGATGGCGTTGCGTTCCACCACGGTGGGCTGGCCCACATCGCGGGTCCGAATGGGACGGCCGGGATAGAGGTTCACGCGCGCCTCCAGCCCGATCAGATCGCGCGGATCGTCGAAGCCGTCCTCGGCCGCCAGATCGCCGAATACCAGATCGTCGGCGCTCAACGCCGTGCCCGCGCGAACCGGGTGCAGCACCGTGACCGCCTCGGCGAAGGCCGGTCCCGCCAGCAGCGCCAATATCAACGCGAGCCGGATCATCGGATCTGCGTCGTCGCCGACATCATCTGATCCGCCGCGGTGATGACCTTGGCATTCATCTCATAGCCGCGCTGGGCCTGGATCAGATCGGTGATCTCACGCACGGCATCGACGGAGCTATCCTCTAGATATCCCTGCCGGAAAAACCCAAGCCCGTCCTCACCGGCGAACCCGACCAGCGGCGCGCCGGACGCATTGGTTTCCGCATAGAGGTTGGAGCCCAGCGCTTCGAGCCCCTTTTCATTGGAAAACCCGACCAGCGTCAGCTGCCCGATCTGCTCCGGCTCCACCTGGTCGATGAAATAGGCATAGACCTCCCCCTCCGGGTTGATCGAGACCGACCGCGCATCGTCGGGAATGGTGATATCCGGCGCGATCGTATGGCCGTCGGACGTCACCAGCAGGCCGTCGCCCGTCCGCTTCAGAGCGCCGTCGCGGGTATAGGCGGCCGCGCCCGACGGCAGCGTGACTTCCAGATAGCCCCGCCCTTCGATGGCCACGTCCAAGTCGCCGCCGGTGGCCTGCAAGGTCCCTTGCCCGACCTCCATCGCCACCGCTGTCGGCCGCACGCCCAGGCCGATCTGCACCCCGGCGGGCACCACGGCGCCGGTCGCGGAATTGATCGATCCGGCCCGCGTGGCCTGCTGATAATGCAGATCCGCGAACTCCGCGCGGCGGGCGTTGTAGCCAGTCGTGTTCATATTCGCGAGGTTGTTCGAAATCACCTCGACCCGTGTCTGCTGGGCCGCCATGCCGGTGGCCGCAATGCTGAGCGCTCGCATGTCTTGCGTCTCCTTACTGTCTGTCCATCAGGCGGAACATGGCGCGCATGCGCTGGTCCTCGCGATCCATGAAGCCCTGACCCATCTCATAGGCGTTCTGCACAACCACCATCCGCGCGATCTGCAGCACCGGATCCACGTTCGAGGCCTCGAGAAAGCCTTGCGCAATTGTCGGATTATCAATTGCCGTATAATCATCGGTCGCGAACATCGTGCCCGCATGCCGGCTCATGGCACCCGCATCGGCGGGCGCAACCACGGCCACCCGACCCACCGGCTGACCATCGGCCGAAATCGTGCCGTCGGGCGCCACGCGCACATCCGCAGCCCCCGCCGGCGGGAAGATCGGCGTCCCGCCTTCATCCAGCACGGCATTGCCCTCGGCCGTCTGCAGGCCACCATCGGGCCCCGCCAGGAACGCACCGGCCCGCGTCAGATGGGGCACGCCATCGACCGCGACTAGGAAGTATCCCTCGCCCTCGATGGCCAGATCGAATGTGCCGTTGGTCTGCTCCAAAGCGCCCTGTTGGAAGCTCGTCTCCCGACCCGTCGCATGGGCCATGGACATCGATGGCGCCCGACGGCCGCCGCTTACCACATGCTCCGAAAAGATCAGACCTTCGGCGCGGTAACCGGTGGTCGAGGCATTCGCGATGTTCTGGGCGATCACCTCCATTTCGCGCATCAGACCCATCTGCCGGGTCAATGTCGGGTAAATGCCGTCGGCCATGGCTCAGAACCCCGCGATGATCGGAATCAAGCTATCGGTGAAATACCGGCCCAGCGTCAGCGACATAAAGCTCATGGAAACCCAGAACATGCCCAGGATCGCCGCCATCTTCGGCACGAAGGTCAGGGTCATCTCCTGGATCGAGGTCAAGGCCTGCAAAAGCCCGATGGCCAGCCCGACGATCAGGGCCACTGCCAGGATCGGCGCCGAAATCATCACGGCGATCCAAAGCCCCTGCCGGAGCGTGTCGAAAAACAGCAGATCAGACATCGGCTTACACCGGCATCCGCAGGATTTCCTGATAGGCTTCCACCACCCGATCGCGGACCGACACGACCGTTTCGATCGCCATCTTGCCTTCCGCCATCGCCGTGACCAGCGAATGCGGGTCGGCGCCCGTGGTCAGCGCCGCTTGGGCTTGGGTCTCGGCTTCCCGCAGGACATCGGCGAAGCCCTGGGCCGCATCGGCCACGGGGTTGGTCTTGGTCGGGGATGCAGGCGTTCCGCCCATCCCCGTGAGGATCGGTTGCAGGTCCATTCTGGCCTCCAATTTCTATGGTCGTCTGTCGCCTATCGTTTGAGCACGTCCATCAATTGCGACGACATCCGCCGCACCTGCTCGAACATCTTGAGATTGGCCTCGTAGCTACGCTGCGCTTCCCGCGCGTCCGCCAGTTCCACGACCAAGCTCACATTGGAGCCGTCGTAATACCCGCCCGCATCCGCCAGCGGATGATCGGGGTCATGCACCCGCACCAGATCGGACCGATCCAGCCGCACGGGCCCGACCTCCACCTCGCCGGTGCGCCGCCCGGCTTCGACCATGGCGTGAAAATCCACCGTCTTCCGGCGATATCCCGGCGTATCGGCGTTGGAGATGTTCTCCGAAATATGGACGAGCCGCCGTCCCTGGCTGCGCATGCCCGACGACAGAACATCCAGCGCGGTGGAAAAATCGCTCATGGCTTACCTCCGACCCAGGCTGGCGCGCAGCATGTCCATCGCGGTGGAATAGACGGTGACGGCGCGGCTATGGCTGCGCTGCGCTTCGATGCCGCGCAGGATCTGGTCTTCCAGTGTCACGTTGTTGCCGTTCGGATCGTTCGCCACGGCTTCGATGGCGACGCGGCGGGCCGCTGCTTCTTCCGCGCCCAGATGTCCGGGATGGGTGCGCCGCATTCCATCATCGCGCGCGCCCGGCGAAAAAGGTTCGAGATCGGTCGCCCGATAGCCCGGCGTGTCGGCATTGGCGACATTGGTCGCGACCACCGCCTGACGGGCGGCGGCATGGCGCGCGAGGGACGCGGCCAGACCAAATAGAGCGGGCATCTCGGTCACGAAGGATTCTCCTTCTGCTATCGCAACAAAGCATTAAGACCGATTCCTTTAGAAAACGTTGAAAGCCCTGCCGGAGACGTTTCATGCAAAGCGACACTGACCCTTTCGCCGACTTCCACCGCCGAATCGCCGCCATCCGGCCGACCGCACCGGTCGGGCGCGTCACCGAATTGTCGGCCGGCGGGTTTTCCGTCGATGGGCTGTCGGCCCTGGCCTGTCTGGGCGATGACCTGCGCTACGAAGACGATGGCGAAACCCATCGCGCCGAAATCGTCCGGCTCGCCGCCGGCGGGCTGACGGCCATCCCCATGGGGCCCGTCGATGGGCTGCGCCTGGGTCTGCCGGTCGAATTGCTCGGCCCGGTCACCGTCGCCCCCCATGACACCTGGGTCGGGCGCATCATCGATCCGTTCGGCGACCCCATGGATGGCCGCCCCCTGGCCCATGGCGAACCCCGCAAGCTCATGGGTCCCGCGCCGTCCCCCACCCGGCGGCGCTCCATGGGCGCGCGTCTGCATACCGGCTACGCGGTTCTCGACACCGTCCTGCCCTTGGCCCGCGGCCAGCGCATCGGCCTCTTCGCGGGCTCCGGCGTGGGGAAATCCACGCTGCTCGGCGGCCTCGCCCGGGATGTGGAAGCCGATATCTGCGTCCTCGCACTGGTCGGTGAGCGGGGCCGCGAAGTGGCGGATTTCGTGCGCGACACGCTTGGCCCGGATGGCATGGCCCGCACAGTCGTCGTGGCCGCCACGTCCGACATGCCGGCCCCGGTCCGGCGGCGCTGCGCGCTCACCGCGCTGACCGTGGCCGAACATTTCCGCGATGCCGGGCAGCACGTGCTCTTCCTCTGTGACAGCGTCACCCGCCTGGCCGAGGCCCACCGCGAAATCGCCACCGCCGCGGGCGAAGACGTGGCCTTGCGCGGCCATCCCGCCAGCCTGACCCCCCTTCTGGCGTCCTTGGCGGAACGGGCGGGCCCCGGGATGGACGATCAGGGGGACATCACTGCCATCTTCTCGGTCCTGGTCGCCGGCTCCGACATGGAAGAACCGGTGGCCGATATCGTGCGCGGCCAGTTGGACGGCCACGTGGTCCTGTCCCGCGCCATCGCCGAAGCCGGGCGCTTTCCGGCCGTTGACGTGTTGAAATCCGTCTCTCGCTGCTTGCCGGGCGTCGCGACGATCCCTGAAAACGAACTCATCACGCAGGTCCGCCGCCTGCTGGATGTCCAGGCCCGCAACGAACTGATGGTGTCCTCCGGGCTCTATGAATCCGGGGCCAGCGCCGAAATCGACCGGGCCATCGCCGTGGCCCCCCGGATCGAAGACTTGTTCGCCGACACCGCACTGCCATCGGTGCAGGACGCGTTCGAACGGTTGGCAGGCCTCATGGGCGCCCGGTTGGAGATGGGCTAGGTCAAGACCCGTCCGTATCCAACCCAAAGTACAGACCTACCCATCCTGGCATGGCGTTCCGGCCGAAGCCCCCTCACTCTCCCACCCGGTAAACGTCCGCCCTGTGAAGATCATCGTCAGGCTCGCATCCA
>JBCDCS010000086.1:0-9194 GCA_039181205.1 Pseudomonadota bacterium
ATCACGACCGCTACGGTCAGCTATGGCCACGGCCTGTCCGCCTCGCCGCTCCACCTGGCGGCGGGCTATGCGACGCTGCTCAATGGCGGCACGCGCGTCAGCCCGACGCTTCTGGCCCGCGACACCCCGCCCCCGCAGGGCCCGCGCGTCGTCTCCGAACGGGTCTCGGCCGAAACCCGGCACATGCTGCGCCAAGTCGTCATGCGCGGCACGGCGTCATTGGGCGAAGTTCCGGGCTACCAGGTCGGGGGTAAGACCGGCACGGCCGATAAACCGAAATACACGGGCGGCTATTGGGACGACAAGACGATCACCACCTTCGCCAGTATCTTGCCGGCCCAGGACCCGACCTATGTCCTGATCGTCACGCTGGATGAACCGTCGGTCTTTGCCGCGGGCGAAGAACGCCGCACGGCGGGCTGGACGGCGGTGCCGGTGTCGTCCGAAATCGTCCGCCGAGTGGCACCGCTCCTGGGGCTGCGGCCGGATTTCAACCCCGGGGTCGATGGCTTTCAATCATATCTCACAGAAGTTGCGGCCCGCTGAATTGCGGCACGCCGCCTGACCGGTTAGTCCGGCGCAAGAGAGGGGCGCCGAGGTGATGAAGACGCTGAGCGAGTTGGGGCTGACAGGACCATCGCACATCCGCGTGCAGGGTCTTGCCGTGGACAACCGCAAGGTGCGCCCCGGCGATCTGTTTGCCGCCTTGCCCGGCAGCAGCACCCATGGCGCCCGCTTCGCCGCCGACGCGCTGACCCGCGGCGCTGTTGCCATTCTGACCGACCGCGCCGGGGCCGATATCGTGCCCAATGAAGCGTCCACCATCGTCACAGAAGATCCCCGCGCCGCCCTGGCCTTTGCCGCGGCCCTGATGGCCGGGTCGCAGCCCGAAACCATGGTTGCGGTGACGGGCACCAACGGCAAAACCAGTGTCGCGGCCTTCACCCGGCAGTTGTGGGAAGCACTGGGCCTGCAGGCGGTGAATATCGGCACGACGGGGGTCGAAGGCGCCTTCCATGCCCCCGCCAGCCACACCACGCCCGAACCCATCACCCTGCACCAATTGCTGGCGGAAATGGCTCAGTTTGGCGTCACCCACGCCGCCATGGAGGCCTCGTCCCACGGGCTCGACCAGCGACGGCTGGAAGCGGTGCGGCTGGCGGCGGCGGGATTCACCAATCTGACCCAGGACCATCTGGACTACCACGGCACGATGGATGCCTATTTCGAGGCCAAGCGTGGCCTGTTCGACCGGATCCTGCCGGGTGATGGGATCGCCGTGGTCAACCTAGACGATCCCCACGGTCCCGATCTGGCCGCCCATTGCGAAGCCCGGGGGCAGGAAGTGATTGGTGTCGGCCAGAACGAGGCCGCGCGCCTGCGCCTGACCGGGCAGCGCTTCGATGCCACGGGCCAGGACGTTCTGTTTCGCTGGCAAGGCCGGGCCTTTTCGGCTCGGTTGAACCTCATCGGCGGCTTCCAGGCGGCCAACGCTCTGCTCGCCGCGGGTCTGGTGATTGCGGCCGGGGAAGAGGCCGAGGCCGTCTTCGCCGCGCTGCCCAAGCTCAGCGGCGTGCGGGGCCGGATGCAATTGGCCGCGGCCCGCGACAACGGCGCCACCGTCTTCGTGGATTACGCCCATACGCCCGATGCCGTGGCCACGGCGCTCCAGGCGCTCCGGCCCCACGTGATGGGCCGGATCATCGCCGTTGTCGGGGCTGGCGGGGATCGCGACCAGGGCAAACGGCCGCTCATGGGACAGGCCGCCCACCGGAATGCCGATGCGGTGATCGTGACCGACGACAACCCCCGATCCGAGGATCCCGCAACGATCCGCGCCGCCGTGCTGGAAGGCGCGCCTGCGGCATGGGAGGTGGGTGACCGCGCCGAGGCCATCCTGCGCGGGACCGGTTTGCTGGAAGCGGGGGATGCGCTTCTCGTCATGGGCAAGGGCCACGAGACGGGCCAGACCGTGGGCGATATGGTCCTGCCCTTCGATGATGTGGAGCAGGCATCGCTTTCCGTCGCCGCTTTGGAGGGCCGGGAAGCGTGAACCTTTGGACCGCCTCCGACGCCGCTGCGGCCACTGGCGGCGAAGCCCAGGGCGACTGGGCCGTGACCGGCTTCGGTATCGACAGTCGCGCCATGGTGCCGGGCCATATGTTCGTCGCGTTGAAGGCCGCGCGCGACGGCCATGATTTCGTGCCGGCGGCGCTGGATGCGGGGGCGGCGGCCGCTTTGGTGTCGCGGGTTCCCGATGGCTGCGGCGATGCACCACTTCTGCTCGTGCCCGACGTGCAAGCCGCGTTGGAGGCGCTGGGCCGCGCCGGGCGGGGGCGGACAGGCGCCCGCGTCATCGCCGTCACCGGCAGTGTCGGGAAGACCTCGACTAAGGATATGCTGCGCCACTGTCTGGCAGTCCAAGGGCCGACCCATGCGGCCATCAAATCCTACAACAACCATTGGGGCGTGCCGCTGACCTTGGCCGCGATACCGCCCGGCGCGGCCTATGCGGTTGTCGAGATCGGCATGAACCACCCCGGCGAGATCGCGCCCCTGACGGCCATGGCCCAGCCTCACGTAGCGATGGTCACCACTGTCGCACCCGTCCATTTGGAAGCCTTCGACGATGGCATCGACGGCATCGCCCGCGAAAAGGCGTCGATCTTCTCCGGTCTTGTGCCGGGCGGCGCGGCGATCTGGAACGCCGATGTGGACACCGCGCCGATCCTGGCTGAACGGGGCACCGTCTCCTTTGGGAAGACGCCGTCCGACTGGACGCTCACTGCCGTCAACGCCGCCCCCGATGCGACGACCTGCGCTGCCGATACGCCGCTCGGGCCGATCAATTTCCGCGTCGGTGCGCCAGGCGCCCATTTCGCCATGAATGCTCTTGCCGTTCTTGCCGCCTGTCACGCGGCGGGCGCCGATGTGGCGCGGGCCGCTTTGGCGCTGTCCGACTGGGCCCCGCCCGACGGTCGCGGCCGCCGCCATGCGCTCCGCCTGGCCCCGGACATGCCACCCGTCGATCTGATCGACGACGCCTACAACGCTAACCCGGCCTCCGTCGCCGCTGCGCTCGATCTGCTGGCTTCCACGCCCGTGCCGGCCAAGGCCCGCCGGATCGTCGTGCTCGGTGACATGAAAGAGCTTGGCCCGACCGGCCCCGATCTACACGCCGCCTTGGCCGATCACCCCGCCATGGCCCGGCTCGACCAAGTCCACACCGTCGGTCCTTTGATGCACCACCTTCATAGCGCGCTGCCAGCCGACCGGCGCGGGCACCATACTGAGACGGCCGAGCAACTCACCCCCGATCTCAAGACCCTGATCCAGCCCGGCGATGCGGTGCTGGTAAAGGGCTCGCTTTCCATGAAGATGGCCCATGTGATCTCGGGTCTGCGCGCCCTGGGCGCGGCTGAGGAGTAATCGATACCCATGTTCTACTGGCTCTCCGAATTCTCCGATGGCGGCGATGTGTTCAATCTGTTCCGCTATATCACGTTCCGCGCCGGCTGCGCCTTCCTGACGGCGCTGGTCTTCGGCTTCATCTTCGGTAAACCACTGATCAACCTTCTGCGCCGCCGTCAGGGCCGGGGGCAGCCGATCCGGTCCGATGGACCCGAAAGCCACTTCGCAAAGGCTGGCACGCCCACCATGGGCGGCGTGCTGATCCTGGGTGCCGTGACCGTCGCCACACTGCTCTTTGCACGCTGGGACAATCCTTATGTTTGGCTCGTCCTGTTCGTGACCATGGCCTTCGGGATCATCGGCTTCGTGGACGATTACGCCAAGGTCTCGGCCGGCGATGCCAAGGGCGTCCCGGCCAAGGTTCGCCTTGCCTTAGGTTTCGTGATCGCCTTCATCGTTGGCCTGATCGCCGTCTGGGCCCACCCGCCCGAGTTGGAAAATCAACTGGCCGTGCCGGTTTTCGCCGACGTGCTCTTCAATATGGCCTGGTTCTATCTGCCCTTCGTGATGATCGTCATCGTCGGCTCGGCCAATGCCGTGAACCTGACGGACGGGCTGGATGGTTTGGCCATTATGCCGGTCATGATCGCGGCCGGAACGCTGGGCGTCATCGCCTATGCGGTGGGCCGCACGGACTTCACCGACTATCTCGGCGTCCACTACGTCCCCGGCACGGGCGAGCTTCTGATCTTCGCGGCCGGTCTGATCGGCGGCGGCCTAGGCTTTCTGTGGTACAACGCCCCCCCGGCAGCGGTCTTCATGGGCGATACCGGCTCGCTGGCGCTGGGCGGCGCGCTGGGCACGGTCGCCGTCGTGACCAAGCACGAATTGGTCTGGGCTATCATCGGCGGCGTCTTCGTGGCCGAAGCCCTGTCGGTGATCGTTCAGGTCCTTTACTTCAAGCGCACAGGCAAGCGGGTCTTTCTGATGGCCCCGATCCACCACCATTTCGAACAGAAGGGCTGGGCCGAACCCCAAGTCGTGATCCGCTTCTGGATCATCGCCCTGATCCTGGCGCTGATCGGTCTGGCCACGTTAAAGGTGCGGTGAGCTAAATGTTTGGAGAGATCTGGCCGATTTCCCCGACGAAACTGGGGGTGAGATATGAGAGCATTGGTCACCGGCGGCAATCGGGGCATCGGCAAAGCCATCGCCCAGGGTCTGGGCGCCCGCGGGCTCGAGGTGACGATCGGGGCCCGTGACGGCGGCGCCGCGGTCGCGGAGGAGATCGGCTGCGAGGCCATCACCATGGATTTGCGCGACGATGCGTCTGTGGACGCGGCCCTGGAAGCGCTGGGGCCTGTTGATGTCCTGGTCAACAACGCGGGCGTTCTCTGGGATGAAGGGCTCTGGGACGATCCGGACCATTTCGATGCCTCGATGGAGGTCATGGTCCGCGCGCCGTACCGCCTGATGCGCGCGCTCCTGCCGGGCATGTCTTCATCCGGCCGGGTGGTCAACGTCTCCTCCGGTTGGGGCAGCTTTGCCGAAGGCCTAGGCGGCGGCGGCGCCTATGCGGTTGGCAAGGCCGCATTGAACGCTCTGACGGTCCGCGCTGCGGCCCAAGCTCTACGGGGCGTCAAGATCAATGCCATGTGCCCCGGCTGGGTCCGGACTCGCATGGGTGGCCCGAGCGCCAGCCGCTCGCCGGAGGAGGGTGCGGAGACGGCGATCTGGCTTGCCACGCTCCCCGATGACGGCCCCACGGGCGGGTTCTTCCGCGATCGCAGGCCCATCGAGTGGTGATGCCTCCAGGGCCAAAGGACCCGGCTCTGCGCGGGGTTTTCCGCTGATGCGCGCGTTCGCGGGTCTTCTCTCGGGCTCGATCCCCTGGCTCGACCGCGTGCCGCTGGGCCCTCTGGGCGCCACGGCGACCCGCGCCCGAGTGACCGGCTTCGCCTGTCTGGCTCCGCTCTGGCTCCTCCCGCTCACCTGGGACCACGAGGTCCCTTGGCCTTTGGCGATCCTGGCAGTGGCCGTCGCCATCCTGTTTTTTCGTCGCGGCTCACGGCTGGCCCGCCGATGATCCCCGTTCGCGGATATGAGGGGGCCACCGTCGCCGTGCTCGGTCTGGGTCGCACGGGTCTTTCGGCGGCCCGCGCGCTACAGGCGGGGGGCGCGGCGGTCATCGCCTGGGATGACGGCGCCGCAGGCCGCGACGCCGCCGAAGCGGAGGGGATCACCATTCGTGACCTAACCAAGCCGGGCGCACTGGACGGCGTCGCGACCCTCGTAACGAGCCCCGGTATCCCCCACCTCTATCCGCAGCCCCACCCCGCCATCGCGGCGGCCTGGGATGCGGGCGTCGCGGTAGACAATGATATCGGTCTTTTCTTCCGGTCCCTCGGTTGGGACGGCGACGCCCCGCGCGTGGTCGCGATCACGGGCTCCAACGGCAAATCTACCACGTCGGCGCTGCTCCACCACGTGCTGACTCAAGCGGGTCGCCAGGCGCATCTGGCGGGTAATATCGGGCGTGGGGTGCTGGACCTGGACCCTCCTGGGCCTGATGACGTGATCGTCCTGGAACTCAGCAGCTACCAGACCGACCTCGCCCGTTCGCTCACGCCGGACGTGGCCGTCTTCACCAACCTCTCCCCTGATCACTTGGACCGGCATGGCGGCTTCGGCGGCTACTTCGCCGCTAAGCGCCGCCTCTTCGCCGAAGGCGGGCCGGATCGCGCGGTGATCGGCGTGGACGAAAACGAAGGCCGCTATCTGGCCACCCAGTTGCAGGAAGCCCAGGGCGATGACCGCGTGATCCGGGTCTCGACGGCGAAGCTTGCGACCCCCGGCTGGCAGGTGACCGCCCGCAAAGGTTGGTTGGCCGAAACCCGGAAGGGCCGTCAGACCGCTAGCGTCGATCTGCGTGATATCCCGGGCCTGCCTGGTCGCCACAATCATCAGAATGCCTGTTGCGCCTGGGCGGCCGCCCGGGCCCTCGGCCTGGCGCCCCGCGAGATCGAGGCAGGGCTGCGCTCCTATCCCGGCCTGCCGCATCGGTCCCAGGTGGTGGCCCAACGCGGTGGCGTCACCTTCGTGAACGATTCCAAGGCCACCAACGTGGATGCCGCCGCCCAGGCGCTTGCTGCGTTTCCGCGCATCCGTTGGATTGTCGGCGGGCTGGCGAAAGAGGGCGGGTACGATGCGCTCCATCCCCATTACGGGCACGTGGCCAAAGCCTATGTCATCGGCCGCGAAGCCGCCGCCTTCGCCGTGGCCCTGGGCGCGGTCGAAACCGAGGTCTGCACCGACATGGCCACCGCCGTCGCCCGCGCCGCCGCCGAGGCCCAACCAGGCGAGACGGTCCTGCTGGCCCCCGCGGCGGCGAGCTTCGATCAGTACGACAGCTTCGAACGTCGGGGCGAAGACTTCATGGCCCAGGTTGCGGCGTTGCAGGACGACTGAGTCTCTGTCCGGCGAGCGTCCGACATGGGTCAGAGGCGAATCGTGTACCGATTTTAGCCCCTGACCCCGCGCCGAACCCGACCTTGGCTTCGATCAATACACATCCTCGATCCTGTGCTAAACGTGGGTGGCAAGCATACCGATCGGAGGAGGCGGTCATGTCCCTAGCCACCATTCGTGTTGAAGACGAAGTGTTCGTCCGAGATGGCGAAACCGGCGTCGGCGCTGTCCGCGAAGTCCGCTTGGAGACACTACTGATTTATTTCGAGGGTTATGGAGATATCGTCATCGGGCCTGAGAACATCGCGTCGGCCCATGACGGAAAGGTCCTCTTGAAGCCGGAAACCCTGCCCGATGATCTGCAGGCCAGGTTGGATCATATACACGATACTGAACTGCGGAATCCGGCCCAGGCGGAGTACCAGGAGCCACCTGAGCGATGATAGGCTAAGTAACCTGTTATCAGATTGTTATGGAGCGAACTTCAGGCAGAATTCCGTGACTACTTCACAGCGATCACATGCGGCGGAGCGTTTTCGGGGACCTCTGTGGACGGGTAGACGAGGCCTGCCGATATCACCAATTTCGCGGCGTCCTCGACGCTCATATCCAGCATCGTCACGTCGCTGATCGGCACGAACAAGAGAAAGCCCGATGTCGGGTTCGGCGTCGTCGGCATGAAGACAGAAATCATGTCGCTCTTTGCCCGCCGGGCGATTTCGCCCTTCGCCGTGGTCGATATGAAGGCGATCGCCCAGATACCCTTTCGGGGATATTCGACCAGACAGGCCTGTTCGAACGACGTTTGATCCTGCGCCAGAACGGTTTCGGCGATCTGCTTGAGGCCGCCATAGACCGACCGGACCACCGGTGTCTTCTGTACGACGTTTTCCGCCCATCGCAGGATGGATCGCCCGATCAGACCTTTGGCCAGCCAACCGACGATGATTGTGAAGACCAGGAAGAAGGCGACACCGATCCCCCGAATATCGATGTCGATGTCGAAGCGCTGGAGAAGCCAGATATCCGGCCGGTAAGCCGCCGGTATAAAGGGCAGAACCCAACTGTCGAACCAGCCGATGACCGACCAGATCAGCCACAAGGTCAGTCCGATGGGGGCGATCACGATCAGGCCGGTGAGGAAATTGTTCCGTAGCCGTCCAAAGAAACCTGGCCCGGTCGGGCTGGGGGTAATGTCTTCACCGAGTTGCATATTGGGTAGGAAATCCCCTGGTGGCGCCCCCTGCAAATATGCCGCTGGTGGCGGGGGCACAAGGCGGGGTTTGCCGCCGTTATCGATCCGTCAAGTGTTGATTACGGATGCGGCATTTCTTGGCGGATCATCCGTCGGTCGAGGCAGGTCGCGAGCGCAAGCGATGGTCATGCCGCTGATTTTGCTGGCTCCGATCCTGGATCGATACTTCGGTCGCCCTAGTAGCTGTCGCCCGACACGTAAGTCGCCGCCGCTTCCAAGGCCTTCTCCAAGGCTGCATGTGGGTCCATGCCGTCCGCTTCTGCGGCGATATGTGCCGCCATGAAGGTATCGCCCGCCCCAGTCACCCTTGTGACCATCACCGGTCGCGGCGGGCGCGTGACGATGCCCCCGGCATGGGCGCAGGCTGCCGGGTTTGGCCCATCCGTGACAAGTGCGCGTCGTAACCCATTCCTCCGCAAAGCTTCGGCGGCGTCGGTGGTGTCGGCCGGTATGCGGTGGAGGAGTGTCCCAGCCTCCTCCAGATTGACGTATAGCGTGGCCGAAGGATGCGTCAGAAAGGGCCGCAGCCGGTCTGCTTTGCCGGGGCTTGCCGGGGCCACCCGCAGGTCGCTGGACCGGAGGCGATCATCGGCGGCCATGCGGGCGAGCAGGTCCTGGGTGAGATTGCCGTCGAGCGCGATGGGGCCCTGGAAGTCTAGCCGGTCCAGGGGCGCCAGGATCTTGTCGCCCGCTCGTTCCAGGGAATGGGCGTCGGCGATGGCGGCGATCAGGCCATTGGCGCCTTCCACGGCCATGTAGACATCGGTTGCCAAGTCATCGGAGCGGTAAAGCGTATCGGTGATCAACCCCAGCCGGCCCAAGGCGGCCACTAGTTCCTCGCCTTCCGCATCGCGCCCCACGCAGGACAGCAGCGCGGGGGTCATGCCGTAGGCCCGCGCCGCCATGGCGATGTTGAGCGCAACGCCCCCCGGCACCCGGGTGATCCGCCCGCCTACGTCGGAGCCACGCTCCATGTGGACGGGTGCGCGGCCGATCACGTCCCAAAGCACGGATCCGATACAGAGCAGGTCGGGTGTCATGGCGCGACAGATGCCCGTTC
>JBCDCS010000087.1:0-9171 GCA_039181205.1 Pseudomonadota bacterium
GGCATCCTGATCACCGCGTCGGACACCAAGGCGATTGTCGAGCCGGTGCAGCAGGCCCGCGATGCCGGCATCTTGGTGATCGCGCTCGACACGCCGCTGGAGCCCATCGACTCGGCCGATGCGACCTTCGCCACCGACAATTTCGAGGCCGGCCGCCTGATCGGCGCCTGGGCCACCGCGAGTGTCGAGGACCCAGCCAATGCCCGCATCGCCATGCTGGACCTGGCAGAAAGTCAGCCGTCGGTGGGCGTGCTGCGCGACCAGGGCTTTCTGACCGGCTTCGGGATCGACGTGAAGGACCCGTCCCGCTGGGGCGACGAAGACGACCCCCGCATCGTCGGCAATGAGGTGACCGCCGGCAACGAAGAAGGCGGGCGGACGGCCATGGAGAACCTGCTGCTGCAGGATCCTGGCATCAATGTGGTCTATACGATCAACGAGCCGGCCGCGGCCGGCGCCTATGAGGCGCTGCGCGCCTTGGGGCGCGAGAACGAGGTCCTGATCGTGTCGGTCGATGGCGGCTGCCCCGGCGTGCAGAACGTGGCCGAAGGCGTGATCGGCGCCACGTCGCAGCAATACCCGCTGCTCATGGCGTCACTCGGCATCGAAGCCATCGCGCAATTCGCCGAAGACGGCACAGTGCCGCAGCCATCCGAAGGCTTGGACTTCTTCAACACCGGTGTGAACCTGGTTACGGGCGCACCAGTGGACGGGGTCGCCTCGATCTCGGTCGAAGAAGGCCTGGAGCTGTGTTGGGGGTGAGCGAGCTTCTTGGAAAAGGTCCAGTGGACCTTTTCGCTCGCGAACGGGCGAAGCCCAGAGCCATCTCGGAAACGCCCCAGTGGGGCGTTTCAGGCGCGAACGGGCGTAGCCCGAGCGAGCGTCCCGGAGGACAGTCCAGTGGACTGTCCTCAGCCGCGAACGGGCCCGGCACATGCCGGGCCCTCTGGTCTAAGCCGACACTCAAGAGCAAACTCTTACACGAGCATCCACCCCGCCGGAGGAGCCCATGACCGACACGCCCGATACCGGCGCCGCAGGCGCTGACACCAGCGTCGCCTCGTTCGAGGAAACGCATCGCGGCCCGATCGCGCAACTCCAGCATGTGCTGCACAACTTCCCCACCCTGGTGCCGATCATCATCCTCTTGCTGTCGGTCGCCGTCTTCGCCGTGGTCACCGACGGCCGCCTGCTGACCGGGCTGGCCATCAAGATCACCCTGGAACAGACCGCCATCATCGCGATCCTGGCCTGCGCCCAGACGCTCATCATCCTGACGGCCGGCATCGACCTGTCGGTCGGCGCCGTCATGGTCCTGTCCTATGTGGTCATGGGCCATCTGGCGGTGAATTACGGCTTCCCCGCTGCCCCCTCGATCTTCGCGGGCATTCTGCTGGCCATGGCGCTCGGCGCGGTGAACGGCTTTCTCGTCACTCGCATCAAGCTGCCGCCCTTCATCGTCACGCTCGGCATGTGGCAGATCGTGCTTGCCACCGTCTTTCTCTATACCGGCTCGCAATCGATCCGCAGCCAGGACATCGATGCCACCGCCCCCCTGCTCAAGATCTTCGGCGAACGGGTGGAAGTCGGCGACTGGTCCCTCAACATCATGGGCGCGCCCACGATCTATGCTGTGCTGTTGGTCGTCCTGCTTTTCGGGACGTTCTGGTATGTGCTGAACCGCACCGCCTGGGGGCGCCATGTCTATGCGGTGGGCGACGACCCGGAAGCTGCGCAATTGGCGGGCGTGCGCACCGACAAGGTGCTGATGTCGGTCTATATCGTCGCGGGCGCCATCGTGGGTCTGGCTGCCTGGGCCGCCATCGGGCGGGTCGGCTCCATCTCGCCATCCTCCTTCGCCGAAGCCAATCTCGACAGCATCGCAGCCGTGGTGATCGGCGGCACATCCCTGTTTGGCGGACGCGGCACGATCCTGGGCACGCTCTTCGGCGCGCTCACCGTCGGCGTCTTCGCCACCGGCCTCAAACTCGCCGGCGCCAATCCGCAATGGGTGCTCTTCGCCTCGGGCTGCCTGATCATCCTCGCTGTCGCCCTGGACCAGTGGATCCGGAGGATCTCCACATGACCCCCATCCTGTCCGCCAAGAACTTGGTCAAGCGCTATGGCCGCGTGGTCGCGCTCGACCATTGCGACTTCGAACTCTACCCCGGCGAAATCCTGGCGGTGATCGGCGATAACGGCGCTGGAAAGTCTACCTTGATCAAAGCGTTGTCAGGCGCTGTTCAACCCGACGATGGCGAAGTCCATCTGGAGGGACGGCAGGTTCATTTCGGCTCTCCGCTCGAAGCGCGGGATGCGGGCATCGAAACCGTCTACCAGACCCTCGCCATGTCGCCCGCCCTGTCCATTGCGGACAACATGTTCATGGGGCGGGAGATGCGGAAGGTCGGCCCCATGGGCAAGTGGTTCCGCATGCTCGACCGCAGCGCGATGGAAAAGATCGCCCGCGACAAGCTCTCGGAACTGGGTCTGATGACCATCCAGAACATCAATCAGGCCGTCGAAACCCTGTCTGGTGGCCAGCGCCAAGGCGTGGCCGTGGCCCGCGCCGCCGCGTTCGGATCGAAGGTCATCATCCTGGACGAGCCCACGGCGGCGCTCGGCGTCAAGGAAAGCAGGAAGGTGCTGGAACTGATCCTGGACGTCAAAGCCCGGGGCATTCCGATCATCCTGATTTCCCACAACATGCCCCATGTCTTCGAAGTCGCCGACCGCATCCACATCCACCGCCTGGGCCGCCGCCTGACGGTGATCGACCCGAAGGATCATTCGATGTCGGACGCCGTGGCCTACATGACCGGCGCCAAGGTGCCCGGCGGTCTGGCTCCCGCCTCCGCGTGACGATCAGCGGTGTCGGGACCGCCCTGGCCGACCTGCCCCCGGGTCGGCGCCTGGTCGCACTGGCCGGCCCTCCCGCCGCGGGCAAATCCACCACCGCAACGCGATTGGCCGAAGCCATTGAGGCGCGGGGCCGCACCGTGGCGATCATCCCCATGGATGGCTTCCATCTGGACAATGCGGACCTCGACCGATTGGGTCTCCGCGCCCGGAAAGGCGCACCCGAAACCTTCGATGTGTCCGGTCTGCTCACCCTGGCCCAAGCCGTCGCCACGGGCGGTGCCCATGCCTACCCGACGTTCAACCGGCACGCCGATGCGACCGTTCCAGATGGCGGCCGGATCACGGCCGAAGATGAGATCGCGCTCTTCGAAGGTAACTACCTGCTGCTCGACGAAGCCCCCTGGCGCGATCTGCACCCGCTCTGGGACGCGACCGTGACCATCGATGTTCCCGAAGCCGAATTGGAACGCCGCCTCATGGCCCGCTGGCGGCGCCACGACCCCGCCAACGCCGAAGCCCGTTGCCAGGAAAACGATCTCCCCAATGCCCGGCGGGTCATGGCCGGATCGATCCCGGCCGACCACGTTCTGACCCAGACGATCTGAACCCAGATCGGCAGCCGATGACACGGTGAATTGATGTGTCACATCAAGGGCTAGACGCAGGCCCATCCGACCGCCAAGGTCATCGTGAAGGAGATCGGACATGCGCTTCACCGTCCTGCCCGTGCTGATGGCCCTGGTGACGCCCGCCTGGGCGGAACGCGCCGTCACCGCCGAGGAATTCGACCAGATGGTCAGTGGCCGCACGTTCCATTTCGACCGGCATGGCGAAGCCTACGGGGCCGAGCAGTATTTCGAAGACAAGCGCGTAATCTGGGCCTTCGAAGGCGGCCAATGCCAGCGCGGCATCTGGTTCGAAAACGTCTCCGGCGACATCTGCTTCGTCTATGACGGCGACCCGACGCCGCAATGCTGGTCCTTCCTGGAAATGCCGTCGGGCGCCTTCCATGCCCGCTCCATCGGCGCGCCACCCGCCGACGATCTGGTCACCCGGGATATCTCCCGCGAAGCGCTGGAATGCGAATTACCCGATCTGGGCGTCTGACCAGCAGTCCCGGACGGTCGGCCCCGACCGCACCCCTCAGAACAACGACCCCTGATCCGACGGTTTGGGCTTCTTTCGTGTGCGAGAGGCCGCCCCGGTCACCGCATCGACGCTGTCACCTTGGGCGAACTGAATGGTCACCTGACCCGCCGCCCGGGCGGCTTTGGCATCTGTGATCACCGTCGCGCCGTCCCGGATCACGGCGAAGCCCCGTTCCAGCGTGCGTTCATATCCCAAGGATTCCCGTAGCCGATCCAGCGCCATGAGCCTGTCGCGACGGGTCTGCTGCGCCGTATTGGCCGCGCTCGAAAGCGCCCGGAGCACTGTGGCAAGTCGCGTGCGGTCCGCCCCCAACTGGCGGGTCAAAACACCGGGGCGCAGCCGAGCCACCCGGCTCTGCAACGCCTCCCGCGCGCGGCGGGTCGCCCGCGGCAGCGCCGCATCCAGCCGAACCGACAGCGTCTCCAAATCCCGCCGGGCCTGGGCCGCACGGGCCTTCAACGAACTCGGCCCCGCCCGGCCCTCCAGGCGCGACAGCGTCACCCGAGCGCGGGCGGTGCGGGCGCGCAAGGCAGCGGGCAACCGCTCCGCCTGGACATCGAGCCGCTGGCGCGGCGCGGCCAGCAGGGCATCCGGGCGCGGCAGACCTCGACCCAGATCCGTCAGGCGCTGACCCCGCTGCGCCACATGCGCGCGCGCGGACCGGCTCTGGCGGGCCGACAAGCTGTCCACATGGGCCAGCAGGTCCAGGCGGACGGGCACGGCCCGTTCCGCGGCGGCCGTGGGCGTGGGTGCCCGCCAATCGGAGACATGGTCGATCAACGTCGTGTCCGTCTCATGCCCCACCGCCGAAATCAGCGGGATCGAGCAATCGGCCACTGCGCGGACCACCGCCTCCTCGTTGAAGCCCCAAAGGTCCTCGATGGACCCACCACCCCTCGCGACGATCAACAAATCGGGCCGCGGGATCGCCCCGCCGGGCCGCAGCGCGTCGAACCCCCGGATCGCATTCACCACCTCGGGCGCGCAGGCCTTGCCCTGCACCGCCACCGGCCAGATCAGCACATGCCGGGGGAAGCGGTCCCGAAGGCGGTGCAGGATGTCCCGGATCACCGCCCCCTGGGGCGACGTCACCACCCCGATCACATCGGGCAGCATGGGGATCGGCTTTTTCCGCGACGGCTCGAACAGACCCTCGGCGGCCAACGCGGCCCGCCGCTTTTCAAGCATCGCCAGCAACGCCCCGGCGCCCGCCACGCGGACATCGTCCACGTTCAGCTGATACTTCGACATGGTCGCGGCGAAGGACGTCATCTTGCCGGTGGCGACGATCTCCATCCCCTCCTCCGGGATCACCGACAATTGCGCCACCTGCCCCTTCCAGGACGTACAAGACAGGACCGACCGATCATCCTTGATATCGAAGTAAAGATGCCCCGACCGCGCCTGCATCACCTTCGACACCTCACCGCGCACGCGAATGCGACCGAACTCGCCCTCCAGCGTCCGTTTCACGGCGCCCGAGATTTCCGAGACGGTGTATTCCGGTTCGTTCCGGCCCGGCGCCGGATCGTCGATCAGATCATCCATGACCCCGTCTTAGGCGGCCCACCCGCCCGGGGCCAGTGGCACGGCGTCAATCGCCGCAGCCGCCACAATCGCCGCAATCGCCACCTTCTCTGTCCGACCAGATGTCGATCTCAATCGCGAAACGGGCATCGGGATAGGCCTCGGACAATGTGCGCCAGAGCATGTAGCCGCCGATGAGCAAGGGCCACGCCCCAAAGATCGGAGCGTCCGAGCCGAGGCCAGCGATGCCGAAGATCAACGTCAAAGCCAGGATCCCAAGGACCTGAAGCGGCAAAAACCGCGTCTGGCGCCAGATGCCCTTGGGCGGCGCCTCGCCGAACTCGGCCTCATAGCGGTCTATTGTTCGGGCGTAATCGGCGCGATGGCCTTCGGGGCTGCCCGGTTGATGGTGGATCGGCGTCCCACCCAGAACGTCCGGCACGAACCGTTCCCAATAATCACGTGTGTGGGTCAGGTGCAGGTGCCACACCGCGTCCACAGCGCGGCTCGGGACGTTTCGGCCCTCCCCCAAGGCGGAGAGGTACAGAAACCTGCGATATTCGGCGATGCCGCGTTCGGCCGTCTCTTGGCTGATGTTATGCTCGTCGCGAAGCTGCTCGGCGAAGGAGCGTCCCGCAGCGTCCGCGGGCATGGGGTGGGCGGCGATCCGCGCCCAGAGGTCTCGGTTCCTCAAATATCGTCTCGTACATCGTTTCTCATGGTTTCGGCTTGCCTGCGAAATGTAATGGTTTCGTGACAGTCACTCCGGCCTCTGCAGGGCTTGGCGCCGATGTCCTCGGACCACCGGCCGGACGGCCCACGCCTATGTCCGAGGCACGGGCCCCAATCGGTCAGTCGCCGCAGCCGCCCCCGCCATCGGCGCCGCAATCGCCGCCCTCGCTGTCCGACCAGATATCGACGCCGAAGTTCACCTCCAAGCCGGCCCGGCTCAGATGCGGTCCCAGGGTCAGCAGAAACAGGCTCGCTGCCAGGACCGCGCCGGACAGGGTGAACAGGAACGGCGCGCCGATGGCCGAGACACCGCCCACCCAGAAGGCCCCGAAAACCCCTGTGAACAGCGTCGCGGCCCAGTCCTTCAGCGGGCTGCCGCGTTTCCAGATCCCCCTTGGGGGCGCTTCGCCGAATTCCATTTCGTAGCGCTTCAACGTGGCCGCGAAATCGTTCGCGTGTCCGTCGGGCGTCCCTGGCGCGTGGTGGATCGGGTTGCCGCCCAACACCTCGGGCACGAACTTTTCCCAGTAATCTCGCGTATGCGCCAGGTGCAGGTGCCAGACGGTATCCACGGCGCGGCTGGGCACCGTCCGGCCCACACCGGTCGCCGACAGGTACAGAAACCGCCGGTATTCCTCGATCCCCCGGCGCGCCGTCTTTTCCGAAATGCGCTGATCGGCCCGCAATTGCTCCACAAAGGACCGGCCGCCGCTGTCGCTGGGCAGCGGATAATCCAGGAGTCGCGCCCAGAGGTCCGGGTCGGTCATGGCAGAAGACCTTTGCTTGTCGCGCCCCCTTGGACGGCCTAGAGCGGCTTCGCGGCGATAAGGGGCAGAAAGGGGGGCGCAAACATGAATATCCTGATCCTCGGTGGCGGCGGCCGGGAACATGCGCTGGCCTGGGCCGCATTGCAGAACCCGAAATGCGACCGCCTGATCGTGGCGCCGGGCAATGCGGGCATCGCCCAGATCGCCGAATGCGCGGCACTCGATATTCTGGACGGCGCCGCCGTGGCCCAATTCGCCGACGAAGAAAGCATGGATTTCGTGATCATCGGTCCCGAAGCCCCCCTGGCTGCTGGGGTGGCCGACGCATTGGAAAGCGCGGGCATCCTGGTCTTCGGCCCCTCCGCCGCGGCCGCCCAACTGGAAGCGTCCAAGGGCTTCACCAAGGAAATCTGCGATGCCGTCGGCGCGCCAACGGCCGCCTATGCCCGCTTCGACGCGCTCGACCCCGCCTTGGCCCATATCCGGGCGACGGGCGCGCCCATCGTCGTCAAGGCCGATGGGTTGGCCGCCGGCAAAGGCGTCACTGTCGCCGAAACGCTCGAACAGGCCGAAACAGCGCTCCACGCCATTTTCCAGGGCGATGGCGAAGTGGTCATCGAAGCCCTGCTGACCGGCGAAGAAGCGTCCTTCTTCTGCCTGGTCGATGGCGACACCGTCCTGCCCATCGGCACCGCCCAAGACCACAAGCGCATCGGCGACGGCGATACCGGCCCCAATACCGGCGGCATGGGCGCCTATTCCCCCGCCCCCATCATGACACCTGAGGTCGAACGCCGCGCCCTGGAAGAGATCGTCCGGCCCACCATGGCCGAAATGGTGCGGCGCGGAACGCCCATGCGCGGTGTCCTGTTCGTAGGTTTGATGATCGAGAACGATGCGCCAAGTCTCGTGGAGTACAATGTCCGCTTCGGCGATCCCGAATGCCAATGCCTGATGATGCGCCTGGGCGGGCAGGCGCTGGACCTCATGCTGGCCTGCGCCCGGGGCGAGCTGGCCGGCGCGCGCGTCCATTGGGCCGAAGACCACGCCATGTGCGTCGTGATGGCGGCGAAAGGCTATCCGGGGGACTATGCCAAAGGCTCCGCGATCGACGGGCTCGACGACCTGCTCCGGGATTCCCGGCATATGGCGTTCCACGCGGGCACCGCCTTGGCCGATGGCCGCATGGTGGCCAATGGCGGCCGGGTCCTCGGGATGACAGCGCGCGGGCAGAGTCTGACCGAGGCGAGGGACAAGGCCTACGCCTTGGTCGATGGCGTCGACTGGGCCGACGGCGTCTGGCGCCGCGACATCGGCTGGCGTGCGCTGAGCCGGGACTGATCCGATAGTCCGTCGCGTGGAGGCGGCACCCTTCGGCATCCGATTGGGCCTGCAGCGGCCATCGACGCTGGAAGCGCGAGCCGGTCCATCGACGGGCCGCGGTGCGGCGCTCCTACGCTTCGGCTATGGCACTTTATTCCAGCCACATCCTAAGAAGCTGAATGCTATGCTCCAAGCCCAGCCAGATCGCCGGGCCGGGGGGCGGCCCGGCGATGGACCGGCGCCCTGCGGGCTTGATTCCGGTCCACAGCGAAAGCTCGAAGGGCGGGTTAAGGCTGTTCCCCGTCCTCTACACCCTCCTGGCATCCGTGTGACCCTGACCAAATTGAACGTATGGCAGGTCCGCGCCGCTGCACGGTGCGCAGGCCAGCGCCATAGGTAAAGCGAACGCGGATCAACCTTGGCTCATACGTCCGTTTTCGACCTCACCCACACCACCCCACAGGCCCGCCTCACCCCGCCAGATGCTCCAAAATCCGCGCCCAGCTGCGCACGCCCTTATGGAACGACGCCAAATCGTACTTCTCGTTCGGGGAATGGATCTGGTCGTCATCCTTGGCGAAGCCGGTCAGCAGCGATTGCATCCCCAGTTCCGTCTGAAAGTCGCCCGCGATGGGGATCGATCCGCCGCCGCCGATGAACGCCGCCGGTTGACCCCATTCCGCGGTCAGCGCCTCCATCGCCGCCGCAAAGGCCGGGTGTTCGGTCTCCATGGCCGAGGCCGGCCCGGCCCCATGCTCGGCGAAGGACACGCTGCAGTCGGCCGGGACCTGCGCGCTCACCCAGTCTCGGA
>JBCDCS010000088.1:0-9111 GCA_039181205.1 Pseudomonadota bacterium
GGCGGTGCGGGGCCGAGACAGCGTGTTCCGCTATGCCGAAGATGGTCTGGCCATCGTCCTTTCCCCAACCCAGCGGACCGATCTGGATGTCCTCATGCAGGTGGTCGATCGCGTCCAGGCCGCGATCGCGGAAGGCTTGCCAGTAGAGGGCAGAACCATCCACGTGCAGTCAAGCGTAGGTGTTTGCGCGCAGTCCGCAGCGCCGGAAGCCAGTGGCGAAGCATTGATGACGGCTGCCGATTGCGCGCTTCGCATCGCGCGGCGGGCCGGCGGCGGCGCGGCACGTGCGTTCGATCCAGCCATGCAGGACCAGGTGGAAAGCGATCATCGCCTGGCGGCGCAAGTCGCAGATGCCTTGCGCGATGGTCAGATCAAACCTTGGTTTCAACCACAGATTGATGCCGCCACCGGGTCTCTCACCGGCTTGGAAGCCTTGGCGCGTTGGCACCACCCCGAGCTTGGGGTCCTGTCCCCCGATCAGTTTCTGCCAGCGATCTCCGCAGCGGGACTGACCGCCGACCTGAGCGATATGATCTTGGACCAGACGCTGAGTTCTATGGCCGACTGGGACGAGGATGGTCTGGATGTTCCGTGTATCGGCGTGAACCTGTCTCTCGATGAACTGAGCGATCCCAGACTGGCCGATCGGATCGCGTTTCAAGTGGATCAGCATGGCCTGACACCGGACCGCATCTCCATCGAAATTCTGGAAACGGTCACTCTCCAAGACGGGGCCGAAGCGGTCGTTCGCAACCTCCATACCCTGCGGCGATCGGGTTTTCGGCTGGAGTTGGACGATTTCGGAACCGGCGCGGCATCCATCGCCCATATCGCACAGTTCGGCGTCCATCGCATCAAGATCGACCGCAGCTTCGTGCACGGACTGAAGGAAGGCAAAGAACAACAGCGTTTGGTCGCCGCGATCCTTGGGTTTGCCAATCAGTTGGATATCGAAACTCTGGCCGAAGGCGTCGAAACGTCAGACGAACGCGCGCTTCTGGCGGAGATGGGCTGCGGGCAATTGCAGGGTTTCGGCATCGCACGCCCGATGCCGCGCGATGATGTCAGCCGCTGGATCCGCAATCACGGTCGGGCACACCAACAGCCGCTGGAACGCATGACCATTCGCGGCACCGCCTGAGCTTGGCATGGCCTCCGTGACCAGTGGGTTCCCCGCCGGTCTGCCAAGTTGATCGATCGGAGGCCGCGTCTAACCGACGGCCACAGAATCAATATCACCAGAAAAATGAATAAGGTGGACGCGTTGCCCGTGCAGAATGCCGGGCCCATGGTCGCACGCAGCTAGCCAGCTCAGGAGTCGGCAGCCTTTCGCCTTGACCTTCCTGGGCGTGGTCTGTTGAACGGCCTGCAATTCCGACAGCTCCGCCGGACGGCTTCCATGGACGAACAGAATAAGAATCTCATCCTTGCCACCGTGCTATCGGCGCTGGTGCTGCTGGTCTGGTTCGTCCTCTTCCCGCCCGAACAGCCGGACCCTACGCTGACGACCACCGGCCCGACAGACAGCCTCCAGGTCGATGAAAACACAGCGCTCACCCCACCGGCGACCGCCGAAGCCCCGATCGCGGTCACACCTGGCGCGGTCGTCGCGACGCCCGCGGAAACCCGAGATGCCGCGCTCGCCGCCTCCGCCCGGGTGCCGGTGGAAACACCGCGTTTGACGGGCTCGATCTCGCTGACCGGCGGGCGGCTCGACGATCTGCTGCTCAAGGACTACCGCGAGACGCTGGACGAAGGGTCTCCGATCGTCACCCTCCTGACCCCGGCCGGTGGCCCCGACGCTTATTACGCCCTGCATGGCTGGGTGCCCGGCGGCGATCTCACCTTCGACCAAGTCCCGACGGCGACGACCCAATGGACGGCACCCGACGGCGCCATGCTGACTCCGGAAAGTCCCGTCACGCTCACCTGGGACAACGGCGCAGGTCTGATCTTCGAAAAGACCATCGAGGTGGACGCGGACTACATGTTCACCATCTCGCAATCGGTCGAGAACACCACCAATGCCCCCGTCCGTCTGGCGCCATACGGCCTGATCGCGCGCCACGGCGAACCGGATATCATCAATTTCTTCATCCTCCATGAAGGCGTCGTCGCCCGCTCCGACGGGGAACTGGCCGAAATCGGCTACGACGACATCACCGAATTGGACGTTGTCCCGGCCGAAGGCGGCCGCGTCCAACTGACGGAGGCCAGCGAAGACGGCTGGATCGGCTTCACCGACAAATACTGGATGACGACGCTGATCCCCTCGGCCGGCGTCCCCTTCACCGAAGTCGTGAAATATGTCGACCGCGCCGACATTTACCAGACCGAGACCCGCCTACCCCCACGCACGGTGGAGCCAGGCCAATCCCACAGCTCCGAAAGCCGCCTTTTCGCCGGCGCCAAGGAATGGGCCACCATCCGCGAATACCAAAACGGTCCGCTACAAGTAGCCGGATTCATCGACAGCATCGACTGGGGCTGGTTCTATTTCCTGACGAAGCCGATCTTCGCCGTCCTGCATTGGCTAAACGCCCAGATCGGCAATATGGGCATCGCCATCATCGTCCTGACCCTTGCCATCAAGGCCGTCCTGCTGCCGCTCGCCTACAAATCCTACGTCTCCATGGCGCGCATGAAGGAACTCCAGCCCGAGATGGAGAAGTTGAAGGAAAAGGCGGGCGACGATCGTCAGAAGCTTCAGCAGGGGATGATGGAGCTTTACAAGAAGAATAAGGTGAACCCGGCCGCGGGTTGTCTGCCGATCCTGCTACAGATCCCGATTTTCTTCAGCCTCTACAAGGTGATCTTCGTCACGCTGGAACTGCGCCATGCGCCGTTTTTCGGCCCTTTCCAGGACCTGAGCGCCCCAGACCCAACCTCGTTTATCAACTTCTTCGGCCTGCTGCCTTGGGGCGCGCCCGACCCAGGGTCGATCCTGTCGCTCGTCTTCATCGGCATCCTGCCAATCCTTCTGGGCATCTCCATGTGGTTCCAGCAGAAGCTGAACCCAGCGCCCACCGACCCGACCCAGGCCATGATCTTCGCCTGGCTGCCCTGGGTCTTCATGTTCATGCTGGGCGGCTTCGCCAGCGGCCTGATCGTCTACTGGATCGCGAACAACACCATCACCTTCTTCCAGCAGTACCTGATCATGCGCTCGCACGGATCGAAACCGGACCTCTTCGGCAACATCAAGTCCAGCTTCCAGAAGAAGCCGGCCGCGGCCAATGACGTCAAGCCGCCGAAAAAGGACGGCAAGTGACACCCTCTTTGGCGGCGCTCTACCGCCATCCGATCAAGGGGATCGGGCGCGAACGGCTGGACGCGGTGGACCTGGTCGCAGGCGTGCCCATGCCGGGCGACCGGGCTTGGGCCCTGCTACACGATGCGGCACCGCAGATCGACGGCTGGCAGCCGCGGCGGAACTTCCTGGTCGTCGCTTCGGGCCCCGATCTCACCCGCGTCGAGGCAGAAGGCACCGACCCAATCACCCTGCGCCACCCGACGCGTCCCGACCTGACCTTTGACCCCGCCACGGAGGGCGCGCGCCTCGCCGACTGGGTCCGCCCGATCTGGCCCGCCGACCGCCCCACACCCACCCGTCTCGTCGCCGCGCCGCCCGAGGGCATGGCCGATAACGGCGCCGCCCAGGTGTCGATCCTGAATCTGGCCAGTCTGCGCGCCCTGTCACAGAAGCTCGGCCGCCCATTGGAGATCGAACGCTTCCGGGGCAATCTGATCGTGGACGGCCTGCCGCCCTGGGGCGAATTCGACTGGATCGGGCGTGACATTCGCATCGGCGCCGTGACCCTCTCCGTCGCCGACCGGATCGAACGCTGCCGGGCTACCGAGGCCAGCCCCGCAACCGGCACCCGCGACGCCAACACCCTGCGCGCCTTGGAAGACGGCTGGGGTCACCGCGATTTCGGCGTCTATGCCACGGTCAAAACCAGCGGCCACCTGGCCGTGGGCGATGAGGTGGTCGAATGACCGGCCCCGACCCCGACAACCTGACCCCCATGGCCCCGGCCTATGACGGCACCGTCTTCCTCCGCCCCCTGGCCAAGGGCCGGGCCAATGTCACCGTGGGCGCCTACAGCTATTACGATGATCGCGACGGCACGCGCGATTTCTTCGATCGCAACGTGCTCTACCACTACGCGTTCACCGGCGACCACCTAACCATCGGCCCGTTCACAGCCATCGCCCACGGCGCCCGCATCTTCATGAATGGCGGCACCCACGCCATGGACGGCTTTTCGACCTTTCCGTTCAACATCTTCGGCCATGGCTGGGAGGACGGGTTCGATCCGGCAACCTGGGCCGCCGTAAACCGAGGCGACACTGTTATCGGCCCCGATGTCTGGATCGGCAATGGCGCCACCTTGATGCCCGGCGTGACCATTGGCGCGGGCGCTATCGTGGCCGCCGCGGCGGTCGTGACCCGCGATGTCCCGCCCTACGCCCTTGTCGCTGGCAACCCGGCCCAACAGGTTCGCCGCCGCTTCGATGACGCCACCATCGCCCGCCTGCTGGATATCGCCTGGTGGGACTGGGACGCAGCCAAGATCACCCGCAGTCTCACGGCCATCCGGGGCGCCGATCTGGCGCTGTTGGAGGCCGCCCAATGACCCTATCCTTTCCGGAGGTCGAGGCGCCGGACCCGGAAGCCGAAGAACGCGGCCGCAGACTCTTTGCCGGTGGGGCGGAGTTCCTGAAGGGCGTCGTCGCCATGTCCGGGATGCCGCCCGCGGACCGGGTCGAGGTCTGCTTCGCCGGCCGATCCAATGTGGGAAAATCCACGTTGATCAATGCGCTGACCGGGCGCCGCGCCCTGGCCCGGGCCTCCAACACGCCCGGCCGCACGCAGGAAATCAACTTCTTCACACTGGCCGATAGCCACTACTTGGTGGACCTGCCCGGTTATGGCTTCGCCAAGGCCCCCGTGGCCGAAGTCGCCAGATGGCAGGCGCTGCTCAAAGCCTATCTGGCCGGCCGCCCGTCGCTCCGCCGCGCCTTCGTTCTGATCGACGCGCGCCACGGCGTGAAACCCGTCGATGAGGAAATCATGGCCCTGCTCGATGCCTCGGCCGTGACGTTCCAAACCGTGCTGACCAAAGCTGACAAGGTGAAAGAGACGGAGCGTGCCAAGGTGCTCGACCAGACGCGCGGCGCGCTCTCCAAGCATCCCGCCGCCTTTCCCGAACTGATCGTCACCAGCAGCGAGAAAGGCTGGGGCATCCCCACGCTCCGATCCGTCATCGCGCAAATCTCTTAAAGTAAGAGATTTGCCGAAACTCTTAAGATAAGAGTTTCCGGCACGCCCGGAGGCCCCATGAAGACCCGAGACGACATGACCCGCGACAACGCCGCCATCGCCCGCACGCTGAACGAAGCCCTGCCCTATCTGCGCCGCTACACCGATGCCATCGTGGTCATCAAACTGGGCGGGCATGCCATGGGCTCGGATGAAGGCATGGCCAGCTTCGCCCGCGACGTCGTGCTGATGCGGACAGTCGGGATCAACCCGGTGATCGTCCATGGCGGCGGGCCGATGATCAACGACCTGCTCGACCGTCTGGGCGTGAAATCGAATTTCGTGCGCGGCAAGCGGGTCACCGATGCCGACACCATGCGCGTGGTCGAAATGGTGCTGGCGGGCGAGGTCAACAAACGGATCGTGCAGGCCATCAACACCGCCGGGGGGCGGGCCGTTGGGGTGACCGGCAAGGATGCCGACATGATCACCTGCATCCAGACCGACGCCGAACTAGGCTTCGTCGGGACGCCGTCAAAGGTCGATCCGCGCCTGCTTCACAGCCTCTTCCGGGATGAGATGATCCCGGTCATCGCGCCCATCGGGACAGGTGCGGATGACGAGACCTACAACATCAACGGCGATACGGCCGCCGGCGCCATCGCCGCGGCCCTGAAGGCGGACCGCTTGCTGCTGCTCACGGATGTGGCCGGGGTGAAGGATGCCTCGGGCGACGTGGTCACGGCGCTTTCGGCGACACAAGTTCGCACGATGACCGACGATGGCACCATCGCGGGCGGAATGATCCCGAAGACAGAAACGGCGCTCGAAGCCCTGGAAGATGGCGTGCGCGCGGTCGTCATCCTGGACGGCCGGGTCCCCAACGCCGTCTTGCTGGAGCTTTTCACCGAACACGGAGCCGGAAGTCTCATCCGCCTGTCGTGAGACACGGCCAAATTCGCACTCAACCTACCGCTCGATCCCTTTCCGGATCCGGCGCACGGCCATCCAGACTACGCCCACCACGGGGATCACCAGCAACGCCAGCACCACCTCTTTCGACAGCCCGACGCCCATCCCGAACGGGGCGACCAGGGACGCAACCAGTTGCAGCGCGTAGTAGCTGATCGCGACCACCGACAGCCCCTCGACCGTTTTCTGCAACCGCAACTGCGCCTCCGCCCGTTGGTTCATGGATTTCAGAAGCTGGGCGTTCTGGTCCGCCCGGTCGACATTCACCCGGGTCGACAACAAGTCACCGGCCCGCTTCGCCCGCTCGGCCAAGGCTTCCATCCGGCCCTGCACCGCCCGGCATGTCCGCATCGCCGGGTCGAACCGGCGCATCATGAATTCGGCCATGGTCTGGCGGCTGCCGAAGCGTTGTTCCCGCAGCACCGAAATCCTCTGCTGTACCAACGCCTCATAGGCCCCCATCGCACCAAACCGGAACGACGACCGCGCCAGCATCGTCTCCAGGTCCGATCCGATGCTCAGCAAACCCTCCAGGGTCTCCTCGCTCTCCGCCCGATGCTCGCGCAACCCACCGACCAGGTCCGACAGCGACGTGTCCATCACGCCCAATTCCGCCGATAGCGCCTGTGCCCGGGGCAGGGCGAGCATCGCCATGGACTTATACGTCTCGATCTCGGAAAGCCGCTGGACGATCCGGCCCACGCGGCGTTCGCCCGTGTCGTCCTTCGCGAAAACCGCGAAGCGGATGTGCCCCGCACTATCGATACGGAAATCCGACGCGATCACCGCGCTGTCGTCCAGGACCTTGCTGGCCGCCACGCTTTCAGGAACGAACCACTCCGCCAGCTTGGGCTCGATATCGTCGCCATGGGTCTCGCTCTCCACCCGGATCAGCGCCGATGTGATGCGCACCCCAGGCGCCTCGGCTAACCAATCGGCTGGGAAGGACTCGAAGGTCGCGCCATCGAAGGGCCGTTCCGCCACGCCGTCGGAAAACAGCGTGTAGGTCACGAACTCCGTATGGCTCTCCCACTTCAGGTGGTACTTGCCCATCTGTCCAAAGAAGTGCGTGGCACCCGGCGGCGGATGGGCCGCCCCGAAGCGGTCGAGCAGAGCTTCCAGATGGGTCCGGTCCCGACTCCGATCACGATTGGCCGCATCATGTTCAGGTTTGATCGCCACATACGCCGCGCGGCACGGCGCTTTCAACGCCGGAAATGGCCGGGCGTGCAACTCGTTTGCAAGGTCGTAGCGGAGAGGATGGTCTTTGAGCATTAGCCGCAGCTAGCACGCCGCCGACTTTTGGCGACAAGCGGCGACGGCATGCCATGGCATGGCGGTTTTCATGTCACGATGCCTCAGACCTCGCCGCCCGACACCTGGATCGCCTGACCGTTCACGCTGGCGGAGGCATCCGAACAGAGCCAGGCCGCCGTCTCGGCCACTTCGGATGCGGCGATCAGGCGACCATGGGGGTTGGCGCCCACCATCACCTGACGGGCGTCTTCGGCCGATAGACCCGTCCGCGCCATGATGCGATCGACATTTCGGTCGATGATCTCGGTCTCCACATAGCCAGGGCAGATCGCGTTCACCGTCAGGGGCTTGCCGACGAAATCCGCCGCCAGCCCGCGCACCATCCCGACCATTCCGTGCTTCGACGTCGTATAGGCCAGCGCGCCCTTGATCCCGCGCAGCCCCATGATCGATGAAATCGCGATGGCGCGGCCCCACCCGGCCTCCAACATGTCGGGAATGCACGCCCGGAACGTATAGAAACAACCATCCAGATTGATCGCCATGACCCGTCGCCAGAACGCGGCGTCCGTGTCGCGCAAGGACGCGCCCTCGGCGATCCCGGCATTGGCGACACAGATATGCACCGGCCCGTTCTGCGCCCGGGCCGCCGCCACGCCGTCGACCACCGACGCCTCTTCGGACACGTCCATGGGCACGGCAAAGGCCCCGTCCACCTCGCGCAGCACCTCGGCGCGCCGCCCCGTCACCGTCACGGCCGCCCCCTCTTCCATCAACCGCTCCGCAATCGCCCGACCCATCCCGGTGCCGCCACCGGTGATCAGCGCGTGCCGCCCCTCAAACTGTCCCATGGCCCTCCGCCGCGCAATAAAGTGTCGCGGCGTGGGAAGCTTGTCTTGCCGCCCTTGCCCGCCGCAGATAGGGAAACGCACCATCGTCACCCCTGGGGAGCATGCAATGAAGATCGGCGCACCGAAAGAGCTTCAAGACGACGAGGCGCGCGTCGCCATCACGCCCGAAAGCGCGGGTCATTTGCAGAAACTCGGCCATGAGGTGGTGATCGAAACCGGCGCGGGCGAAAAAGCCGGCTTCACCAACGAGGCCTACAAAGCCGCCGGGGTCGAGATCGCGAAGACGGCCGCTGCTCTCTACAAAGCGGCGGAGATCGTCGTGAAAGTCCGGCCGCCCAGCGAGGCCGAGGTGAAGCGGCTGACCAAAGGCCAGACGCTCATTAGCTTCTTCTATCCCGGTGCCAACGAAGCCCTAATGGACCAGGCCAAGGGCAAGGGCGCATCGGTCATCGCCATGGACATGGTCCCCCGGATCAGCCGCGCGCAGAAGATGGATGCGCTCAGCTCCATGGCGAACATCGCGGGTTACCGTGCCGTGATCGAGGCGGGGAACAACTTTGGCCGCTTCTTCACCGGTCAGGTCACCGCGGCAGGCAAAGTTCCCCCGGCCAAGGTTCTGGTCGTCGGCGCCGGTGTCGCCGGTCTGGCCGCCATCGGCACCTCCACCAGCTTGGGTGCCATCACCTACGCCTTCGACGTGCGCCCCGAAGTGGCCGAACAGATCGAAAGCATGGGCGCCGAATTCGTCTTCCTGGAATTCTCCGA
>JBCDCS010000089.1:0-9039 GCA_039181205.1 Pseudomonadota bacterium
CCCGATGCACCGACGAATACGGCCAATCCACCGCACGCGCGACCAATCCGTGCTTCACCGTTCGGGGCGGTGCCCGGTCCACTGGACCGGCCCCTGCTCGCCCCTCACCCCCACACATACCGCAACGCCATCGCTAACTCGACATCGCCACGGATGCACCGCTCCTAATACCGTCGCTGCCAAATCCCGGCCTCGCCCTTCGCCACCTTACTGGCCGACCGCCCCCGCGTTTCACCGACGCGCAAGGTGAACCCGCGCTTGATCCGCCGCCACCGCGACGGGAAATCGGCGTCCCCAGGCGGCAAAGCAAGCGTAGGGTGGGCAGTCTGCCCACCACCCCTCACCAAACCGATCCGAACGGTGGGCACATTGCCCACCCTACGCCCCGTCCGACCGAACCAAAGGGGTGCGTGGTCGGCACGTAAAGCCTTTGACACCGCACCCGCTCGATATCCCGTGATCCCCCGTAACCCAGGTTAACGGCCGAGCCCCGATCCGCCCCGTCTGCACAGGGGGTGTACGGGGGGCGTACAGGGGGTGCACGCCATCTGCCCCTGGAATTTTCAGCCCTCGAATCAGCTAAAGCCCTCGGAAAGAACACAAAACGCCAAAACACACGACATCCGTTAACGTTTCGCCCTCACCCGTCCTGCACCCCCTCCAACCAAGCCACCAGCGCCGCGATCGGCACCGACGTCACGATGGGCTGCCCCGCCTCGGTCCGCACGAACGCGCTCTCGACCCCGTCGAAGACCGGCCCCCATACCGGCATAGCGCCCCCATGACTAATCACCGGGTCCCGCCCGTCGATCTTGGCCACCACGTCGAAATGCGGGAACGTCCCGCCCGCCCGCGCCGCCAACCCCGTCAGGTCCGGCACATCCACGGCCAGCACCAAGGCCATCGGCCCACCCCCGGCCCCATCGACCCCATGGCAGGTCGCACAATGGTTCCCGAAGATCAGCGCGCCCTCGGCCACCAGATTCGCCTCCTGGGCAGCGGCCGGCAGGGCGAAAAAGGCGGCAAGCAACAGGTATCGCATGGGTACGGCCTCCCGGATCTTCTCCCGCCACCCTGCAACGCGGCCCCCGCCCCCGCCTTGACGCCCGTCAACCCCTCGCCAAACCGCCCTAGCCCTCCTACGCTCCGTCCATGCGCACCCTTCTCCTCGCCCTCGCCCTCCTCGCCCCGCCCGCCGCCGCCCAGGACACCGACCTGGAACTCGTCCTCCTGGCCGATGCCTCCGGCTCCATCTCCCAGTCGGAACTGCGCTTCCAACGGGACAGCTACGCCCAGGCGATCACCGATCCCCGCGTGCTCGACGCCATCGCCAACACCGCCTACGGCTCCATCGCCGTCACCTACGTGGAATGGGCCACCAACCAGGCCGTTGTCGTCCCCTGGACCCGCATCGCCACCGCCGACCAGGCCCAGGCCTTCGCCGACGCGCTCCTCGGTCCGCCGCGCCAGGCCACCGGGCGCAACGCCATCGGCTCCGCCCTGCTCTTCGGCCGCGACCTGATCGAAGGCAACGACATCGACGGCTGGCGCAAGGTCATCGACTTCTCCGGCGACACCGACGGCAACAGCTTCGGCCCCCCCATCGAACAGGCCCGGGACGAGGTCATCGCCGCGGGCATCACCATCAACGCCCTCGCCATCCTGTCCGAACGCGGCATCATGGATGGCCGCGATACCCTGGTCGAAACCTACGAACGCCGCATCATCGGCGGCCAGAACGCCTTCGTCGTGGCCGCTGAAACCCGCGATGCCTTCGCCGATGCCGTGCGCCGCAAGCTGATCCTGGAAATCGCGGGCGAGATGCCGCGCAGGCAAGCCCTTGCGTCCCGGCCGCCCTGCGGTACCGTCGCGCCATGCGGTTCGCCCTCCTCCTCGCCCTGACGCTCGCAGCCGCCTGTGGGCGCCCCCTGACCCAGGCCGAAACCGCCCTCCTCCAGCCGCTCCATGGCGACACGCTCGACACCGCGCGCGTCCGCATCGTCGAAAACCCCATCGTAGGCGCCTTCCCGATCACCTTCGATGCCCGCCCCCGCGTGACCTGCCGCGAACGGATCGGCCGGCCCCGCGAAGGTCGCATCGTCACCCGCACCGCCGGACTCGTGCTGTTCAATCGGGTCTTCACCTCGTCATCGGCCACCCGCGACGACTACGCCGCGCCCCTGCCCGGCGGCGCCCTCGACCTGCCCACCGCCATGTTCCTCGTCCACGAGGCGACCCATATCTGGCAATGGCAGAACCGGGACATCACCGACTTCCACCCGGTCAAGGTCTTCTCCGAACAGATCATCTTCGACGATCCCTACCTGTTCGAACCCGGCGACCACCGCCCCTTCCTGGACCAGAGCTATGAAATCCAGGCCAGCCTGGTGGAGGAATATCTCTGCTGTGCCACCCTGGACCCGCAGGGCGCCCGCACGCTGCGGCTGCGCGACCAACTCCGCCAGGCCATGCCCGTGGCCGAGCCCAGCGCCTTCGCCCGCGACGTCTATGTCCCTTACACCGAAGACCTGGACGGCATCTGCGCCTGAACGGCCGCGAAGCGCCGTCCCAGCGGCCGCCAGACCAAGGCGGTGAGCACCGCAACCCCCGCAGCGGCCACCCAGAACGGCGCAACAAGCGCCACCTCCCGCGCTGCCATGCCATCAACCAGCCGGACCACCACGCCCGATAGCACCAGCCCCAAGGGCATCATCCCCCAGGCCAGCATCCGGTAGAGGCTGTTCACCCGCCCGAGCAACGCGTCCGGTACGGCCCGCTGCCGGTACGACACCGAAACCGTGTTCCAAACCAACCCCGTGAACTCGAAGGCCGCCAAGACCAGGGCCAGAACCACCGCATTGGGCGCCATGGCAATGGCCGCGAAGGCCAGGGCCGAGGCCAGCGTCATCCACCGCGCCGCCGCCCCGGGCCCCATGGCCCGGACGACGCGCGCCGCAAAGATACCGCCCAGGATACCGCCCACGGCCCCGGCCGCCAGGATCAACCCATAGGCTCGGGCGCCCAAGCCGAGATTTTCCTGCACATGAAGGACCAGCGCGATCACCACCATCTGGTGGAGCAGGTTCCAGATGCCCGTGATCCAGGCCAGCAAGCGGAGCAGCGGCGCCCCGCGCAACACATCCAGCCCCTCGCGCAACTCCTGCGCGATTCCGGCGCGAGTGGCCCGGACCGGGCGAAAACGTCCGGCCAACCCGATCATGAACACGGCCGACAGACCGAAGGCCACGGCATTGACCGCGAAGGGCAAGGGCAAGGCCGCCGCGATCAGGAACGCGCCCAAAGCCGGACCCAGCAGCGCGTTGCCAATGAGCTCCACGCTCAAAAGCCGCCCGTTGGCCTGCTCCAACACGTCATGGGAAACGATCGTAGGCAGAATCGTCTGTGCCGCATTGTCCCGGAAGACCTCCGCCGCGCCGATGACGAAAGCACAGACCAGAAGCGCTGCGAATAACCCCGGCGATGTCAGGCCCGAGGCCGGGGCGGGCGGCAGGGGCACGGCCGTCCAGACCAGCATCGCCACGGCCACGAAGCCCCCGCAGCGGCATAGATCCATCACCACGATCAGCCGCCGCCGGTCCACCCGGTCGGTCACGATCCCCGCGGGCAAGGCCAGCAGGAACCAGGGCAGGCGCAGCGCCATCGGCATCAGCGCCACCAGCAGCGGGTCGCGGGTCAGCAAGGTCCCCAGCCACGCCCAGACGACCACCGCGATACCGTCGGCCAGATTGGTCAGACCCGTGGCCGCGATCAGACGTCCCAGCGCAGGGTTGGACCGGGGAGGAGCTGTTTTGGTCGTCATGGAAACCTCTGGCCGACTCGGCAATCGGCCCCCGGTTGCCACCTCGACCTAGGTTCAGGTCAAGCCCGATCAGATCGGCGTCGGTTCCGCCGCCTTCATGGGTTTGTAACCATACGAGCGATAGATACGGACGACCCCCGGCCAACCGCCTAGATCGCGCTGAACGTGGGGTGCCTGATCTTTCGAGTGGCCTCACCTGAGGCAGACATCGATCAATGAGGATTTCGTAACCAAAACCATGCGAACGCGCGTTCGCACGGGGGGTGTACAGGGGGTGTACGGATGTCACCCCCCCTCGGCCCGCTCCGCCAAGGCAAGCCATTCCTCCTCGGCAGCCGCCAGTTTTTCCTGACGCTCCACCAGCGCCTCCGAGGCCTTGGCGAACTTCTGAGGCTCCTTCTGGAACAGCTCCGGATCGGCCAGAAACACCTCCAGCTTCCCGATCTCCGCGCCCAGCCGGTCCATCTCTTCCGGCAACGCATCCAGCCGATGCTGCTCGGTATAGGACAGCCCGTCGGAAGGTGAAGATAACTTCAAGATCGACTTTGAACCCTTTGTTTTCAATTCTTTCTGAAGAGTCTTTTCCGTGCTATTCTCACCCCGCTGCGCAACGTAGTCCGACCACCCACCCGGATAGACACCCGTCCGCCCACTCCCCTCGAACGCCACGGTCTGCGTCGCCACACGATCCAGGAAATCCCGGTCGTGGGACACCAGCAGAACCGTCCCTTCGTAATCACCCAAGACGTCCTGCAGCAGGTCCAGCGTCTCCACATCCAGATCGTTCGTCGGCTCATCCAGCACCAGCAGGTTCGACGGCAGAGCCATGATCCGCGCCAGCAACAGCCGCGCCTTCTCACCCCCCGACAAGGATCGGACAGGCGCCTTCAACTGCCTCTCATCAAACAGAAAATCCTTCAGGTATCCCGCCACGTGCCGCGCCGTCCCGCGCACCATCACCTGATCCGACGCCCCCGAAACCCCCAGCAGCGGATCCAAACTCAGCGAGTCCCAAAGCGTCGCATTCGGGTCCAATTTCGCCCGCGCCTGATCGAACACCGCGACTTCCACATTGGTCCCGATCTTCACCGATCCGGCATCGGGTTCGACCTCGCCCAGCAGCATCTTCAGAAGCGTCGTCTTCCCCACACCGTTCGGGCCCACGAAGGCCACGCGATCCCCACGCAAGACCCGCAGGTCGAAATCGCGAACGATCAACGTCTCCCCATAAGACTTTGATAAGCCGCGTGCCTCGATCACCCGCTTGCCCGACAATTGCCCCGTCTCCAATTCCAACGCCGCCGTCCCGGCCCGTCGGATCTGCGCCGCCCGCTCGGCCCGCAGACCCTGCAAAGCCCGCACGCGCCCCTGGTTCCGCTTGCGCCGGGCGGAGATACCTTCGACCGCCCACCGCGCCTCCGCCTTGATCTTCCGGTCCAGCTTGTGCCGCTTCAGATCCTCCTCGGCCCAAACCTCATCTCGCCAAGCCTCAAACGCCTCGAACCCCTTCTCCTGCCGCCGGACCCGCCCCCGGTCGATCCACAGCGTCGCCCGCGTCAGCGCCTTCAGAAACGCCCGGTCGTGGGAGATCAGCACGTAGGCCTTCCGGGTCTGCTGAAGCTCCGCTTCGAGCCAGGCAATCGCTTCAATATCCAAGTGGTTTGTCGGCTCATCCAGCAGCATCAGATCCGGCGCCTCGGCCAACAACTTCGCCAGCGCTGCCCGCCGCACTTCCCCACCTGACGCCGCCGCCGGATCGGCGTCCAGGCGCAGTTTCAAACCCTCAGCCACGGCCTCCACGCGCCAGGCTTCCGAGGGTCCAAGATCGGCAATCGTGTAGTCGCCGAGCGTCGGGAAGCCCGACAGATCCGGCTCCTGCTCCATATAGCCGACCGAGGTTCCGGGCGGCAGAACATGCGTCCCGTGATCCGCTTCAACAAGACCGGCCATCACCTTCATAAGCGTGGATTTTCCCGATCCGTTTCGCCCGACCAGTGCGACCCGATCCCCTGGTTGAACCACCAGATCCAGGTCGGCGAAGATTGGCTCCCCGCCGAAGGTCAGAGAGATATTGGAAAGCTGCAGAAGCGGTGCACGGGCCATGTCGCGCCAGCTAGGCGCCCTGGCCCAGCGCGTCAATCAGACGGTGTCCAGCATCCCGGTCAAGAGCCGCGCCCGCCCCGGCGGAATCGCTGAGACGGGCAGTGCCGCGAAGACATGTCGGGTGCCCAGATCCCGGTCCACGACCGCATGGTCTGATACCGATGCCCCGAGCGACAGATACCCGCGCAGAAGCGGCGGCACCGGGCCCGGCGGCCCCTCCAGCGGCACGGTTTCCGGCGCGATCCGACGGGGCCGCCATCCAAGTGGCGCCAATCGGGAGCCCAAGGCCCCAAGACCCGTTCCATCGGCCGGAAAGGACGCGCAGCCAAACAGCGCCGCCGCCCGCTCCGCCACCACGATCCGGGCCAGCGTCGCCAGGATCAGACGCGGCAAATCCGGATCCCGAACCTCCGGCGCAAGGCAGATGCGCCCAACCTCCAGCGCCTTGGGAAACGTGGCCGCAAACCTGTCCAACCCATAGAAGCCGCCCGTATAGCCCCGGCGCGGATCACCGACCGAGAGCCGCGCGCAGGCCGCCATCGCGCCATCGGATACGGTCAGATGCCGCGCCTGCCCGTCCCAGGCATCCCGGTCCGACGCGCCGCCCCGAAACACTCGCGCCCGCAGCGCCAAGGCGTCCGCCGCGCCGTCCGGCCCGGTGACACGCACGGTCCACCGGCCCGCGCGGATCTGCATCACGCTCTTCCCCTTGGCCAACACCCGAAGGTCCCCTATCTGCCTTTCGCACCGCGTTTCGCCGCGGCCCCGTGATGCGCTAGGGAGAGCCCATGGACAAGATCGTCAAGTCGGATGCCGAATGGCAGCAGCAATTGGAGCCAGAGGCCTACCGCGTGCTGCGCAAGCACGGGACCGAACGCGCAGGCACCCATGAGGATTTTCCGAAGGCGCCCGGAACCTATCTCTGCAAGGGCTGCGACGCGCCCCTGTTCGACCAGGCCCATAAGTTCGAGAGCGGGACGGGCTGGCCATCATTCTATCAGCCGGTGGATGGCCTTCGGTCCGAGAAGGTCGGTGAGAGCGAGGATAATTCCTGGTTCATGAAGCGAACCGAGGTCCATTGCAGCCGGTGCGACGGCCATTTGGGCCACGTCTTCCCCGACGGCCCCGCGCCGACCGGCCTGCGCTACTGCATCAACGGCGTCGCGCTGAATTTCGAACCGGAAGGGTAATCTCCGGCCTGACGGCCCTCCAGGGATCGCGACTTGTGCGTCAGGCCAGCTCTGGCTTGCTTTACTTTTTTGCCCTGGCCACCACGCTTTCCAGCGCGTCGTGATCCACCAGCGTCCAGGGCTGGCCGACATTGCGAAAGATACGCTTCCGCTTGCGTGGGTAATCCGCCACATCGTGGTCCAGCCGCTGCCCCACGACCAGACATCGCAGCGGCTCATCCCCGGTGGCGACCAAGGAATGGGCTTCCCCGCCCGCGGCATAGCCCAGGAAATCCCCCGGCCCTAGGGATTCCACCCGATCCCCGATGTAGGCGTCGGCCGTACCCGACAGGATGAAGACCGCCTCATCCTCGTGGTGGTGGACATGGTGTTCGGTCGTCACATCGCCCGGCTGCACTTCGATCAAATGGATGCCCAGCCCAGTCATGCCGGTGGCATCGCCCAGCGACTTGTTCAGCCGCCGGGCCTTGGGATTGAGGAAATGGGTTTTCGCCAGACCCGCCATGGCCGCGATATCCGCGGCGCGCAACAGCGGGTCCGGTCGGTCAGCCATCGTCGCCCGCCAAGATATTGCCCACATCCAAGCGGCCGAAGTTGCGAAGGATTTGCTGGATCAGGCCAAAGTTCTGAATCGAGGTATCGGTCACGCGGCGGGACAGCGACACCACCCGACCCCGTTCCAGCCCGAACTGTTCGATATTGGCGACGGTCCGTTCTTCCCCGATGAAGCTGATGGCAACCAGCCTACGATCGATCGTGCGTTCCGGTCCCGGCCCGAAACGACGCGTCTGGCTTTGGACGTAGTACCAGGTGTCGTCCTGAACCAGCCCGCCGGTGGACGGCCGCCCAACGCTGGCTTCCACGCTGGATTGGGTGTCCACGCCGACGATGATCGCTTCCAGGTCTTCGGTCGGGGGCACGTAGCCGTAGTTGCGGAAGGTCGCGGAACAGCCGGCCAATCCGAACGTCAAGACCAGGACGAGGCCCATGCGGGTGAAGCGTACCATCGTCGCTCCTCTCTTTGTCGTATCCCCGGGCCCCGTTGCATGGCGGGGCGATTTCGACCTATGGCTTATCTGCCCGTCCCGCGCCCATCAAGGGCGCGACTGTCCGTGCCACCGGTGCCGCAAATGAAGCCGATCCTGTCCCATCCCCTCCGTCTGGCCGATCTGCCCCAGCGAAAACAGACCATCGTCCGCCTTGTGCCCGACGAAGGGCAACTGGAAGCCTTGGCCGACCGGCTGGATGTGGATGCGTTCCGCAAGGTTCGGCTGGAAGCGACGCTGACCCCAGGGCCCGGTCGGGATTGGACTTTGGCCGGGACGCTGGGCGCGACCGTGGTGCAGCCCTGCCGGGTGACCACCGAGCCGGTCACGACCCGGATCGAGGAGTCGATCTCGCGCCGCTACACTCCGGATCTGGAAGAACCGGAGGCCGAAGAGATGGAGATGCCGGAAGACGATACCGTCGAGGTTTTGCCCACGATGCTCGACCTAGGCGATGTGCTGGAGGAGGCACTTGCCCTGGCCATTCCGGCCTTTCCGCGCGCCGACGGCGCGGAGGAGATCGACTTGGTCTCTGCCCCGCCCGGGGCCGAGCCGCTGAAGGACGAAGCGGCCAAGCCCTTCGCCGCCTTGGCGGCGCTCAGGGCAAAGATGGAGGGCGAGGAATAGACCTCGCTCGGGGGCGATCAGATCGATGTGCCGCCCATGGCCTTGCGGATTTCCATCATGCGCTCATGGGGGAATTTCGTGTTTTCCTGCTCATGGGCCGTGACGGCGACTGTGGTTGCGCCCGCCAGGAGAGCGGTAGCGATGATTGCGAGTGCGGCTTTTACTTTGGACATCTGCGTGATCCATTTTTCGTTTACGAATAACCATGTAGGCGACGTTAGGCGGATGTGACCTCGCGAGTTATGCACAACGC
>JBCDCS010000090.1:0-8987 GCA_039181205.1 Pseudomonadota bacterium
AACGTGGCGGCGGGCACGGCTGATCTGGACGATCTGCGACTTGCCATTGGCAATGTCGTGGGCGCAGCGGAGACTTTCCTGGCCTCTGCCGAGACCCAGGCCCTGCCGGCCGAGGCGCTGGGGCTGCTGGAAGACGGCCGCGCCCTGGTCGGTGGACCAGAGGTGCAGCGGCTGATCGCAGGCATGACCACGGTCAGCGACGATATCAGCGCGATCACCCGACAATTGATCGCGGAAGACGCCGCTGCACGACTGACCCAAGCCTTGGAAGCCGCCGCCGCCGCCGCGACCTCCCTAGCCGACGGGACCGAAGGTCTGCCGGAACTGTCGAACTCCGCACAGCGCGTCTTGGATCAGGCCGAGGTTCTGGCCTCAGGCTTAACCGACCTGACCGACAAAGCGAACGCCCTGGCCTTGGACGAGCTGGTGACATCCACAACCGATCTGATGCGCACCGCTGATGCGTTCCTGTCGTCGGACGAGGCGGGGGATGTCCCCGTCGTCCTATCCGAGACTTTGGAAGAGTTGCGGCTGACCATCGAAACTATCCGCACCGGCGGCACATTGGACAATCTGAACACCACGCTCCGCTCCGCCTCTCGCGCCGCGGACAGCATCCAGTTGACCGCCGAGGACCTCCCGGCGCTGGTGGCGCGCCTGCAGACCCTGATTGGCCAGGCCGGCAGCGTGCTGTCAGCCTATAGCGAGGATAGCCGGGTCAATCAGGAACTCTTCGCCGCCTTGCGCGCCGTGACCCGGGCGGCCGAAGACGTCTCTTCGCTGTCGCGCACGGTCGAGCGCAATCCCCAATCCCTGATCCTCGGACGATAGCCGATGCGCCTGCCACTCTTGTTTCTGACCCTCACCTTGGCCGCCTGCGGCAGTACGCAGTATTTCGCGCCGCCCACCTTCGAGTCGGAGCTGCGGGTCAATGCCCGAGCGAATACGGTGCAGATCAACGAGGTTTCGATCCCCGAATACGCGATCAACCAGGAAATCCCCATTCAGCAGGCCGATGGGTCACTGGTCACGGATACGGACCGTCTCTGGGCCGATCTGCCGGATCGCGCGCTGCAAGCCAGCCTGACCCGCCATCTAAACGTGATCACCGATGCTCAGGTCGCCGCGGAGCCGTGGCCGCTGAGCGGCTTTCCGGATGTGGAGGTCTCGGTCTTCGTTGAGGATATGATCGTCCAGCTTGGCGGAATACTGAGCTTCACGGGCACCTATGCGCTGGGCCTGGAGACGGGTGGCGGTCGGGTAGAGACGTTTTCGATCACCGCGCCGGTGGGCGGCACCAGCTATACTGCAATCATCAACGCCCACGAAGCGGCCTGGACGCAACTGGCAGAGCAGATCGCCCAGGACTTGTAGGCAACGGGATCTGTCTCGGTTCACCACATGACGAAACGTCAGTGGGCCGGACGGATGAATGTCCCGTTCCGCAAGTCTCGCACGGCCTGCTGTAGCTCAGCCTGGGTGTTCATCACGATGGGTCCGTGCCAAGCGACCGGCTCACGCAGCGGCGCGCCGGAGATCAGCAGGAAGCGGGCACCCTCTGGCCCGGCCCGGACGGCGATCTCATCGCCGCTGTCGAACCGCACAAGGGTGCGATCTCCGGACAGGTCGCGGATATTGACTTCCTGCCCCGCGACTTCCTTTTCCAAGAGCACGCCCTGCGGGGTCGATGCCCCGGTAAAATCGGCCGCGCCCGCAAAGATATAGGCGAAGGTCGAGCGGTAGGTGTCGACCTTGAAGCGCCGCGCCCGGCCCGGTGGCAGGCTGATATCCAGATATTGCGGGTCGGCGGCGATCCCATCGACGGGGCCTTTGACGCCCCAGAATTCGCCGGTGACCACGCGCACGACCGTGCCGTCATCATCGGTGACCGACGGTATGTCGGCGCCCGAGATGTCCTGGTAGCGCGGCGCCGTCATCTTCAGATCGCTCGGCAGGTTCGCCCAGAGTTGGAAGCCGTGCATGCGGCCGTGATTATCACCCTTGGGCATCTCCTGGTGAAGAATGCCCGATCCGGCGGTCATCCATTGCACCGATCCAGGGCCGAGCGTCCCGGCATTTCCCAGGCTGTCGGCATGGGCGACTTCGCCTTCCAGGACATAGGTGATCGTCTCAATGCCGCGATGGGGGTGCCAGGGGAAGCCCGCGGCATAGCGGGCCGGGTCGTCGTTGCGGAAGTCGTCGAACAGCAGGAAGGGGTCCTGCTCCGACGGGTCGGCAAAGCCAAAGGCGCGGTGCAGGTGGACGCCTGCGCCCTCCATCGTGGGCTGCGCGGTCCGGGTTTCCAAGACAGGGCGGATAGACATGTGGCTCTCCTTTTGGCGGAGACCTGGGGCGCACAGGCGGCTTGGGCAAGGCCGGGGGCTGTGCGGGGGCGCACGGCCGTTGTCCGCAGGGGCGCGGGCAGCTATGGGCGGCGGCATGGAGGAAGATCGTTTCGAATTGGCCCCCTCGCCCGCCCGCCGGGTGTTCGGGTTGCTGACCCAAGGCTTGCTGGGGCTGATCTTGCTATGGATCGGGATGGCCCATCCGCCCGAGGCCTTGGGCTGGCGGGCGTTCCTGCTTGGGTCGGGCGCCGTGGCTCTCGTGCTCGCGATCCGAGGGTGGACGGGCAGCGCGGTGTCGCTGGTGCTGAGCGAGAAGGGTCTCTTTCAGGCGGACGGGACGCCGGTGGCGCCATTGGAAGTCATCGACTCGATTGACCGGGCGCTTTTCACGTTCAAACCGTCGAACGGGTTTCTGATCCGGTTGAAGGAGCCCCTGGGCCGCGCCTGGGTGCCCGGCATGTGGTGGCGCATCGGGCGTCGGGTGGGCGTGGGCGGCGTGACCGGCGGGGCGGAGACGAAAATCGTCGCCGATGCGCTCTCAGCCATGGTGGCGCGGCGGGATTTGCCGGTGGAGTAGGGTTGTTGGGGGACCTGCCGCAATTGTCGCGAAATGGGCGTCTGATCTACGTCTGATCCATGCTTGACGTCAGGTTTGCACATGAAGGTTTGATTTAGAGGGAAGCGTGCGCCTGTGTGGAGACTTGATACCGACCAGACGGTGGCACTCGAAAGCGCAAGTCGGTCTAGTGACGGGCCGCGGAGCGGCGATCCGACGGGTCTTCTATGGCACTTTATGGCTGCCACATCCGAAGAAGCTCAAAGCTACGTGCTAACACGAGCCAGATCGCCGTGCCGGGGGGCGGCCCGGCGATGGACCGGCGCCCTGCGGGCTTGCTTCCGGTCCGGGGTGGAGCGACCCGAAGTCCCCTGAGCTGATTACTAGCCGTCCGCGACGTCTGCTTCAGCGAAGGTGGCCATATCCGAATGGCAGGCCAATGCACCTTTCAGCACCTGGATCGCCAGGGCCGCGCCGGAGCCTTCGCCGAGCCGGAGACCCAATTGCAGCAGCGGTGTCTTGTCCAAGGCCGCGAGCATCCGGTCGTGGGCGCCTTCGGCTGATAGGTGCCCGGCCACGCAATGGTCCAAGCTGCCTGGGTTTTCGGCATGCAGGCAGAGGGCAGCTGCCGAGCAGATGAACCCATCCAGGATCACGGGAATTCGATGCGCGCGCGCGCCGAAAATGGCCCCGGCCATGGCCGCAAGCTCGCGGCCGCCGAGTGCGGTCAGGACCTCCAGGCCGGTGCGACCAGAGTTAGCGGCCAGACCGGCGGCGATCGCAGCCCGCTTGCGAGCGAGCCCGGCATCATCGACGCCGGTGCCGCGCCCGGCCCAATCATCGCCGCCGAGCAAAGCTGCGGCGATGGCGGCGGCCGAGGTCGTGTTGCCGATGCCCATCTCGCCGGTCACGACCAGATCGGCCTCGGGAGAGACCACGTCGAAGCCGGTGGCGAAGGCAGCGCACATCTCGGCCTCGGTCATGGCGGGGCCTTGGGTGAAATCGGCCGTTGGAGTGTCCAACGACAAAGGATGCACATCCATCCGGGCCCCCGCCAAACCGGAAAGCTGGTTGATCGCCGCCCCACCGGCCTGGAAATTGGCGACCATCTGGGTAGTGACCTCGGCCGGGAACGCGCTGACACCTTGGGCCGTCACGCCATGGTTGCCCGCGAAGACCAGCACATGGGGCGATGCGATCCGTGGCCGCGGGTCGCCCCGCCAGCCCGCATACCATATCGCCAACTCCTCCAGGCGGCCCAGGGCCCCGGGCGGCTTGGTCAGTTGGCCGTTCCGGGCCTGGGCGGCATCGATAGCAATTGGGTCGGCAGCGGGCAGGTCGGACAGGCGGGCGCGGATCGCGGCGTGGTCGTGCATTGGGGTCCTTGGCGTCTTCGTTCCCTTGTCTTTACCGCATGGGACCGGGCGGCTATGCGACGAAACGGCCCCCTACTGACGCGGTGCGACATGTCTTTGAAGTCTGACCTGGTCTCTGCCGCCATACTGCTGACGCGGCTGCCGGTGCAGGGCAAGCCGACAGCGGAGGCGGCCCGGGCGGCGTGGGCCTGGCCCTTGGTCGGGGCGTTAGTCGGTTTGATCGCGGGCATTGTCGGCACGGTGGCCTTGGCCCTCGGGTTGCAGACGGGGCTGGCCGCCGGATTGGCCCTGGCCGCGTCGATTGTCGTCACTGGCGCGCTGCACGAGGACGGTTTGGCCGATCTGGCGGACGGTTTCTGGGGCGGGTTCGACAAGGAACGCCGGCTGGAGATCATGCGCGACAGCCGCATCGGCACCTATGGCGTGATCGCTCTGGTCCTGTCGCTGGTCGCCCGCTGGGCGCTGATCACGGCGGCTTTGGAGAATGGGGGGCTGATCTGGGTGCTCGTCGCGTCTGGTGCGGCGTCCCGCGCGCCCATGGCCGTTATGATGCGCTGGCTGCCGCCCGCGCGAGCGGACGGCTTGGCGAACAGTGTAGGGAGACCTTCCAGCCGATCCGTTCTAGTCGGGCTCGGGTTAGGAGCCTTGGCGCTTCTGCTGCTGGGTCCAGCCGCCGCCTTGCTGGCGGCAGGCCTGGCCGGCGCTACGGCCTTAGGCCTTGGTCTGCTGGCCCGTGCCAAGATCGGAGGCCAGACCGGGGACGTGCTGGGCGCCTGTCAGCAGCTCTGCGAAATCGCCGTTCTCGCCGCTTTAACAGCGCGCTAGGGCCAGATAGGTTGGCGCCATGAGCCTCTGGACAAGCATCCGCAAGGCGCTTGACCGCCTCCGCCCAGGCGAAGCTCTGGGCGCCATCTTCGACCGGCTGAAATCGCCGCCGGAGCGGTCGATTGCGTTCACCATCGCAGTGATCGCGTTGGGGGCGAAAATGGCCAAGGCCGATGGCCAGGTGACCCGTGATGAGGTGATGGCCTTCCGGGAGGTCTTCACCATCCCGGCCTCCGACATGGATCATGCCGCGAAGGTCTTCGACATGGCCCGCACCGACGTGGCCGGGTTCGAGGAATATGCCGCCCGGATCAAAGCCATGTTCGACGACGATGCGGAGGTGCTTCGGGACCTGATGGAGGGGCTTTTCCATATCGCGATGGCGGACGGCCGCTATCACCCCGCCGAGAACGACTTCCTGTTCCGCGTGGCCGAGATCTTCACCCTGTCCGACCGGGAATTCCGCAGCCTGCGCGCCCGGTTCACGGGGACGGAGCCCGATTGCTACGAAGTGCTGGGTGTAACGCCCGACACCCCCATGGAAGACATCCGCGCGGCCTGGCGCCAGGCCGTGCGGGAAACCCATCCCGACCGTTTGATGGCGCGCGGGCTGCCGGAAGAGGCCGTGAAGCTGGCCGAAAAGCGCCTGGTGGCCGTGAACCGCGCCTGGGAAAACATCCAAGCCGGGACGGCGTGACCTTCCGGCTGGCCACCTGGAATATCGAGTGGTTCGACCGGTTGTTCGGCGACGACGGGTCCGTCTTGGAAAATGGCGAATGGTCGGCGCGCTATAACGTCACCAAAGAACAGCAGGCCGCTGCGATTGCGGGCGTGCTCCGCTGGATCGATGCCGACGCGGTTTTGATTATCGAGGCGCCCGATGACAGCCATCGTCGGTCCACCCGGGTCGCGCTGGAAACCTTCGCCGAATGGGGTGGGCTTCGGCTGACGAAGACCGTGATCGGCTTCGGGAACGACACCCGGCAGGAGATCGCGTTGATGTTCGATCCCGAGCGGGTGACGCCCGGCCATGCGCCAGGCGAGAGCGTCAAAGCGCCCCGTTTCGACGGCGTGCTGGAGATGGATTTGGACGTCGATCTGCGAGCCGAACGATTGGTTTGGTCGAAGCCACCTTTGGAGTTGGATCTGGAGACGCCCGTGGGACCACTGCACCTGATTGGCGTCCATGCCAAGGCCAAGGTTCCGCATAACGAAGGCGATGGCGAGGAGGTCCTTCGAAAGAGCATCTTGAGCCGCCGAAAACAGCTGGGGCAGTGCATCTGGCTGCGCCATCGGGTCGAGGAGCGACTGATCGAGGGACGGAACCTTATCGTCGCGGGCGATTTCAACGACGGGCCGGGGCTGGATCGGTTCGAGACGCTGTTCGGCCGGTCCGGTCTGGAGATCGTGCTGGGCGAAGGGTCTCTGGCGCTGCACGATCCGGCGGCGAAGGTGCCGCGCATCGGCGCGGCCATGCCGTCCACAGCAAGGTTCTGGGACGACACGAACAAGCGGTATCTGAACGCGCTACTGGATTTTGCAATGGTGTCGGATGGGCTGCGCGAGCGGGCGTCTTGGCGCATCCTGCATCCGTTCGACGACCCGGAAGCCGCGGCGGACCCGATCTTGCGCGATGCCTTGCTGGATGCCTCGGACCATTTCCCGGTGATCCTTGACCTGGCGCCGGAGCCTGCCCACTTTTGAGCTATGAGAGCGATTTTGATCCTTCCCTTCCTTGCCCTACCGGCCTTCGCGCAGGAGTCCGATATCGAGTCCGACGGTTCATCGCTCATGGAGCAGGGCCTGAAACTGTTCATGGATGGCTTCATGCAGGAGATGGAACCAGCGCTTCGCGATCTGGGGAACTTGGCCGAAGAGGCCCGGCCCCTGCTTGAGAGCCTGCAAGCCCAGTTGGGTGAGGCAATCGGCGATCTGAATGCTTATCACGCGCCGGAAATCCTGCCCAATGGCGATATCATCATCCGCCGCAAAGAGCCGCTACCGGATGGCGTGATCGAGAACCCGGATGGGTCTATCGATCTTTGACGTCTTAGCCGAGGCCGGTGAACCGGTTCTTTGACCTGCCGATGACACCTGTCAGCGGGGGCGCATGCCGCCGAAGAAGGTGTTGAGCGCCTGCTGAAACAATCCCGCCAACAGGAGATAGGTGGAGAGGATGGCGAAGAGCCATCCGAGGGTTTCGCCGAGGCCGAACTCGCCCCAGGCCGCCATGAAAGCGAGGCCGAGCCAGCCCGCCGTAATCGCCAGCGTGACCGGGCGCCATTGGGCGGTTCGCACGGGGTGCACGAAGCGGAGCGGCAGGAACATCGCGATCGAGAGCAGGGTGGCGACCGTGAGCGTGAGCCAGGGGTTGGGTTCCAGGATGAAGACCACCAAGGCCACCATGTTCCAGCAGCCTGGGAAGCCCTCGAAACTGCCATCTTGGGTCTTCATTTGCGTGTCGCAGAAATAGAGCGCGCTGGCGAAGGGCACCACGATCAGAATGCCCCATCCCGCCCAGCCGGGGACCAATCCGCTGGAATAGAGGGCGTAGATCGGGATGAAGACGTAGGTCAGGTAATCGATGATCAGGTCGAGCAGCACCCCGTTGAAGCGGGCGGCATAGAGCGTCACATTCCAGCGCCGGGCCAGCGGCCCGTCGATGCCGTCCACGACCAGCGCCATGAGCAGCCACAGGAACATGAGCGACCAAGCGCTTTCCACGGCCGCCAGAAGCGAGAACATGGCGAAGACCGCCCCACTTGCGGTCAACAGATGGACGGAGAGGGCTCGGGTTCGGGGCCACATGCCCTGTCTGTGCCCAATGGGTGGCTGGTTGTCGAGGGACGCGGCGAGCGTCGCGGCATGCTCCGAAACGGTTGTGGCCCAGGCGACCAAGCCAAGGGCAATCAGCCCCTTAGGCCGCCAAGCCTTTGGAGCCCATGTCCAGGAATTTCGCCCGGCGTTCATCCCGGATTGCGTCCGGCGTCTTGCCGTCGAACCAGCCCAACATGCTCTTGATCGCGGCACCGACCGACTTGATCGCCGTCGCGCGGTCACGATGGGCGCCGCCCACGGGCTCCGGCACGATATGGTCGATGACGCCTAGCTTCAGCAGATCCTGGGCCGTCAGGCGGAGGGCCTCGGCGGCCTCGCGCATCTTTTCGGCATCCTTCCAGAGGATCGAGGCGCAGCCTTCGGGCGAGATGACAGAATAGATCGAGTGCTCCAACATCGCGACCCGGTTCGCCGTCGCGAAAGCCACGGCACCGCCCGATCCGCCTTCGCCGATCACGACGCTGACCAGCGGTACGCCCAGCCGCAGGCAGGCTTGGGTGGAACGGGCGATGGCTTCGGATTGTCCCCGTTCCTCGGCGCCCTTGCCAGGATAGGCGCCCGGCGTATCGATCAAGGTGATCACGGGCAAGCCGAACCGGTCGGCCATCGCCATCAACCGAATGGCTTTGCGGTAGCCTTCGGGCCGGGCCATGCCGAAGTTCCGGTCGATGCGCGTGCGAGTATCGTGGCCCTTTTCGTGCCCGATCACCATGACCGGCCGATCCTCAAGCCGGGCGAGCCCCCCCATCACGGCATGGTCGTCGGCGAAGTTCCGGTCACCGGCCAAGGGGGTCCAATCGGTGAAAAGCGCCTCGATATAGTCTTTGCAATGGGGTCGGTCGCCATGGCGGGCCACCTGGGCTTTTTGCCAGGGTGTCAGGCTCTTATAGAGGTTCGAAAGCATGTCCTTGGCCTTGGCGTCCAAGGCACCGGCTTCCTTTTCCAGGTCGACGGCGTCATCCGCGCGGGCCATCGCGCGCAGTTCTTCGGCCTTGCCCTCGATTTCGGACAGCGGCTTTTCGAAATCGAGATATTGCGTCACACGCG
>JBCDCS010000091.1:0-8974 GCA_039181205.1 Pseudomonadota bacterium
CGATGGTGACCCAGGCCCCGCGGCCGCCCGCGTGCCATTCGTTCCGCTCGCCCGTGGGGCCGGGCAGGACGCGCGGCTTGCACAGGGTTTCCGCCTCATCGGCGTAATAGCGGAGGAAATCGATGGCTTCGCGGATTTCGGCGATGCCGTCGTCGAGCGTCTTTCCGGCCTCCCGCGCGAGGGTGGCCATGAGGGCGGGCCGGTTGGCTTCCAGCGCGTCGGCGGCGCGGCGGAGTGCGGCGGCGCGGTCGGTGACGGGGGTCGCCGCCCAAGCCGGGAACGCCTTGGCGGCGCGCTGCATGGCGACGTCTGGGTCGATGGACTCCGGCAGCGGTGCTTCGGGCGCGGTCTTCATTCCGCGGAGCAGTTTGGAGAGGGCGGGCCGGTCGCCGAAGGTGAAGCCGGTGGAGTTGCGGCGCAGTCCGAACATGTCCTTCGGCAGCGGAATGTTTCGGTGGCGCGGATGCGAGGCCAGGTCGTCCGGGATGGCGAGGACATCGCGGATCGGCACGTCTTTGTCGCCTGCCATGGCCACGAATGAGGTGGAGGCGCCGTTTTCCAAGAGGCGGCGCACCAGATAGGCTAGCAGATCCCGGTGCCCGCCGACGGGTGCATAGATGCGGATGGGGATGCCGGTCTGTTTCGTGGCGGCGTCGTAGAGCGCCTCGCCCATGCCGTGGAGGCGCTGGAATTCGTAGCCATCGGTATCGCCGGCCAGTTCGGTGATCTGGGCAATGGTGAGCGCGTTATGGGTGGCGAATTGCGGATAGAGATGAGGGCGCAGGGCCAGCATCTTTTCGGCGCAATGGAGGTAGTTCAGGTCGGTGACGGCCTTGCGGGTGAAGACGGGGTAGTCGTTCTGACCTTCGACCTGGGCGTGTTTGACCTCGGTGTCCCAATAGGCGCCTTTGACGAGGCGGACCATGAGTGTCTGGCCGTGTTGCTTGGCCAGCTCCCCCGCCCAGTCGATCACGGCGGCGGCACGTTTGGCGTAGCCTTGGATGGCGAGGCCGAAGCCATCCCAGCCGTCCAGGATGCCGTCATCGCAGGCGGCTTCGATGACATCGAGGGAGAGGGCGAGACGCTCCTGTTCCTCGGCATCGACGGTGAAGTTCAGGTCGTAGGCCTTGGCCTGTTCCATCAGGTCGCGCAGGACGGGGGTCAGTTCCGTCAGCACGGCGTCCCGGTTGCGCGGTTCGTACCGGGGATGGAGCGCGGAGAGCTTGACCGAGATGCCGGGGCGGTCGGGCAGCGGGCGGTTGCCGGCGGAGCGGCCGATGGCCTCGATCGCGTCGGCATAGGCCTTGGCGTAGCGGGTGGCGTCGGCCGTGGTCATCGCGCCTTCGCCCAGCATGTCATAGCTGTGGCGGATGCCCTTCACCTCGTCGTCGCGGGCGCGGGCCAGCGCATCGCCGATGGTTTCGCCCAGGACGAATTGGTGGCCCATGAAGCGCATGGCCTGGCGCACGCCCTGGCGGACGGCGGGGGCGCCGATGCGACGGGTGAGGCCGGTAATCACGCCCGGGACGGTGTCGCCGGGCCGGAGCAGCTTGTTGGAGAGCCCCAGGCCCCAGGTCGCCGCCGAGACCAGCCAGGCATCCGATGGGTCGTGCCCGTCCCAATCGCCCGCGCCGATCTTATCGGCAATGAGCGCGTCCTGGGTGGCGGCATCGGGGACGCGCAGCAACGCTTCGGCCATGGCCATGAGGGCCAGGCCTTCGCGGGTGCTGAGGTCGTAATCGCGCAGGAAGTCTTCGAGCCCGCCGATGCGGGTGCGCGCGGCGCGGATGGCTTCGATGAGTTTGGTGGCTTGGGTCTGCGCCTTCAGCGACGGGGTCGCATAGGGCATCAGCGTCGGAATGAGCGCTTCGTCGGCGGGCGCATAGGGGGCGGTCAGGGGCATCGGCGACTCCGTCACGGGGTGGGTCGATGATAGCGCGGATGGGGGGGCGCCCAAAAGCGGTTGCATGAGGGGGTGGGGGGCATCCGGCAACTTCCGATGGGTAAACAAAGACAGAACGTGTCGAATCCGAACTATTCGGGACCGGCGGCTTAAGGTCCGCTTAAGGCATGCCCCCTAGTGCAGGCCGGGCCGAGAACGGCAATCGCGGGGATCGACCCCGAAGGCAGAATGTCATGTCGTCCGCCGATGCGCGGACATCACTCGCCTGCGAAGCGGGCACATGAAAGGTAAATCCATGTCCAGCATTCTGACCAACAACAGTGCCATGGTGGCGCTGCAGACGCTGCAATCGATCAACAAGAGCCTGGGGATGACTCAGTCCGAAATCTCCACCGGTAAGTCGGTGTCGACTGCCAAGGACAACGCGGCCATCTGGGCCATTTCCAAGCAGATGGACAGCGACGTGAAGGGCTTCAAAGCCATTTCCGACAGCCTCAACTTGGGCGAATCGACCGTCACCGTGGCGCGTAACGCGTCGGAGACTGTCACCGACCTTCTGACGGAAATCAAAGGCAAGATCGTCGCCGCCCAGGAAGAAAACGTCGACCGCGCCAAGATCCAGACCGATATCGGCGCCTTGACCGACCAGATCAAATCGGTCGTCGGCGCGGCCCAGTTCAACGGCCTGAACCTCGTTGACGGATCGACGACCGGGTTCAATACGAACGGCAATGTCGGCATCGATATCCTGTCGTCGCTGGATCGGTCTTCCGATGGTGTCCAGGCCAGCTCGATTGGTGTTGATGGGCAAAACCTGTCGACGACGGCGGGCACCGATATCTCCGCTGGTGCAGGTACGGGTGCTGCGTCTGTTGCGTCCCTGGCTGCCAGTGGTGGCGCGGATGCCGTGTCGATCACTGGTTTCGCCTTTCTTGATGCCAGTGCCGGTGCAGCGGGAAGCTCGGCCCTGAAGGCGAGCACGGCGGGCGTCGATACGGCGAACGGCGCTGGCCTTGTGGTTGGCGATGCGCTCACGCTGACGATCGGGAACATCGAAGGGACCTACCGGGTGCGTGAGGATGACACGGCAAGCTCCGTTGCCACCGGGCTGAAGAACGCCCTGCAGGAAGCCGGCATCTCGGACACGGATTTCGATCTGGACCTGACGACGGCTGACACCCTCATCGTGACGAACAACACCAATACCGATGGGATTGCCGTTTCGCTCGAGACGTCCCGCGGATCTGGCGTGCTTGCCGGTCTGGAAGACATTGACGTGACCGACAGCGCCGGGGCTGAAAACGGTCTGTCCGTGATTGAAGGCATGATCAATAATGCCATCGACGCGGCCGCGGCCTTCGGTTCGGCCCAGGGCCGGATCGAGACCCAGTCCGAATTCGTCGGCAAGCTGAGCGATAGCCTGAAGTCGGGCATCGGCGCGCTGGTGGATGCCAATATGGAGGAGGCGTCCGCCCGTCTGCAGGCATTGCAGGTGCAGCAGCAGCTGGCGACCCAATCGCTGTCCATCGCGAACCAGGCGCCGCAGTCGATCCTGTCGCTGTTCCGCTGATCTTATGATCTCGCCCGTCCCCGGCCATCTGCCGGGGACGGACATTCCCACCCCCGGCGCCCGGCGCCGGATCCGCCCGATGGCGGATCTCGCTGAAAGTGAGACTTCATCATGGGATATGCCCAGGCTTCCTCTGCCTATGCGGCGCTGGACCCCGCGCTGACATCGCCCGGACGGGCCGAGGCGCGTGTTTTCGCAACCATCACCCGCCGTCTTCGATCCGTGTTTTCGGATACCACTTCCGCCCCGACCTCCCGCGTACGTGTTCTGCACGACAACCGGCGTCTCTGGCAGGCCGCCGCCATGCAATGCGCCGATGATGACAACACGCTGTCGCCCGATCTGCGCGCGGCCATCATCAGCCTGGCGGGCTTCGTCGATCGGGAGACGTCCCGTCTTCTGCGCGATGGCGGCGATGCGGCCGTCCTGATCGAGATCAATACCCGGCTGGCGGCGGGCCTTTCGGCCCAGGGGGTCTGATCATGGCCGGCCTGATGATCAAAATGCCCGCAGGCGACCGCATCGTTCTGAACGGCGCGGTCGTGGAAAATGCCGGGCGCGGCGCCCGGTTGCGGATTCTGACGCCCGACACGCAATTGCTGCGGCTGCGCGATGCGATCGATCCCGGGCAAGCGAGCACGCCCGTCGGCCGAGTGGCCCATGCGATCCAGATGATGCTGATCGGTGAATTGGCGCCGTCGGAAGGTTTGCCAAGTACCCGAGATGCGCTTGTCGCCTTGCGCCATGCCTTCGTCGATCCGTCGGATCGGGACGCCATCGATGCGATCATGGAATTTTTGACGGATGGTCGGTTCTACCAGGCGCTGCGGCGGATCGGACCGTTGCGCAAGAAAGAGGCGGCACTGCTCTCCGCCTATTCTCGGTGACGTTTCAACCCTTCGTTCCCGTCGGCGGGTTGGCCGGCTGGCGCTTTCTGCAATCCACCCTGGGTCAGCAGAAGGCCGCCTTCGACGCCGGACCGACCTTGCAGCGGGACCTGGCCTATTTTCGCGACAACATCGGATCGGTGACCACGCCCGAGGCGCTGGTTTCCGATTTCCGCCTGCTGTCGGTGGCGCTGGGGGCGTTCGGGCTGTCCGAGGATATCGGCAGCAAGTTCCTGATCCGGAAAGTCCTGGAGGAAGGCACGTTGTCGCCCGACGCGCTGGCCAACCGGCTGACCGACAAGCGGTATCGCGATCTGTCCCGGGCGTTCGGATTCGGTGATTTCGACACCCCGAACACCGTGCTGTCCACCTTTCCCGACCAGATCGAGCGTGCCTATCTGGACCGCAGCTTCGAGCAGGCCATCGGTCAGACGAACGACACCATGCGGCTGGCGCTGAACGCCCGGCGGGAGTTGCCGGTTCTGGCCGAGGGCCCGGAATCCGACCGCACGAAATGGTTCACATTGATGGGGACCCCGCCCCTGCGCGCCGTCATGGAAGGGGCGCTTGGCCTGCCCACTGCGTTCGCCACCCTTCCCATCGACCGCCAGTTGGAGGAATTCCAGGACAGGGCGGAGACCATCCTGGGCACGAGCGATCTGGCCGAGCTCAGCGCCGCCCCCGTCCTCGACCGGCTTCTGGACCGATACACCGCGGTATCCGGATCGACCGCGAGCCCTGTCAGCTCTCCAGCACTGGTTTTGCTGCGGGGTTTCTAGCGAGTCTCGGGCGGAACCCGGGTCGGATTGGGTGATGCGCGGGCGCGGCGTTCGGAGGTCGCGTGCACGTTCCGCTAGGTCGGTTCCTCAGTTTGAGCGCGAGGCGCTTCAGATCGGATCACCGCCGAGGTGCATCTGGGCCTTTCGTCGGGACGCGTTGCTTCAATGAGTGACTCAGTTGGAATTTGGGTTCTGTGCGAAGCCGTTGCGACGGATGGCAGCAGTGTCGCCTGTCGGTTTGGTCGAGCCAGATCTGCCTGGAGTGCAGGTTCCGGCATGACTTGGCGTGAGGACACCTGCATGGCGGGGATATTGGTCGAACGATGGCAAGTCGGCATTCGCCAGGGAGGCGTCTGGGTTCTGCCGCGGGGCGTCCCTGAATGCTGTTCGGTAGGGCCGCGAGGATGGTTGGAACCGTCGGCGTTTCTGCGACAAGACCAGATGGGGTGTTGGTTGTCGTCTTGCGGGCTTTGGGTTGGTCGAGATGTGGCCGATCGGGCTTGACGGTGTCTCAGGGACAGCGGGCGATCGCCTCTACCTCCACGAGGAATTCCGGCCGGGTGAAGCCGGTTACGATCATCAAGGTCGAGGCCGGTTTGACAGTGACATCGGCGAGCCAGTGGTCGCGGGCGGCCATCCATGCAGGGAAATCGTCGCGCCGCGTGACATAGGCGTTGAGCCGGAGGATGTCGGCGCGGGTCGCGCCGCCTTCCCGCAGGATGGCGTCGATGGCGGCGAGGCAGATTTCTGCTTGGGCGGTGATGTCCGGCGGGCAAGTTCCGTCGGCGGCGAGGCCGAGTTGGCCGGACGTCACGATAAGCCCGCTGGCCTGTGTGGCAATGCCGCTGGAATAGGCCCCGAAGGGCGGTGCGATTCCCTGGGGCATGAGCGCGGTCTTGGCATCGGTCATGGCTTTGCCTGCCCGACGGGGCCGAAAAGAACCAGAGGGCCCATTAACAGAGTTGCCCGAATCCTGCGCGGTCTGCACAAAGACTAGGCGATTGCTGCGATCCGATGCAGCTTTCGTGGGCCCGGCGCTTTCCTTCCGGCGGCGGAGACCAAGGATATCGGGCGTCATGCCAACGTGCATTCCAGGGGAGTCTGCCAAATGTCGAAAATCGTACCCATCGCCGCCGCCTTCGCCATCCTGCCCGGCCTTGCCGCCGCGGATGGAGACCTGACCGAGGTCACGTTCGGCACCAATTGGCTGGCCCAGGCCGAACATGGCGGATTCTACCAATCCGTCGCCGATGGAACCTATGAGGCGTGCGGGCTGGACGTGACGATCGTGTCGGGCGGGCCGCAGGTGAACAACCGCGCGCTGATGCTGGCCGACCGGATCCAGTTCCATATGGGCGGCGACATGCTGCAGGCCTTCAATGCCGTTAAGGAGGACATTCCCGTCGTCGCCGTGGCGGCGATCTTCCAGAAGCACCCCCAGGTGATCGTGGCGCATCCGGACGTGGAGAGCTGGGAGGAGCTGAAAGAGCGGACGCTGCTGATCGGCGATAACGGATTTTCGAGCTACTACCAGTGGATGATCGCGGCGCACGGGTTCACCGCCGAACAGCGCCAGCCCTATACGTTCAACCCGGCGCCTTTCATCGCGGACACGTCGGTGGCGATGCAGGGATATCTCTCCTCTGAGCCGTATCTGGTGCAGAAGGAAGCGGGTATCACGCCGAATGTCTTCCTGATCGCGGATAACGGGTATTCGTCTTATGCGACGACGATCGAGACCATGCAGGCGACGATCGAAAACTCGCCCGAGGTGGTTGAATGCTTCGTCGATGGGTCGCTGACGGGGTGGTACAATTACCTCTACGGTGACAGCTCGGCCGCCGACGCGCTGATCCTGGAAGCCAATGTGGACATGACCCAAGACAAGATCGACTTCGCCAAGAACATGATGCGCGACGAAGGCATCGTGGATTCCGGCGCGGCGCTGGAACTGGGCATCGGCGCGATGACCGATGAGGTGATCGGCGACTTCTTCCAGAAGATGGTCGATGCGGGCGTGATCGAAGGGGATATCGATTGGCAGGCGTCTTATACGCTGGACTTCACCAACAAGAAGGTCGGCATGGACATCAAGAGCAACTGATTTCGGTGCCTTTGGGGCTGTCCCACAGGGGCGGCCCCCGGAGAGATTTATGCGGAAGGTTGCCCCCTTCGACACCCGTGCCGATCTGCTGCGCATCGAAGCCGTGGACAAGGTGTTCCCCGGAAATGTTCAGGCATTGAAAGACATGTCCTTGAATGTCCGAGAAGGGGATTTCATTTCCTTGCTCGGGCCGTCCGGCTGCGGGAAATCGACGGCTTTGCGTCTGATCGCCGGGCTGTCGGAGCCGACATCGGGGCGGATCACCTGGGCGGCGGACCGGCAGGACGGTGACCTGGGCGTGGTGTTCCAGGAGCCGACGCTGATGCCCTGGGCGACGGTTGCGCAGAACGTGTTCCTGCCGTTTCGGTTGGAGGGAAAGTCCTACACCGAGGTGAAGGACGACATCCTGGATGTTCTCAAGCTGGTCGGGTTGGAGAAGTTCCAGACGTCGTATCCGAGGGAATTGTCGGGCGGCATGAAGATGCGGGTGTCCATCGCCCGGGCGATGGTGACGCAGCCGAAGCTGATCCTGATGGATGAGCCGTTCGCGGCGCTGGATGAGATCACGCGATTCAAGCTGAACAACGACCTTCTGGAGATGCAGGCGCGGATCGGGTGCACGGTGATTTTCGTCACTCATTCGGTGTTCGAGAGCGTGTTCCTGTCTGACCGGATCGTGGTGATGGCGGCGCGGCCGGGCCGGGTGATCGAGGAGGTTCGGGTGGACGCGCCTTATCCGCGACACGAAGACTTCCGGACATCGACCGAATATGCCGGACATTGCCGAGCGGCATCGAAGGCTCTGGAACAGGCGATGGAGGCCGCATGACCGATGCTCCGCTGACCGGGCCCATGGACGAGCCCGTGGTCGACGCCCAAGAGGCGCGGCGGGCCCGCCGGCGCCGGATCGAGTCGACGGCGCGGTATCTGTTGCCGGTCTTGGTCATGGCTTTGATGATCTGGCTCTGGGACCGGATCGTGGTCTGGAACGAGATCCCCCATTTCATCCTGCCCGGGCCCGACCGGGTCTGGGACTACCTGACGACCAATTGGTCCAACCTGGCGGATGCGGCCTTCCTGACGGGTCGGATCACGTTGATGGCTTTGGTTGTCGCCGTGATCGGCGGCGCGGGCCTGGCCATCCTTTTCAACCAGTCGCGCATGGTGGAGTTGTCGCTTTACCCCTATGCCGTGATTTTGCAGGTGACGCCGGTGGTCGCCATCGCGCCGCTGATCTTTATCTATGTGGAATCGAAGGTTGCTGGGATGCTGATGTGCGCCTGGATCGTGGCGTTTTTCCCGGTTCTGTCGTCCACCACGCTGGGGCTGAACTCGGTCGACCGGAACCTGCGGGATTTGTTCAGCATCTATGGTGCGACGCGGTGGCAGCGGTTGATCTTCCTGCAATTGCCGTCGGCGTTGCCGTATTTCCTGGGCGGTTTGCGCATCGCAGGGGGGCTCAGCCTGATCGGTGCTGTCGTTGCGGAACTGGTCGCGGGCACGGGCGGTGTCGGGATCGGCTTGGCCGGGCGCATTCAGGAGGCTGGGTACCGCTTGAACATCGCGGGCATGTTCGCCTCCCTGTCGCTGATCGCGGCGATGGGTGTGTTCATCTTCGGGCTGTTGTCGCTTCTGTCGCATCTGCTGCTGCGCAAGTGGCATGAATCGGCCCTGAAGCAGGAGGGTTGATGGACTTTCGCGCTTTGCCCAGCGGCCCTGTCACCCTGTCGA
>JBCDCS010000092.1:0-8795 GCA_039181205.1 Pseudomonadota bacterium
GCAGGCCCTGAACGAAGAATTGCGTGCCACGGGCCTGATGTTTCCGGTCGATCCGGGGGCGAATGCGTCCCTGGGTGGGATGGCCTCGACCCGGGCGTCGGGCACGACGGCAGTGCGCTACGGAACCATGCGCGACCATGTGATGGGCCTGGAAGTCGTGCTGGCCGACGGCCGGGTCATCCGGACCGGTACGCGGGCCGCCAAATCATCGGCGGGCTACGATCTGACTGCGCTTTTCGTCGGCGCGGAGGGCACGCTGGGTCTGATTACCGAACTCACGCTGCGGCTCCATGGTCAGCCCGAAGCCATCGCCGCCGCCGTCTGCGCGTTCCCGTCAACCCAAAGCGCCATCGACGCGACCATGCTGGCGCGGCAGATGGGCCTGACGCCCGCGCGGATCGAATTCGTCGACCGGGCCACGGTCGCGATTCTGAACCAGCTGGATGGCGCAGGTCTGCCGGAAACGCCGCACCTTCTGCTGGAATTCCATGGCTCGGACAGCACCGTCGCCGAAGAGGCCGCCCGGTTCGGCGATATCGCGTCCGAAGCGGGCGGCAGCGGCTATGAATGGGCGACCAAGGCCGAAGAGCGCACCCGGCTCTGGACCATGCGGCACCGCGCGTATCACACGATCCTCGCGTCGCGTCCGGGCATGACGGCCATCGTCACCGATGTCTGCGTTCCGGTCTCGGAATTGGGCACCGCGATCGACCGGGCCGAGGCCGACATCGCCGCGTCGCCCTTGGACGGCCCGATCCTGGGCCATGTGGGCGACGGCAATTACCATGCGATCCTGATGGTCGACCGCGACGATCCCAGCGAAGTGGCAGAAGCCAAACGCCTGTCCGATGCCATGGTGGCCCATGCGCAAGACTTGGGTGGGACAGCGACGGGTGAACATGGCGTGGGCTTCGGCAAGCTGCATCTCATGGAGGCAGAGCACGGCCCCGCCTGGGATGTTATGGGGCAGGTCAAGCGTGCCCTGGATCCCGATGGAATCATGAACCCAGGGAAGGTCGTGCGCTCAAACGTGTAGCCGTAGAGAACTGCGTTAGGGGATTTTGGCCTCAGGCGAGCATTGACCTACTGGCTGCAAGCCGGTTCATCGCCGGTCCGGGGCCGGTCCAGCGATGGACCGGCGGCCTTTGGCCTTAGTTCCGGTCTGGTTTGTAGCGGGTCCGCCAGAGAACGCCCCCCCCCTTCACTCCTCCCGCAGACCCCTGGCCAACCACAAAGCCAGCCCCGCGCAGACGCCCACGCCGACCATCAGCGGCAAAGGCGTCCCGTCGAACGACAACCCGATGGCCGACGCGATCATCACCGCCAGGACCGTCGACACGGCCGAAATGATCGACGATGCCATCCCCGCGATGTGCCCCATGGGCAGCATGGCGATGGCCGCCAGGTTCCCTATGGTCAGGCCCGCCAACGCGAAGCTCCCCACCTGCCAAAGCATGAAGAGCGGGAACTGCACCGCGTCCGGCAACACGCCGATCCCCCACATCGCCGAAAGCACGACCGAGAAGACCAGATGCACGCCCAACGCCCGGCGCAAGATCCACAGCATCCCCAACCGCTCCACCAGCCGCGCGTTCAGGAAGCTGGCCGAACCCGCCAAAAGGGACACCAGCCCGAACCAATAGGGGAAGCTCTCCGCCCGGTCGAAGGTGATGTCATAGACCGGCTGCACACTGATGATGGTGGCAAACAACATGCCGAAAACCAAGGTCTGCACCAGGATAGAACGGCGCACATTCGGGTGCGCGAATACCTCCGCGGCGGCCTCGCGCAAGGGCTTCAACCGCAGCGGCCGTCGCCGGTCGGATGGCAGTGTTTCGGGCTGCCGCGCCGCAAGCCAGAGGCCCGAAATCGCGGCAAACATGACGAAAGCCCAGAAAATCCCGCGCCAGCCGAAGCCCGCGATGATCCACGATCCGATGAGCGGCGCGATGGCGGGGACAAGCGTGAAGGTCATCATCACGAAGCTCGTCACCTTCGCCATGCCCCGACCCATATAGAGATCACGGATCATGGCCTGGGCCGCCACGCGGGGCCCGCTGGCCCCGATCCCTTGCAAGACCCGTGCCGCGATCAGCCATTCGATGCTGGGCGCGAAGGCCGAGGCCGCGGCGCCAAAGCAGTAGATCGCCGCGCCGCCCAGCATCACCGTCTTTCGCCCCAGCGCATCGGAGAGCGGCCCGGCGAACAACGTCGCCACCCCCAACCCGAAGACGAAAGCCACAACGACCAGCTGCGCCGCGTTGGGCGCGCCGGGGGACAACGTCTGCCCGATCTCCGGCAGCGCGGGCAGCATCGCATCGATGGAAAAGGCCACCGTCGCCGACAGCATCGCGACTAGCGCCACGAACTCCACCAGCGACAGCGCCGGCTTTGCGATGGGCCCCCTGGCCCGCGGACCCGGCATCTCCTTGGGCGCAGACTCGCCATCGGGCAGGCCGACAGCCCCCGAATTTCCCCGATCCGTCCGTTGCCCGACTTCGCTGCCGTCGGGCGATGTCAAACCGCCGCGCCGTCCTCCGACGCCTCCGTTGGTTGTTTCGCCAATTGCGCCGACACCTCTTCGATCACTTGCCCCCACAATTCCGGGGGCTGGGCCCCCCGCAGCACATGCTGGTTCGCCAAGACGAAGGTCGGCACGCCGGTCACGCCCCGCTCCCGCGCGTGGGCGTCGCGCGCGCGGATATCGTCGGCGTCGGAGTCGGTGGCGAAGAGCCGCTCCAGCATCTCCGCCTCCATGCCCGTGCCCGCGCCGATCTCCACCAGCGTTGGCACATCGCCGATATCCCGACCCTTCTCGAAATACCCCTCGAAGAGCGCCTGCACCACGCGGGTCTGCCGTTGCTCCAAACCCGCCCAATGGATCAGCCGGTGGGCATTGAGCGTGTTGGGTGTCCGCTCGATAGCGCCGAAATCGATCTTCAGCCCCGCTGCCTCGGCCGCTTCCAGCACTGGCGCATAGGCGCGCACGGCCCCGTCCTTGCCGCCGAACTTCCCCTCCAGATAAGCCCGCCGGTCCATGCCCTCAGCCGGCATATCCGGGTTCAACTGGAACGGATGCCACTGTAGTTGAAACGGATGCTCCGGATGCTTCTCCAGCGCGCGGAACAGCAGTGTCTTTCCGATATGGCACCATGGACAGATCGGATCGGACAATATGTCGAGGGGCACCATCGGCAAGCTCCGGGCAGAATTGGGGAAAGCAGGAAGACCCTACGGTTTGCAGCGGTCAGGCGAAACCCCCTGACCGGTCGTCGACATGGCCGCAGAAAAAGGGAACCCCCGGCGCCGGGGGCGGGCGTCGGGGGTTCGGTGCATCCAGAAATCGGGGAGAGAGAGACGTCTTCGGGATGCGGTCCGGGCGGGCTTGGGGAGAACGCGCCCGGACAGGGGTCTTAGCGAGTGATGATCCGGCGCTCGGTCGACGTATCGGCCGACCGGTTGTTGATGTCGATGGCGATCCGGGCGGCGCGGCTCAGCGAGCCAGACCGCTGGGTGGTGAAGCCTTGGTTGCCGACGGTGTCCGAGGGCAGAACGCGGCGCTCGGTCGAAGTCTCGGCAGACCTGTTGTTAATGTCGAAGGCGCGGCGGGCGGCGCGGCTCAGATCGGACGTCCGGGACGACCTGTTGATGCTGTCCAGACGCGACGAGCGGATCTGAATCCGGTCATTGGGAGCGTCCTCCGTTTTGTTGAAATGCGCGATGGCAGCTTCCAGGCCACGGACCTGCTGAGCGGCGGCCGGAACGGCCAGAAGCGAAAGTGCGATCGCGGCGGAGGTGATGATGGTCTTCATAATCTTCGTTCCTTCATGTGCGGTTGCCCCGGTTGTGTGCTTTGGGGCCTGGTTGAAACAGGCTGGTTGCGGGCCTGCTGTGGTGAGGCGAATATGAGTTCGGTCCGATACCTCCTCAACCCACAGGAGCGTGAGAATTGGGCAATTTTAGTGTTTTTACGCACACTGACGCATCCTGTCCGCACCGCCTTCACGACCCGTGATCGTGGGCTGACGGGCCCGTGATAAAACCAGTGAATTTGTAAAACAGTCGGTCCCCAAGGCGGCCGCTAGAGCAGAGCCAGGCCCGATTATTCGTAGGATCATCGGACCGGCCCGTATCAGCCCTTCATGATCAGGCAGGTCGTCGATCCAGTGGCATAGAGCCTCCCATCGGCCACGCCGCGGATCACGCCGTCGGCGACGCCGGTGGTCCGACCCGCATGGGAAATCGTGCCCACCGCCTCGATCTCCGTCCCCAGCGGCAGATTGCGCACCAGATTCACCTTGTATTCGAGTGTGGTGTAATAGGACCCCTGCGGAACCTTGGTCATGACCGCGCAGGCCATACAGCTATCCAGCAGAGTTCCGTACCAGCCGCCATGGACCGTGCCCATCGGGTTGGTATGGTCGAAGGTCGGCGCGCCGGTGAAGACCACGCGGCCCTCCGCCACTTCGGTTACGCGGTAATCCAGGACCCGGGCGATGGGCGGCTGCGGCAAGGCGCCATCACGGATCGCCTCCATGAAGGCCAGCCCGGACATGGAAAGCAGCGTTTCGCGGCTGGCCAGATCGTCAAGTCGTTCTGCAAACATTGGCCGGAGCCTAGCCGCCCGCCGATCCTCACGCCACCCGGGAGAGCGGCGTCTTCGGTTCGACCCCCAACGCGATGCAGACATCCCGCGTCAGGTCCGGCCGGTTCAAGGTGTAGAAGTGCAGATGCTCGCACCCTTCCTCCACCAGCGTATCGGCCAATTCCGCCGCTTGCGCGATCGCGAAGAGATCGGCGCGGTCGTCCCGCTCAGCCACGTCGAAGGCCGCAGCGAGCTCCGACGGGATCACCGCGCCGCAGCTTTCCGCAAAGCCCCGCGCCTTGGACCAGTTTTCCACCGGCAGAATGCCCGGCACGATGGGTACGTCGATCCCGGCGGCCACGCAGCGGTCGCGGTAGCGTAGGAACGTGTCCGCCTCGAAGAAGAACTGCGTCACGATCTCCGACGCGCCCGCTGCCACCTTTCGCTTCAGCCAAGCGATGTCGGCATCCGCATCCGCCGCTTCGGGATGCACGTCCGGATAACCCCCGACCCGCACCCGGAACCCACGCCCGGCCAGCGCCTCTATCAAGTCCACCGATGTCTGGAACCCGTCGGGATGGGGCTCGAACCGGTCCGCGCCTTTGGGTGGATCGCCCCGCAGCGCCACGATGTCTTCGACACCCGCCTTCCGAAACCCTTCGGCCACTTCCAAAGTTTCCGCGCGCGATGCGTCCACGCAGGTCAGATGCCCAGCCACCCGCAGCCCGAACTCCCCGCCGATGGCGCCCACGGCTTCCCGTGTCAGCTTTCGTGTGGACCCGCCGGCCCCATAGGTCACACTGACCCATTCGGGCTCCAACGGTGCCAGGGCGCGGATGCAATCCCACAGCCGGAATGACCCCTGGAGTGTCTTGGGCGGGAAGAATTCGAACGATACGGCAGGCATGGCGAGTCTCCTTAACCCTCTTGTGCCGGATCGTACTTTTGTGAGACAGCCTCATAACCTTCAACACGGACATGAGCCGGATATGAAGCTGCACCTGGAATTCCGTCATTTGCGCACGATCAAGGCCATCCACGATTGCGGCGGCTTGGCCCGCGCGGCCGAGCGGCTCAACATCACTCAATCGGCGCTCAGCCACCAGGTGAAGAATTTGGAGGGCCAGATCGGTGTGGACCTCTTCATGCGCCGTTCCAAGCCCATGACGCTGACCCCGGCGGGCCAGCGCCTGCTCCGCCTGGCCGATCAGGTCCTGCCCCAAATCGAGGCCGTGGAACAGGATTTCGCGGGCCTCAAATCCGGCCGCACCGGTCGCTTGCACATCGCCATCGAATGCCACGCTTGCTTCGAATGGCTTTTCCCGGTCCTGGAACAATTCCGCCGCGCCTGGCCGGAGGTGGACGTGGACATCCGCCCCGGCCTGCAATTCCAGGCCCTCCCCGCCCTACAGAAGGAAGATGTCGACCTGGTCGTCTCCTCCGACCCCGAAGACCTGCCCGGCGTCGAATTCGCCCCTCTCTTCGACTATGAACCCGTCTTTCTGGCCTCCGCCGCCCATCCGCTGGCGAAGCAATCCCATATCGAAGCCAGGGATTTCATCGGCGAAACGCTGATCACCTATCCGGTCGAACGTCCGCGCCTCGATGTCTTTTCGCAACTGCTGATGCCCGCCGGGATCGAACCGGCCACGATCCGGCAAGTGGAACTAACGGCCGTGATCCTCCTGTTGGTCGCCTCCAATCGCGGGGTCTCGGTCCTGCCCGACTGGGTGGTGCGCGAGGTGCGCTACAACAGCGATTACGTCACACGGCCCCTGACGGAGACCGGCCTCACCCGCCGTCTCTACGCCGCCATCCGCACCGAAGATGCGCCAAAGCCCTACATGGCCCATGTCCTGCGCCTGATGCGGACCGAACCGCTGAAGCTGCAGCGGGCGGAGCCTGTCTGACCGAGAGGACGGTCCCGGGCCGGGTCCAGTCGGCTGACGAAATTCTGAAAATCGCCAGAAAGGTCTTAGCACTCGACCCGGCAGATATTCCGGATGGGTCTCTGCGGCCCGACACGGACGTGATGCTCACACGTCCCGTCCGTATTCGAAAGGAATGGCGCCTTTGGGCCGTGGCGGGCGAGGTCATCACCCATTCACTCTACAAGGAGGGCACGCGCGTCACATACCGCGCCGAGATCGACGACGACGCCCTGGCCTTCGGACAGCATCTGGTCGATGTCAACGCGGGCTATTCACCGGCCTATGTGCTGGATATGTGCCGCACCGATGACGGCTTGAGGATGCTCGAGACGAACTGTCTGAACGCCGCTGGGTTTTATGCCGCGGATCTTGTGAAGCTGGTCGTGGCACTGGAGGAGACGTTCGGTGGAATTGCCGGCCCCTATCAATCAAGCCCTTGATAGAAATCCGTTATTCCGAGATATTGTGCGAAGTCGTTTGCCGATCAAAACTGGAAACCCCGTGCCATGCGCCCGAGCTTCTCGATCGCCGTTTTGTCTGCAATCTGCGCGTCACCCGTCGCAGCCCAGGTTGACCCACCGCGCAACCCGGAGTCAGCGGATCAGGCCGTACCGTGCGACAACATCCCGTACGATCAGGCCAACTGCGTCCGCGTGCTCGCCTGCGTCGGCGAAGACGGACTGTGGTTCGATGGCGAAGCGCGTGGCTGGGAAAGCGGAACCGTCTTCGGCCGCATATCCAATGGCACCACATGTGAGGGCACGTGGGATTACGACGGACCGTTCGGTGCCGGCCAATCCCGCCTGACTTGCAGCGACGGGGTCGAAATCGGCGCGCTCTATACCTCTCAAGACGGCGAAACCGGCACGGTGATCGGCTCCGGCATCGATACGCTGGAGCGGCCGATCACCCTCTGGTCCGGTCTGAACGTTCTTCGGTTCCTGACCCCCGATGGCCGCGTGGGAGCGCAGTTGCAATGCGGCAATAACCCGATCCCGATCAGCTAGGATCGGTCACGCCATGGGCGCATCGTCCATCAGACCCAAGGACCGGAACGACACGTCCTGATCCTTCCCGATAATCATGTGGTCGTGGATAATGATGTCCAGCGCGCCGCAGGCCGCGACGATCTTCCGGGTCATCTCGATATCCGCCCGGCTGGGTGTCGGGTCGCCGGACGGATGGTTGTGGATCAAGAGCAATGCGCTGGCCGACAATTCCAGCGCTCGCCGTGCGATTTCCCGCGGATAGACGGGCACATGATCCACCGTCCCCTCGCCCTGGGCTTCATCGGCGATCACGACATTCTTGCGGTCCAGGAACAGGACCCGGAACTGCTCGGTATTGCGGTGGGCCATGGTCGTCCGGCAATAGGTGATGACGTCTTCCCATGAGGAAATGACGCAGCGGTCCAGCACCTTCGCGCGCCCCATGCGGTGGGCGAATGCCTCGACGATCCGAAGTTGCAGATAGACCTTCTCCGTCGCGCCCTCGACCCTCAGGATGGCCTGTTCGGATGCCGCCACCACGCCGTTCAGATCGCCGAAAGCCGCCAAGAGCCGCTTGGCCAGGGGCTTCACATCGATGCGCGGGATCGCGTTGAAGAGCAGCAATTCCAGAAGCTCATATTCCGGCATCGGGTCGTGCCCGCCCGTCAGGAACCGGGTCCGCAACCGCTCCCGATGGCCCCAGTAATGGGGGCGCGCGGCGCCATCCTTGCCGGTGACCAGCCCCCCGCCTGCGCTTTCGCTGGGCGCCAGTCGATCATTCTGTTTCCAGCCGGGGGTCCAGGCCGGGCGTGTCGGAGTTCCCGGCGGTGGCAACCGTTCATCGAGATCGAATACGCCGCCGCTCGGCCGCTCCGCGAAGCCATCGACCACGGACGGGTCGGCTTCGCGATAGAAGGGAAAGTCGCTCTGATCATCGGTGTCCGGCGCCTCCTGCCTGGGGAGAAGCCCTTTCAACCGTCCCAATCCGATCCCCCGCTTTGCCATCTCGCACCCTCGGCCGATCCGTCGTGACGAAACTCTAGAGAACAGACGGTAAACACCTGGTTAACGGACGGTATTCCAGGAGTCCGGCGCAGATCGAACTTCGATTTTGCGGCTCGATCCCGCATTCCGACCACCGCACCGCGCGCCCAGAACGGGCTGGTCCCCCGCCGCGCCCTCCGCTACACGCCGCGCCTGACCGAACCGGAGCGGACCAATGCAAGGCAGCGCCAACCTCAACATCATGATCAAGGCCGCCCGCAAAGCAGGGCGCGGTCTTTTGAAAGA
>JBCDCS010000093.1:0-8759 GCA_039181205.1 Pseudomonadota bacterium
GATGCGGCCCGCGCGCGGCATCCCGATGGACACTACGTCGAAGGCTTTGCCGAAGCGCTGCCCTTCTCGGACGCCAGCTTCGACTTGGTCGTCAGCTACCTCTCGCTCATCGACATCGACGATCCCGATACCGCGATCGCCGAAATGGCGCGCGTGCTGACCCCAGGCGGTACCCTCCTCGTGGCCCATCTGAACGGCTTCGCCACCTCCAGCGCCATCGTCGGCGACCGCCGCTGCGCCGAGACGGGCGACCGCCTCCGCCCGCTCGGCCGCTATCTCGACGAAACCGCCGCTTGGTTCGAATGGGGCGGCCTGCGCATCCGCAACTGGCACCGCCCCCTTTCGCGATACATGAACGCCTTCCTGGCGGCAGGGCTGCACCTGACGGCCTTCGAAGAACCCCGCCCGACGGGTGGGCCACCCGACCGGGTGAACGCCTATGGGGATATGCCCTATCTGATGCTCCTGTCTTGGCGAAAACCCCAAGCCCCGTCTTGACGGACCGCCTCGCTCAGGCACCCTGCACCCCATGACCGACACCGATACCACCGCCGAAGCCATGGAGGCCGCCGCCCTTGCCTGCGCCGAACTCCGGCCCGAGGGCGTCAACCACCCGGCACCGCCAAACGCCCCAAAGCCCAAATCCCCTGCAGAATGGGCCTATCAACGCGTGATCCTCTATCTGAAGGCCTTCGAGGAGACGCTGGAGGACGACCAGGAAGCCGCCATGGGCTTCACCGGCGGCGCGGGCGGCGTGCTCCATATCCAGGGCATCGGCTTCCACGCGCCCGATCTGATCACCTTCACCGGGACCGACGCCCAGGGCATCCGCGCGCAACTGATTCAACATGTTAGCCAATTGAACGTCCTTCTGCGCGCCGTGCCCCGCCCGGAAACCCAACCCGCCCGCGACCGCATCGGCTTCGCGCTCGCCCGGGCGCTGGAAGAAGCCGAAGAAACACCCGCGACCTGACGGCGCGGCCCCGTGACAGACCCGGCACGGCACGGTAATGGATCAACGAACATAGCCACCCGAGGACTCGACATGGCCGACGATCACGAGCACGGCAAAATGGACATCAGCGAGCACGAAAAAACCTTCGCGGGCTTCGTCACCTTCACCAAGTGGACGGTGATCGTCATAATCGGTGTCCTAATCTTCCTGGCGCTGTTCCGGACCTGACCGGATGCTCCGCCGCATCGCCATCCTGACGCTGGCGCCGGCCCTGCTCACCGCCTGTGCCGCCGTCGACAATGTCTACGCTCCGCTCGACCAGGTCGCCGCCTATGCCTGGCAAGAACCCGGCCCCCCAAAGCTCACGCTGATCACCGCGATCAACAACCGATCCGGCGAAGGTGCGCACAGCGCCCTGATGGTCTCCGGCAGCCAGCGGGTGATCTTCGACCCCGCCGGATCCTGGTGGAACCCCGACGCCCCCGAACGCGGCGACGTCAAATACGGGATCAGCCCGCCCATGCTCGACATCTATGTCGATTACCACGCGCGGCCGGCCTATCGGATGGTTCTGCAGGAAATCGAGGTCACGCACGACGTCGCCGAACGCGCCATTGCCCTGGTCGAGGCCCACGGGCCCACCGGCATGGCCACCTGCGGCCGCAGCGTCTCCGGCATCCTGAACCAACTCGGCTTCACCGAAGTCCGGCAAAGCTGGTTCCCGAAACGCATCATGCGGGATTTTGCGCGCCTGCCCGGCGTCACCGAAACCGTGGTCCGCGACGACACCGAAGACGCGCATTCCCCAGGTGTCATCGTCCAGGCCCAGCGCCGGCGCTGACCGATGTCGAACGCCCTTCCGTTCCCCTGCCCCGATCTGCGGCCCGGAACGGAAGGCTGCCCCGACAAACACGGCACCCTGATCGCCACGGTCATCGGATCGTCCCTGGCCTTCGTGCTGGGCTCCATCGTCAACGTGGCGCTGCCCCAGATGCAGGCCGATTTCGGTGTGGGCGCTGCCGGGACGCAATGGATCGTGAATGCCTATCTGCTGCCACTCGGCGCCCTGGTCCTCATGGGCGGCGCACTCGGCGACCATTACGGGCGACGGCGGGTCTTCCAGGCGGGGCTTCTGCTCTTCGCCGCCTCCTGCCTGCTCTGCGCAATCGCCTGGTCGTTCCCGGTCCTAATGGCCGCACGTGCGCTTGAAGGTGTGGCTGCCGCCATGATCGCGCCCACCTCGCTCGCCATTATCGCCGATGCCTTCACTGGGCCTGAACGGGGCCGCGCCGTGGGCACCTGGGCCGGGGTGGGCGCGGCTGCGGGCGCCCTGGCCCCGGTCATCGGCGGCTGGATCGTGGACGGCGTCGGCTGGCGCTGGGCCTTCGTGGCTGTGATCCCCTTTGCCCTGGCGGCCTTCGCCATCGCCCAGCGGTCCGTCCGCGAAAGCCGCGCCACGGCCGAAGCCCGCGCCGCATTGGATTGGAGCGGGGCCGGTCTGGTCACCTTCGGCCTGCTCGCGCTCATCTGGGGCCTGATCGCCCTGCCCGCTCAAGGCGCCACGGCCCCGGTGCTCGCGGCCCTTATCGTCGGCGCCCTGGCCAGCGCCGCCTTCTTGACTGTGGAGGCCCGCAAAGGCGACCAAGCCATGGTCCCGCTCGCGCTCTTTTCGGATCGCGCCTTTTCCGGCCTGAACAGCTTCACATTCCTGCTCTACGCCGCACTCGGCGGCCTCATGCTGCTCCTGCCCTACGTCCTGATCCAAGGCCTTGGCTTTTCGGCCACAGCGGCGGGCGCCGCGATCCTGCCCTTCCCCGCCATCCTCGCCGTGGCCTCCCGCACCGCAGGCGGGCCGCTCAGCGATCTCCTCGGCGCCCGGGTCCTGCTCACCATCGGGGCGGGCCTCGTGGCAATCGGCTTCGCACTTTTCACCCGCGTGCCATCCACCGACGTGTCCTACGTCGCCCATATCCTGCCCGCCCTAGTCGTTCTGGCCCTGGGCATGGCGGCCTCGGTCGCGCCGCTCACCTCCGCCGTCCTCTCATCGGCCGGGGAAGACAATGTCGGCATCGCCTCGGGCATCAACAACGCCGTCAGCCGGGTCGGAGGCCTGGTGGCGACCGCCCTGCTGGGCCTGGTCCTGGTCTCGGGCGATCTCGTCGCCGGGTTCGCACTGGCCGCCTGGGCGGGCGTGGCCTTGGCGGGCCTGTCGGCTCTCCTGGCCTGGGGCACGGTGCAACCGAAACCGGCCTAGGCCTGTGACGACCCGGCGAGGAGGAGACCTGCCATGACCACCCCCGACGCCTGGGCCACGCTGCGAAACGATCCCCGTCCAGGGCCGGTCCAGATGTTGAACCTGCTCCGTTTCCGCCGCGACGAGTCTGGGAACACATCAGGCCAGGTGACCTATGCCGCCTACGGCAAAGCCACCGCGCCGATCTTCGCCAGGGTCGGCGGCCGGATCGTCTGGATGGGCCAGCCCGAACAAATGCTGATCGCACCGCCGGACGAAGCCTGGGATCTGGCCTTTCTCGCCGAATATCCCAGTATCGCCGCCTTCCTGGAGATGCTGGATGACCCCGATTACCGGGCCGCCATGTCGCTCAGGGAGGCCGCCCTGGCAGACAGCCGACTGATCCGTCTGGCCCCTTTGCCGGTGGGCTGATCAGGCACAGAAAAACCCCCGCCACCGCCAGGCACCGGGGGTCGTTCGGATGGCAAAGCGCCGGGTGACTTACATCATCCCTTCGCGCTGGGCCTTCTTGCGTGCGAGCTTGCGGGCACGGCGGATAGCCTCGGCCTTCTGGCGCGCCTTCTTCTCGGAGGGCTTCTCGAAATGCTGCTTGAGCTTCATCTCGCGAAAAACGCCCTCACGCTGCAACTTCTTCTTCAGAGCCCGGAGGGCCTGATCGACATTGTTGTCGCGAACGCTGACCTGCATGTGGTTTTCACCACCTTTCTAAGTCTAGGGTTGTCCCGTCATCGGGTGCAGGAAGTGGCGATATAGCCATGTGCGCCTAGCTTGTCCAGCGACCGACCAACAGGAGTTTCGCCCATGCCCACCGCCCTTCGCGCCCGTATTCTCGACGCCGCACTCATGCATGTGCCGTTCGACGGCTGGTCCGAAGCCACGTTCCGCAACGCGCTCCGCGATGCCGAAGTCACGCCCGCCCAGGGCCGCGCCGCCTTCCCCCGCGGCGCCGTGGACCTGGCGTTGGCCTTCCACCAGGCGGGTGACGACGAAATGGCCAAGCGGCTGAACGCCGCCGATCTGGAGGAGATGCGCTACCGCGACCGCGTGGCCTTCGCCGTGCGCACGAGGCTGGAAATCGCGGAGCCGCACAAGGAAGCCGTCCGCCGGGGCATGACGCTATTCTCTCTGCCGATCTATGCCAGTGACGGGTTGCGCGCGCTTTGGGGTACGGCGGACGCCATTTGGGAGGCATTGGGCGACACCTCCCGGGACGTGAACTGGTACACCAAGCGGATGACCCTATCGGGCGTCTACTCCTCGACCGTGCTCTACTGGCTGGGCGACACATCCGAAGGCTATGAAGCCACTTGGGCCTTCCTCGACCGTCGCATCGGCGATGTCATGACCTTCGAAAAGGCCAAGGCCCAGATGCAAAAGAACCCGATCCTGTCCGGTCTGATGGCGGGACCGAACATGATCCTCGACCGGATCAAGGCGCCATCGGACATGCCGCGCAGCGGCCTGCCGGGAATGTGGGCGCCACGATCCAGCGACCGGGCCTAAAGAAGGCTCCAAAGCGTGACGCCATGCACCACCGCAATACCCAGATTGGCCAGGGCGACTGGGTGGCGGAGACCCAGCAACGGCAGGCTCAGCAGCTTGTAGACGACCTGCAGCATCAACAATCCCGGCGCTAAGCCCGTGCGAAGCGTGGCAGGCGCCGCCAACAGCACGATACTGATCAACGCAATGGCCAAGTAGATCGCGATCAGGATGCGGCGCGCCGGACGGTCCGGCCCGAACACCTTGGCCATCCCAGGCGTGTCTCGGGTCAGTCCCCAGAGAACGGGTCCCAGGACCAGGACGTTGAGCGCGAGCGAAACATGGATCACCTCCCGCCACCTAGCGCGCGGCCGTCCCCCCTGCTAGCCCAGGCCTCATTGCTGAGGAGGCCCCGATGACCGACATGATGCGCGCCGTCGAAATCTCGACGCCCGGGGGGCCCCAGGTTCTGAAACCGGTCGAGGTGCCTCGCCCGAAGCCGGGCCCCGGCCAGATCCTGATCGCCATCGACCATGCCGGCGTGAACCGCCCGGATGCCCTGCAGCGCGCCGGCGCCTATGACCCGCCCCCCGGCGCCTCGCCGCTCCCCGGCCTGGAATGCGCGGGCACCGTGGCCGGGACCGGCCCCGGCGTCTCCCGTTGGGCCGTGGGCGACCAAGTCTGCGCCCTGCTGCCCGGCGGTGGCTACGCCGAATACGCCGTCACCCCCTCCGACCATGCGCTCCGCATCCCCGACGGTCTCACCATGGCCCAGGCCGCCGCCCTGCCCGAAACCTATTTCACCGTTTGGACCAATGTCTTCGACCGCGGCGCCTTGAAAGGCGGCGAGCGTTTCCTCGTCCATGGCGGCACATCCGGCATCGGCACCACGGCCATCCAACTGGCCAACAAGTTCGGCGCCCGCGTCTTCGCCACCGCCGGGTCCGACGAAAAAGTTGCGCTCTGCGAAAGCCTCGGCGCCGAAGGCATCAACTACAAAAGCCAGGATTTCGTCGACATCCTCCGCGCCGAAGGCGGGGCCGACCTGATCCTCGACATGGTCGGCGGCGACTACCTCCCGCGCAACGTCAAAGCCCTCGCCGATGACGGCCGCCTCGTCCAGATCGCCTTTCTGCAAGGCCCCAAGGTCGAACTCAACTTCGCCCAGGTCATGGTCCGCCGCCTCACCATCACCGGCTCCACCCTCCGCCCGCAATCGGACCTCGCCAAGGCTCGCATCGCCGAAGCACTCCGCACCCAAGTCTGGCCCCTTCTGGACGCCAGCACCATCGCCCCCGTCATGGACCAGACCTTACCCCTGGAAGAGGCCGCCGCCGCCCACGCCCGCCTCGAAGAGACCACCCAATCCGGCAAGATCGTCTTACGAATCCACTGATCCTCTTCCTTTCAGAAATATCCCGGGGAGTCTGAGGGGCTGGCCCCTCAGCCCCCGCCACAAGCGCCACCATGGATCTCGACACCACCCACCCCAATCTCGACGACCTCCGCACCCGCGCCCGCCGCCGGATGCCCCATTTCGCGTTCGAATATCTCGACAGCGGCACCGGCCGCGAAAAAGGCGTCCAGACCAACCGCGACGGCCTCGATCGCATCCGCTTCCGCCCCGCCATCCTGCGCGGCAAGATCGACACCGACCTCACCCGCCGCACCCTGGGCCACGACCACCCGCTGCCCTTCGGCATCGCCCCCGTGGGCCTCGCTGGCCTGCTCTGGCCCGATGCCGAACGCATCCTCGCCCGCGCCGCCCACCGCCACGGCCTCCCCTACGGCCAAAGCAGCGCCGCCGCCGTCCGCCCCGAAGACACCGGCCCCATCGTCGGCGATCTGGGCTGGTACCAGCACTACCCGGTCAACGACCCCGCCATCCGCCGCGACATGCTCGCCCGGATCAAGGCCGCCGGCTGGCGCGTCCTCACCGTCACCGTCGACGTCCCCGGCACCTCCCGCCGCGAACGGGAACGCCGCGCCCATGTCGCCATGCCCCCGAAACTCACCCCCCGGATCCTGGCCAACATCGCCACCTCGCCCGCCTGGGCCCTGGGCATGGCTCGCCAAGGCCCGCCCCGCATGGTCTTTCCCGGCGACTACGTGGGCGACAAACGCGGTGCCGACCATTACAGCCATGCCGGTCGCCTTATCAAAGGCTACCCCGACGACGCCTATATCGAAGGCCTCCGCGCCGAGTGGAACGGCCCCCTGGTCGTCAAGGGCGTGGCCGAGCCCGACGACGCCGACCGCCTGATCGCCATGGGGGTCGACGCCATCTGGGTCTCGAACCATGCCGGCCGCCAGTTCGAGGGCGGCCCCGCCGCCATCGATTGTCTGCGCCCCGTCGCCGAGCGCGTCGCCGGCCGCGTCCCGGTCTACTACTGCTCCGGCATCCAAGGCGGCCTCGACATCCTCCGCGCCCTCGCCCTCGGCGCCGACTTCGTCTTCCTCGGCAAAGCCTGGTACTTCGCCCTCGCCGCCTTCGGCGCCCGCGGCGTCGACCACCTCGTCCACCTCCTCCGCGCCGACATGATCGCCAACATGGAACAAATCGGCGCCCGGTCCCTGGACGAATTGCCCGGGCGGTTACTGTAGATCGGCACCGCTGCCCGCCCACGGACGGGAAAGGTCGTTGTGCAGGACGTTGCAGACATCAGGTAGAACTAGGCGAATGCATACTCTGCAAAGTGACGAGACCAATCTGGCCTATCTTCTCACAGATGCGATACTTGGTTGAGCGACAAAAAACTGGAGATGGCCCGAATGCTCGTTGTCGGCTGGCAGGAGCGCGTTGATCTTCCGCTTCTCGGACTGAAAAACCTACACGCAAAGATCGACACGGGCGCGCGTACGTCGGCTCTGCACGCCACCGATATCGTGGCCTTCGAACGCGATGGCGCGCCCTGGGTGCACTTCCACACGCGTTTTGACGATGATGCCCATGACACCGATGTCGAGTGCCCCATCCACGATCAGCGCGACATCACGAATACGAGCGGCGTCCCTGAAAACCGAATTGTGATCCGAACGAAATTCAGGATTTCCAATCGGCTCTGGAAGATAGACCTATCTCTGGCTGACAGGACCGAGATGAAGTTCAGGATGATCATCGGGCGAACCGCGCTGCGGGGCCATTCCATCTTGGTCAATCCCGGCAAACGCAACCTGACGACGCTCGCCGCGACGAAATAGAAAACTCGGGAAGGGACGGCCTTATGAAAATCGCTATGCTGGCGCGCAACGCTGAGCTCTACTCTCACCAGCGTCTCAAAGAGGCGGCTGAAAAACGCGGCCACGAAATCGAGATCATCAATACGTTGCGCTGCTACATGAACATCGCGTCGCGACGACCGGAAATTTACTATAACGGCGAGAAGCTCCCCAAATACGATGCGGTGATCCCGCGGATCGGCGCGTCTGTGACGTTCTATGGAACGGCGGTGTTGCGGCAGTTCGAAATGCAGGGCGTTTATCCGCTCAACGAGTCGGTCGCCATCGGTCGCTCCCGGGACAAGCTGCGCTCGATGCAGCTTCTAGCGCGCGATGGGGTCGGTCTGCCGGTCACAACCTTCGCCCATGACCCCAAACAAACCGAAGAGGTTCTTCAGGTTGCTGGCGAAGCTCCGCTCGTCGTCAAGCTGCTGGAAGGCACTCAGGGGCTTGGCGTGGTCCTTGCCGATACCAATCGCTCGGCAAAATCCGTCGTCGAGGCGTTTCGCGCCACCGGCACGAACATCCTGATTCAGGAGTTCATCAAAGAGGCGGGGGGCACGGATATCCGCGCTATTGTGATCGGAGGCAAGGTGATCGCGGCCATGCAGCGCACGGGTGCCGAAGGTGAATTCCGATCGAACCTGCACAGGGGAGGTTCGGCACAGGTCGTCAAGCTCACGCCAGAGGAACGTGCGACGGCTGTCAGGGCCGCTAAGTCCATGGGGCTCAATGCCTGCGGTGTCGACATGCTGCGCGCCAACCATGGGGCCGTGGTGATGGAGGTGAATTCGTCTCCCGGACTGGAGGGTGTGGAGAAGGCAACGGGCCTCGACGTTGCAGGCAAGA
>JBCDCS010000094.1:0-8756 GCA_039181205.1 Pseudomonadota bacterium
CTTTGGAAGCAGGAATATCCCCGCCCGATGTCGAAAGAAGAGCGGGCCGCGCCCGCCCCGATCTTCGCAGATGCCTGGGCGGATCTGTCCCGTGGTGGGACGGCGGGGCGGCTTCTGGCGGTCGTCTTCCTGGGCACCATGGCCTTCAACATGCAGGACGTCCTGCTTGAACCCTATGGCGGCGAAATCCTGGGGCTGTCCGTCTCTAACACGACGCTTTTGACCGCCACGTGGGCGGTGGGCGCGTTGCTGGCTTTCGGTCTGGCGGCCAAATGGCTGGCCGAGGGTGTCAACCCGATGCGCTTGGCGGTCCGTGGAATTCTGGTCGGCATCGCAGCCTTCAGCGCGGTGATCTTCGCCTCGCCATTGGATTCCGCCCCGCTGTTCTTCGCCGGCGCAGGAGGGATCGGCTTCGGCGGTGGGCTATTCGCCATCGCGACGCTGACCACCGCGATGACCCTGCCGGTCAGCGATATCGCCGGGCGCGGCCTGGCCCTAGGTGCCTGGGGCGCGGCGCAGGCCACGGCCCAGGGTGTCAGCACCGCTTTGGGTGGGGCGATCCGCGACGGGGTCGATATGGTCGCGACCTCCGGCGCTTGGGGCCAAGCGCTCAACGACCCGGCCACTGGTTATTCAGTCGTCTACCACATGGAGATCGGCCTGCTTTTCCTGACGCTCGTGGCCCTGGGCCCGCTCGTCACCCGTACGACCAGACTTATCAGACCCAATCCGAAGGAGGCCAGGATCGGACTGGCCGACTTCCCAACGTGAGGAGACACCAATGCAACAGGTGGACGCCTTCTTCGGCAATTTCGATCTAGCCAGTCTGGCGCTCTGGCTCTTCTACGCCTTCTTCGCGCTGCTGATTTACTACCTGCAGACCGAGAACATGCGGGAAGGTTACCCGCTGGAAAACGATGACGGAACGCAGGCGCCCAACCAGGGGCCGTTTCCGGTGCCCAGCCAGAAGACCTTCATCCTGCCCCATGGCCGGGGCACCGTGACCCAGCCCACCTTGGAGCCAGAGGGCCGCGAGGTCGCGGTGCAGAAAACGGCCGTGGCCAATGGCTATCCGTTCGAACCCACGGGCGACCCGATGCTCGACGGGGTCGGTCCGGCATCTTGGGCCCCGCGCCGGGATGTGCCTGAACTGGACGGTCACGGGCATCCGAAGATCGCGCCGATGGAAAACAAGTCCGACTTCCGCGTCAGCGCCGGGCGGGACCCCCGCGGCCTGCCGGTGCGGGGCGATGATGGCCAGGTGGCGGGCACGGTCAGCGACATGTGGCTGGACGTGCCGGAACAGCTGGTCCGCTACCTGGAGATCGACGTGCCGGAGGCGGGCAAGCGCCTGATCCCGATCCAGTTGGTCCGCATCTTCCGGGACTACGTGGAGGTGAAATCCCTGCATCAGAGGCACTTTGCCCTGATCCCGGCGACGAAATCGCCGACCCAGGTCACCCTGCTGGAAGAGGACAAGATCTGCGGCTTCGTGGGCGGCGGCAAGCTTTATGCGGCGCTGGATCGCCAGGAGCCGGTGCTCGCTTAACGAAACGGACGGCCGTCAGACCCGGCCGCGACAATGGAGACCGAGATGCAAAACGACGACTTCCACCAGGAACCGATCCGCGGGCTGCCAGAGATACTGCCGCCCGGCGAGGAGATATTGTGGCAGGGCCAACCGGATTGGTGGGCCCTGACCAAGGAGTCGTTGGCCATCCGCGGCGTCGCGATCTACTTCCTCGTGCTCTATGGCTGGCGGGTTGTCGTGGCGGCGGCCGATGCGCCGTGGCTGCAGGCGGCGGGCCAGTCGTCGTTTTTCCTGATCATGGGTGTGGTGACCTGCGCGTTGCTGGCAGTCACCGGCTGGGCCCAGGCGAAGTCGGCGGTTTACACGATCACCAATCGGCGCGTCGTTTTGCGGATCGGGGCGGCGCTGACCATGACGTTGCAGTTTCCGTATCAGTGGATCGGCGCGGCGGATCTGACGACCAAGGCGGACGGGACCGGCACCATCGCCCTGCGGACCTTGGGCGAGACGCGGTTCAGCTATCTGATGATGTGGCCCCATTTGCGGCCATGGCGGTTCGCCAAGACCCAGCCTGCGCTGCGCGCCATTCCCGACGCCGCCAAGGTCGCGCGCCTTTTGGCCGAAGCGGCGGAAGCTGACATGGCGATGCCCCGCGTGACGGCGGTGGTCCCCGAAGAACAAAGCACGGGCGCGATGCCCGTCCCGGCGGAGTGATGGCCATGACACCAGCCGAAGCCCGTCTCGCCAACCGTGATAAAGAAATGGTCCCCACGCTGTTGCTGCGGGCCATGGGGGTGATGGTTTTGTGCGCGCTGTTCATCGTCGCCTATGCCCGGCTGACCGACCGCCCGCTGGCGGCGATGCCGGCCATGGAAGGCGAGGTCGGCGTGGTGACGGAACGGGCGATTTTCCTGGATGCCGACGGCGTCAGCGGAGCGGCCCGGGTCCTGGACCAAAACGGCTCCGTCATTGCGACTTTTGATCCATCTCAAGGTGGGTTCGTCGCAGGGGTGCAACGTGTTCTGAGGTTCGAGCGTGAGAAGCGCGGCCTCGGGATGGAGATACCGGTTCGCCTTGTCCTGTTCGAGAACGGTCAATTGTCCCTGCGAGACGATGCGACCGGCTGGCGGGCAGAGCTGATCGGGTTCGGCGCGAAGAACGCAGACACCTTCGCGAAACTTTTAAACTGAAGCCAGGGAGGAACGACCCATGGGATGGTTTACGAGAGAGAAAGAGGAGGCGCCCTGCACCGTGACGGTGTCGCATCGCTTCGAGGAGTTATCGGCGCATGTGCGCTTCGACAACGGCGCCGTGGTGTGGCCGGGTGACGAGGTGGAGGTGCAAGGCTCCGAGATCATGGCGCCCTATGGCGAGGTGGTCGAAGAAAAGCGGGTGGCAGTGATCACCCGGGCCAGCGGTCTGGAGCGGCTCTGGACGCGGATGACCGGCGATTTCGAGTTCATGGAGCTCTGCGAATTCAGCTTCTCGGAAGAGGTGCTGTCATGAACGTCCAGATCAAGCACTCCGCCGATGCCAGCACCGTCGAAGAGGCCCTGGCCGCCGACAACCAGAACGCCGTCATCGATAGCGAAAGCGCGACCGCGGTGGCGATGCAGAACACGCTGCTGACGCCGCGCTTCTACACCACCGATTTCGACGAGATGGACGCGATCGATGTCACCCCCGTCCGGCAGGATTGGGACCAGCTGATCGCCCAGATGAAATCGGACCCGAACAAGGGGCATTTCAAGAAGAACGAAGACTGGGACCATATCGATTGGGAGGGGATGGAGCCGGGCCTGAAGCGCGAATTCATCGACTTCCTGATCTCAAGCTGCACGGCCGAATTCTCGGGCTGCGTTCTCTACAAGGAGATGAAGCGGCGGGGGTCGAATTCCGACATCACCACTTTGTTCCAGCTCATGGCGCGGGATGAAGCGCGGCATGCCGGGTTCATCAACGATGCGCTGCGGGAAGCGGGCATTGCGGTCAATCTGGGCTTCCTGACCCAGAAGAAGAAGTACACCTATTTCCGGCCCAAGTTCATCTACTACGCCACCTATCTGTCAGAGAAGATCGGCTACGCCCGTTACATCACCATCTTCCGCCATCTGGAGAAGCACCCGGAGCATCGGTTCCACCCGATCTTCAAGTGGTTCAAGGAATGGTGCAATGACGAGTTCAGTCACGGCGAAGCCTTCGCCCTGCTGATCAAGACCGACCTGAAGCTGACCAGCGGGCACAATGTCTGGTGGATCAAGTTCTTCCTGACGGCGGTCTACGGCACGATGTATGTGCGCGACCACCAGCGGCCCGCCTTCCATGAGGCGCTGGGCGTCGATCCGGATTGGTATGCCCATGCCGTCTTCGAGAAGACGTCCGAGCTGTCGAAGCAGGTCTTCCCGATCACGCTGGATATCGACCATCCCCGCTGGCTGCCGACGCTGATGCGGCTGCAGAAGGCCAATGCCGATCTGGCCGAGGCCGAGAAGAAGACCGGTCTCGCGCGGATGGTCGGCAAGGTGAGTGGATCGGCCCGGGCCGCGCTGGCGTTCGTTTCGCTCTACACGATCCCGGCCAAGCGCCATGTCGTGCCCGCCAAGACCCGATTGGAGCCCTGCTATTGAGGAATGACGTGTCCATAATGGAGATGGGGTCCAGCCCCATCTTGCGGGGGGTCTGACCGTGGCGTCGCCCTGGATCGCCGCGGCCATCGCCGTCTTCGCCTGGTGGGCGTCCACCGGGGCGATCCTGGTGATGGTGCGGCGGACCGACCGGGTGGGGCAGAACCTCTGGGCCGTTCTGGCGACGCTGCCGCTGATGGTCTTCGGCATCGTCGCCTTTATCCAAAGCGCCGGCCAGATGACGCCGGGCGCCGCCTATCTGGCCTTTGCCGCGGCCCTGGCGATCTGGGGCTGGATCGAATTGGCGTTCCTAACCGGGATCATCGCCGGTCCGAACCGGACCCCTTTGCGTAAAGGCGTCCCGGAATGGGAACGCTTTGTCCGCGCCTGGGGCACGGTGGCCTATCACGAAATGACGCTCACGGCGGCGCTGATCGGCCTGGCCGTTCTGGCCCATGGTCAGCCCAACCGCTTCGGCTTCTGGACCTTCGCGATCCTCTATGCGGCGCGGATCAGCGCCAAGCTCAACCTCTATCTCGGCGTGCGGAAGGTTAACACGCAGTTCATCCCCCGCTCCTTGATCCACCTTCCCAGCCATTTCCGCGAGGCCCGAGTGAATTGGCTGGTCCCAACCTCCGTCACGTTGCTGAGCTTTGCCGCTTTCAGCTGGATGGAACGGATCGTCCAGGCGCCGACCGCGTTCGAGGCGGTGGGGTTCGCCTTGCTGGCCGCGCTGGTCGCGCTGGCCCTGCTGGAACACTGGTTCATGGTCGTGCGGCTGCCCGACGAGAAACTATGGCAGTGGATGCTGCCCACAAATACGACACGAGAGACTTTGGAGGAGGGGCCAAATGCGGTTCGATAATTTGTTCGAGGAGCAACTCGACAAGCTAAAGGCGGAAGGAAACTACCGCTACTTCGCCGATTTGACCCGCAAATGCGGCCAGCACCCCAGAGCGATGAACCACCGCGGTGGCCAAGAACGGGAAATCACCGTCTGGTGTTCCAACGACTACCTGGGCATGGGCCAGCATCCGGACGTGGTCTCGGCCATGGCGGCGACGGCGATGGAATGCGGCACGGGCGCGGGCGGCACGCGCAACATCTCTGGCACCAACCACCATCACCTGATGCTGGAGCAGGAACTGGCCGATCTGCACAACAAGGAATCGGCGCTGCTCTTCACGTCGGGCTATGTATCGAATTGGGCGGCTCTCTCGACGCTCGGATCGCGCCTGCCCAATGCGGTGATCCTGTCGGATTCGCTGAACCACAATTCCATGATCGAAGGCATCCGCCACAGCCGTGCCCAGAAGGTCATCTGGAAGCATAACGACCCCGAAGATCTGGATCGGAAATTGGCCGCCCTCCCGGCCAATACGACCAAGATCGTCGCGTTCGAAAGCGTTTATTCCATGGATGGCGATATCTCTCCGATCCGCGAGATCGTGGAGGTCGCCGAAAAACACGGCGCCATGACCTACCTGGACGAAGTCCATGCGGTGGGGATGTATGGCCCGCGGGGCGGCGGCGTGGCAGAGCGCGAAGGCCTGATGGATCGCATCACCCTGATCGAAGGCACCCTTGGGAAGGCCTTCGGCGTCATGGGCGGTTATATCACCGGCAGCCACGCGCTGTGCGATTTCATCCGTAGCTTCGCGTCCGGGTTCATCTTCACCACGGCGCTGCCGCCGGCCGTGGCGGCCGCTGCGACGACATCGATCCGGCACCTGAAAATAAGCGAGATCGAGCGTGCTCAGCAGAAGCGCCAAGTCGCCCGTCTGCGCGCCCGGCTGGATGCGGAGGGGATTCCGCATGAAAACAATCCGAGCCACATCATTCCGGTCATGGTGAAGGATCCGGTCAAATGCCGGATGCTGTCAGATTACCTGATGGACCAGTTCGGCATCTACGTGCAGCCGATCAATTATCCCACTGTTCCCAAGGGCACGGAGCGTCTGCGCTTCACGCCCGGCCCCCGGCATACGGATGCGGATATCGAACATCTGGTGGCGGCGCTGTCGTCGCTTTGGCGCCAATGTGCGCTGGCACGTGCGACCGCGTGACCTGACCTCTTTACTGGGTTATTGCCTAGCACTAGGTCCGGACGCACTGAATGCGCCGTGAGCGCCTAATGCATCCATACGGAGGAGCAACATGAAACTGACACGACGGGACGGCCTGCGCCTTGCAGGCGCTGCGGCGATTACAGCAGCGGCCGGCACCCTGCCCGCACGGGCAGCGACCGTGCACGAGGTGCAGATGCTGAACCAAGCGTCCGACTCGAACGAACGCAATGTCTTCGAGCCCGCGCTGCTCCGCGCCGAAGTGGGGGATACGATCAAGTTCGTGCCCACCGATCGCGGCCACAATTCCAAGGCCGACGAAGACATGATGCCCGACGGTGGTGAAGCCTGGGACGGTGGGATCAACGAAGAAGTCGAGATCACGCTGGAGACGCCCGGCGCCTACGGCTACTACTGCACACCCCACCGCGGCACCGGCATGGTCGGCCTGATCCTCGTCGGCGAGATCGACATGGAGCAGTATGAAGCGACCAAGGAAGCTCGCCAGCGGGGCCGTGCCCGAGCCCGCTACGAAGAGATCTTCGCAGAGGCGGACGAGTTGCTCGCCTCCGAAAACAGCTAGGTCAAGGACGCTCGGCGGCCGCGGTGATGGGACAGACCCAGCGCGGCCGCCAGCCCACCAGCCACCAACATCAACGCAATGGGTAGGGCGAAGCTTCGGTTCGCCGGCTCGACGCCTGCCAGTTGAATGGCGGCGTCGGGGCCCACCTTGATCTGATCCCGCTGGGTCAGGACGTGGCCTTCGAAGACCATCAGGTCGATGGTCCGCGTCTCCGACCCGCCGACCGCGATCCCGATTTCGGCGAAGCGATCCACGGGATAGGCGTTGAACCCGGCATAGGCCCGCAGCTGGGACAGCGTCGCGCCGGACACCTCGTCGGGGGCGGTGCAGACGGACATGGCCATTTCGGCCTCGATCGGAGAGCCGAAATACAGTTCGGCATCCGCCGGGTGCACCATCACGGACATCGCTTCCAGGGCGACCGGCTGCCCCGCCACCGTGAACTCGATCTCTGAGAACATCTCATCGCCTGCCGAGGCCGTGCCGGTGAGACGCAGGTTGTCGTAATTGACCAGCCCGTCTTCATCGAGCAGGCCGTCCAACCCGCCGCCCAGCCAAGCGGGCGCGTCGTCGGCGGGAAGTCCGACGAAGACCTCGACGCTTTCGGCGGTGCGAGAGACGATCATCGTGATGTCGGATGCGGCTGCGCTGGCCGGCAGCAGGAGGGCGATCAGGGCGGTGCGAAACATTCGGTAGATATGTTTCCAAGGGCTGCGTTGGACAACCCTGTTGGCTGCTCTTTTCGCCGATAGGAAAGGGTCCGCTTCCGATTGGTCTGATGGTCGCGGGAACGGGCGTCGAAGCGAACTTTGACCGCCGACTGGGCGTCGCTGACGGTACGAACTAGCCAACCTGCTTGGCCATGAATGTCCCGAAGGCCTGCGCCACGTCGGTGGGGGCCTCTTCATGCATCAGGTGGCCCAGATCGGGCATCACCTCCAGCGTCGCGTTCGGCAAACGGTCCGCCATGTCCTTGCTGACGGATGTTGGCACGGCCTCGTCCCGCCCGCCGGCCAGCAAAAGGACGGGCGCATCGATGCCGGGTGCCGCGCGGACCAGCCGTTCCAGTGACCAATTCGCCATCATCGAGAGCGCGCCCGAGACGTGGGCCCGGTCGGAAATCAGCCGGTGATAATGGGCCAGACCGTCCGCATCGATTCGGCTGCCGGTGCTTTCGATCAGGCGGCGGGTCCGGGCCGGGGTGCCGCCCGCCGTGAACAGGAACGGGGTGAAGGGGTTCAGCGCCAGCGCCTTTGCCATCACCGGGAAGAGCCAACCGGCGAGCCCGTCGAACATCTGGAACGCGCCGTTGAGGGTGATGACGGGGATGGGGTTGTCCTGGGCCAGGCGTAGGGCCAAGGCGGCGCCCGCGGAATGTCCGATGATCAGCGCCGGTTCGAGGTCGAGCGTCTTGCAGAGCGTGGCGATGTCTTCGGCCATGGGGTCGAGCCCCGACCGGCCCGAAGAGCCCAGACGCGTGAAACCATGGCCGGGCAGGTCGATCATCGTCAGCCGGTAGCCGTCGAGCAGAGGCGCCAACGAGCGCCAGGAATGGGTGGCCCCGCCAGCGCCGTGGAGCAGCAGGATATCGGGGCCTTCGCCGATCTGCTGGACGTGCCAGCGGTGGGGGCGGGCGGCGACGAAGCGGCTCGCCTCCGCGAAGGGCCAGTCGGGCGGGATCTGGGTCACAACGCCGAGGCCACGGCGCGGCTGAGGCCGTGGGCGTCTGCGCGCGGCAGCGGCAGGCAGGGGGCGCCCATCTCGGCGGCGAGCGCGGCGAGCGCGGATGAGGGGCGGGCGCCGGTGTCGATGACCAGGCCCGAGAGGCCGGCCGCGCGGATCAGGCGCGACATGGCTTCGGCGTCTTCCTTGGCCTCGGCCCGGTTCGGGGTGCCGTTGAGCGCGATGTTCGGCCGACCGTCGGTCAGCACCACCAGCGCCGGGTCCATACC
>JBCDCS010000095.1:0-8673 GCA_039181205.1 Pseudomonadota bacterium
CTGCCAAACGGCGAATCCGAACTCGTCGCCCATCTCACCGGCATCGCCGACGGGGAGACGCTCAGCTTCGTCAAACGGTATGACGGTCTCTCCGACCGCCATCACCCGCGCTACGAAGGGCGTCTTCTGGCCACAGCCGACCGCATCGAAGGCACCTGGCGCTTTGCGTCACCGGCCGGGTTCACCGGCACCTTCACCATGAACCGCAAGCCCCGCGCCCAGGCACGCCGCGCCAAACGCGCCGTCCTATCCGAGCCGGTTTCACCATGATCCGCCCCGCGCACGCCTCTGACGCGACGGTCGAACGTGGCAGACCTTTTCCATTAGGCTGATGTCTGAAAGTTGGGGCAGAACGCTCCATATGGGAATCGGAGGGCCCATGCCCCGAAGCATCACCTTGATTGGCGCACCGGTGGAAGCGGGCTCGGCCCGGAAGGGATGCGTCATGGGACCCGATGCGCTGCGGACGGCGGGATTGGGACCGGCGCTGGCGGCTTTGGGCCACGAGGTGCGGGATGCCGGCAACGTGGTGCCGCAGGGGGTCGATGTGCCCAGCCATTCCAATGGCATGCTCCGGGATTTGGCGGCTTGTGCGGGTTGGGTGGCCGCGCTGCAGGACGTCGCGGTCGAGGGCGTGCCGATCTTCCTGGGCGGCGATCACCTGATGGCAGCGGGAACCGTGCCCGCCATGGCACGGCGGGCGGGGGACCGGCCGCTTTTCGTGCTCTGGCTCGATGCCCATAGCGACGTGCACGATCTAGGCTCGACCCAGAGCGGGAACCTCCATGGGACGCCGGTGGCGTATTTCTGCGGGCTGGCGGAATTTGCGCCGTACTTCCCCGCGCCGGTGGCGAAGGTGGCGCCGGAGAATGTGTGCATGATCGGGCTCCGCTCGGTCGATCCGCACGAAAAGGCGGTGGTCGCCAAGGCGGGCATGGCGGTGGCCGATATGCGGGCGATCGATGAACACGGGATCGCGGCGCCACTCAGGGCCTTCCTGGGGCGGGTGCGCGAGGCGGGCGGCGATCTGCATGTGAGCCTCGATGTGGATTTCCTGGAGCCCGCCATTGCACCAGCCGTAGGGACGACGGTGCCCGGCGGGGCCACCTTTAGAGAGGCGCATCTGGTCATGGAAATGCTGCACGACAGCGAATTGGTGACCTCGCTCGACCTGGCGGAGTTGAACCCGATCCTGGATGAACGCGGGCGAACGGCGGAACTACTGGTGGATCTGGTGGCATCTCTGTTCGGCAAATCGGTCCTGGATCGACCAACGCGGGGAGCGTGACGATGGAGCCGTCAAAGCTGGCCATGGTGCCCTTCGTGTCGGTGGACGACATGATGAAGATCGTGAACGAAGCGGGCGTGGCCGAGACCATCGCCGCCATCGCCGACCGGATCGAGGCGGATTTCCTCCGCTGGGAAAGCTTCGACAAGGTGGCGAGAGTTCCCAGCCATTCCGAGGAAGGGGTGATCGAGCTGATGCCCACCTCGGACGGCGAATTCTACGGGTTCAAATACGTGAACGGGCACCCGGCGAACATGGCGCGTGGGTTCCAGACGGTGACGGCCTTCGGCGTGCTGGCACGGGTCGATACGGGCTACCCGGTGATGCTGTCGGAAATGACGGTGCTGACGGCTTTGCGGACAGCGGCGACCAGCGTCATGGCGGCCAAGTGGCTGGCGCCGAAGGACGCGCGGGTCATGGCGATGATCGGGAACGGGGCCCAATGTGAGTTCCAAGCGCTGGGGTTCCACCATTGCCTGGGGGTCGAAGAGGTCCGGCTCTGGGACCTGGACCCGGCGGCGACCGAGAAAGCGGTGCGGAACCTGGAAGGCTCGGGGCTGCGGATCGTCGCCTGCGGATCGGCGGAGGCGGCCATCGAGGGCGCGCAGATCATCACCACCTGCACGGCCGACAAACGCCAAGCCCAGATCCTGACCGACAACATGGTGGGTTCTGGCGTGCATCTGAATGCCATCGGCGGCGACAGTCCTGGCAAGACCGAGTTGCACCGGGACATCCTGATGCGGTCCGACATCTTTGTAGAATACCCGCCGCAGACCCGGATCGAGGGCGAGATTCAACAGTTGGATGACGATCATCCGGTGACGGAGCTTTGGCGGGTGATCGCGGGAAAGGCGCAGGGGCGGCAATCGGCGGGTCAGATCACGTTGTTCGATTCAGTCGGGTTCGCGACCGAGGACTTCTCGGCGCTGCGCCACATCTACGGCGAGATGCGGCGGACGGGGCATTACGTGGATCTGGATATGATTGCCGACCCCGACGACCCGCGCGACCTATTCGGGATGCTGGCGCGCGCTGCGAGCTAGGGACCAGACTTTTCAGCGAAAAGTCTGGCCAAATTCTTCCGGGAAGAATTTGCTACTCCCCGATGGCAACGCCCTCTCGCCGGGGGTCAGCGCCGCCGATCAGCGTCTCCCCGTCGATGGCGATCACATGCAGACCGGAGGTCAGGCCGCGGATATTGGTCTCGTAGCCCAGCCCGGTCAGCGCTTCGGCGAATCCTTCCGCTGCGGTGCCTTCTTCCAGGTCATAGGTGCCGAAGCGGTTCACGAGGTGGGGCAGCGAAACGGCCTGCTGCGGGTCCATGCCCCAATCCATATGAGCAATGATGGTCTTGGCCACATAGCCGATGATCCGGCTGCCGCCCGGCGAGCCGATGACCAGGACCGGTTCACCATCCTCCAGCACGATGGTCGGCGACATGGAGGAGCGAGGGCGTTTGCGCGGCTCGATCCGGTTGGCGATGGGGACGCCGTCGGTATGGGTGCGGAAGGAGAAGTCCGTCAGTTCGTTGTTCAAAAGAAAGCCGCCGGGCGTGAAGAGGCGCGAGCCAAAGCCGTTTTCGATGGTGGTGGTCATCGAAAGCGCGTTGCCATCGGCGTCCACGATCGAAATGTGGGACGTCGAGGGCAGTTCCAGGCTGATATCGTCGGCCAGGTCCAGCGTGGCGTGGTCCCAGGGGGGCGAGCCGGGGGCGACTTCCGGCAAGGCGTCGTCGCCCGCCAGGAGTTGCGCGCGTTCGGTCAGATAGGCGTCGTCCAACAGACGGGGCATAGGGACGAAATCGCTGTCGGCCATGTAGCGGCCCCGGTCGGCGAAGGCGAGGCGGGAGGCATCGCCGATCAGGCGCCAGGCCTCGGAGCTGTCGGGGCCAAGGGCGGCGATGTCGTAGGGCTCGATGAGCGACAGGATTTGGCCAACGGTCAGCGCGCCCGACGATGGCGGGCCCATGCCGCAGATATCCGCCCCGCGATAGGGCGCGCAGACCGCGTCGCGTTCGATGACGCGGTAGTCTTCCAGATCGTCCATCGTCAGGCGGCCGGGAAGGGCCGCGCCACGGATCGTGGCGACGATGCCTTCGGCGACGGGGCCGCTATAAAACGCGTCGGAGCCGCGCTCGGCAAACGCGCGCAGTGTGTCGGCATAGGCTTCGTTCACCAGCGTGCTGCCTTCGGCGATTGGCGTGCCGCCGGGCAGGAAGTAGGCAGCCGTGGCCGGGGCGACCGAAAGACGCTCGCTGTCGGCAGCGACCAGCGTGGCCAGACGTGGCGAAACGGTGAAGCCATTCGCCGCCAAGTCGATGGCTTCGATGAAGAGCGAGCCCCAATTGGCGCTGCCCCAGCGGCGGTGGGCCTCTTCCATCAGCATGGGCGTGCCGGGCGTGCCGACCGAGAGGCCGCCGACCACGGCGTCGAAGAAACCCATGGGCTCGCCATCGTCGGTCTGGAACATGGTCGGTGTGGCCGTCGCGGGCGCGGTTTCGCGGCCGTCGAGCGTGGTGATCTCACCCGTCGCGGCGTCGTAATAGACCAGGAAAGCCCCGCCGCCGAGGCCGGAGGATTGCGGCTCCACCAGACCCAGAACGGCCTGCACGGCGACCATGGCATCGGCGGCACTGCCGCCCTCCCGCAACACGCGGGCACCCGCCTCGGAGGCGAGCGGGTTCGCGGCGGCGACCATCCAGTTCTGCGACGTGACGGGCGCCGGGGCGTCCGGGACGAAGCCCGTGGCACCTTCGGGGGCAACAGCATCGGCGGCTTCCTGGGCGAAAGCCGGGGTCGCGAGGAGGAGGAGGGCGAGGGCAGTACGCATGACGGGGCTCCTGTTGGAATGCCTCGGATGGTGACAGGTCTCGCCGCAGGAACAAGACCCGTTGGCTCAGCTAGGCCGCTTGAGCGGCGTGAGCACGGCTCGCTCAGGCTGCGGCGGCGGCGGGGCGGCGCTGACCCAAGGGCGTCTCATTGATCGGCAGATGGACGAGCGCCGAAAGCAGGCCCACGCCAACGCCAACCCACCAAACGGCCACGTAGCTGCCGGTCGTGTCGTAGAGCGCGCCGCCCAGCCAGACGCCCAGGAAACTGCCCACTTGGTGTGAGAAGAAGACCAGACCGTAGAGCGTCGCCATGTAGCGCAAGCCGTAGATATGGGCGACGAGGCCCGAGGTGAGCGGGATCGTGGCCAACCAGAGCGCACCCATGGCGAGCGAGAATAGGATCACCGACAGCGGCGTAATGGGCAGCGCGATGAAGAGCGCGGCGGCGATGGTCCGGCCCAGATAGATCATGGCCAGCAGGTATTTGCGGCTGTACCGCTTGCCGAGCCAGCCGGCATAGAGCGTGCCCGCGATATTGGCCGCACCGATCAGCGCAATGGCCATGGCGCCCAGCGCGGACGTGGTGGTGATGCCGAGCGAATAGAGCGTGGTGCCCGGCTCGATCGGCCCGCACATCTCGGTGACGAGCGCCGGGAAATGGGCAGTGATGAAGCCCAACTGATAGCCGCAGGAAAAGAAGCCGATGAAGATCATCGCGTAGGACGGGTCGCGCACGGCCTTGGTCAGGATCGCACCGAGGCTTTCCTCCAGCTCCGTCTTGGTTGCGGCGGGCGCGCGCATCATCGGCAGGCAGAGAAGCGGCAGGGCGACGATGATCGCGAAGATCACGAATACTTCCTGCCAGGAGAACTGGCCCAGAAGATATTCGGCGGCAGGCGGACCCAGGATCTGCCCGAAGGATCCGGCGGCCGTCGCGATGGCCAAGGCCATGGAGCGGTTTTCGTCGGACGTGGCGCGGCCGACCACGGCCAGGATGACGCCGAAACCCATGCCGGCGATGCCGAAACCGACCAGGATTTCCAGAAGCTGGTGGGCACCCGGCGTGACGGCAAAGGACGACAGGAACAGGCCAACGGCATAACAGATCGTGCCCGCCACGATGGCCTTACGGTCGCCGAACCGGTCGGCAATGGCGCCGAAGATCGGCTGGCCGATGCCCCAGGCGAGGTTCTGGATGGCGATGGCCAGGCTGAACTCGGCGCGGGGCCAGCCGAATTCGGCTTCGATAGGGATCTGGAAGACCCCGAAGCTGGACCGGATCGCGAAGCCGACCATCAGCACGATGCAGCCGCCGATCAGGACAGGCGTGATGAGCGAACTGTTTTCGGACGGCGCGCGCGTGGTCATGGGGCAGCATTCGCGCCCATGGGTCCGGCGGTCAATTCAGGAGTTCTTATCCGGCCGATGATTTCTCTTGATCGATGGTCGTCGGCAAGGCGTGGATCCGGGCCGGAGCGAGACAACTGGCCGGGTCATCCGGCCAGAAATCCACCCACCTAGCGCCGTGCCTGAGAACTGTCTGGACAAGGCCCTAGATCGGACAGCAGGCGGAATGTCGGATCACCGGCCAAGTTTTCCTCGCCCGGGCAAAAAGGTCGGAAACCAGTCTCGACCGATCCAACCAACGCGGCTCAAGCCTATTTCCGCCGCCCGAACGGCTTCTCCGGCGCCTGGGCAAATCCGACCGGCAGGTCATCGAACAGCCCGCCCTCGGCCCCGCCCCAGGCCAGCATCCACTTCAGCGGCTCGGCCAAAGCGCCCCCGCGCTCCCACTCAAAATACCCCCGCGCGCCAGCGGCCGGGACAGGCTCGCATGCCACCGGATCGCGCAGAACCAACCCGACCGCGCCCCCGAACCACGGCGACGGGCTTTCGGTCACGAAATCCACCACGTCCACCGCCCCGATGATCGCCCGGCGCGGCAACGCCTCAGGCCTCGGCACGGCGACGCCATCTTGCGCCATACGCCAGACGGCCCAATCGTATTCCTCGCGCTTCATGCCGCTGGCCGCATGGATCGCCACACGCCCCGTGGTCATACCTCCCACCCGGACCGAGTAGGCCGAGCGGTTCTCGATATCCTTCCCGCCGTGGAGGATGGCCCAGGCCCAAGGCTGCCGCACCGAAAGCGCCAACGGCGGCAGGTCCATCCCGGTCACCCGCGGCTACGCGATCAGAGCCGCCCGTGGCAGTGCTTGAACTTCTTGCCCGATCCGCAGGGGCAAGGCTCATTCCGGCTGGGCTTGCCCCAAGTCGTCGGATCGTCCTCCACGAACCCCTCGACGGCTTCACCGGCCGCCGCCGCTTCGGTCACCGGCTGCGGCGCCGCTGCGGCGGCCTGGGCCTGCGCGGCCTGACGCTGCTGCATCAACTGCGCCATGATCGCTTCGCGTTCCTCTTCGGTGATCGGCCGAAGCTGGGTCAGTTGCTTGGTCACATCGGCCCGCAGGCTATCCAGCATCCCTTCGAACAACTGGAACCCTTCGGTCTTGTATTCGTTCAGCGGGTCGCGCTGCGCATAGCCCCGGAAGCCCACGACCGAGCGCAGATGCTCCAGCGTCAGCAGATGTTCGCGCCACTTCTTGTCGATGGTCTGCAGCAGCACCTGCTTTTCGATCCGCCGCATCTGATCGGCGCCGAACGTCTCGGCCTTCTCATCCATCATCTTGTCGGACGCGTGGTACAGCCGCTCCCGCACCACCTCCTGATCGACGCCGTCTTCATCGGCCCAGTCGATGATCGCCTCATCCAGCCCCAGCACCTCGATCACAGAGGCATAGAGCCCTTCGGCATCCCACTGGTCGGCATAGGTCTTCGGCGGCAGGTATTGATCCACCAGATCGTCAACCACCTGGTGGCGCATATCCTGGGCGATCTCGCCGATCTCGTCGGCCTCCATGATCTCCAGCCGCTGCTCGAAGACCGCCTTCCGCTGGTCGTTCATCACGTCGTCGAACTTCAGAAGTTGCTTGCGGATGTCGAAGTTGCGACCCTCGACCTTGGCCTGGGCCCGCTCCAGCGACTTGTTCACCCAAGGGTGCACAATCGCCTCGCCTTCCTTCATGCCCAGCGTGCTCAGTACCTTTTCCAGCCGCTCGGACCCAAAGATCCGCATCAAATCGTCATCCAAGCTCAGGAAGAAGACCGACCGCCCCGGATCGCCCTGCCGGCCCGACCGGCCGCGCAACTGGTTGTCGATCCGGCGGCTTTCATGCCGCTCCGTGGCCAACACGAACAGGCCCCCGGCGGACAGCACCTTGTCCTTGTCGGCGGCCACTTCGGCCTCGATCCGGCTGCGCACCTGATCAGGGTCGGCCTCCGGGTCGGCGGCAATGGCCTGCAGCACCCGCATCTCCACATTGCCGCCCAACTGGATGTCAGTCCCGCGTCCGGCCATGTTCGTCGCGATGGTGATCGCGCCGGGCTTCCCGGCATCGGCGACGATCTGCGCCTCTTGTTCGTGCTGCCGGGCATTCAACACGTTATGCGCCAGCCCCTCCTGGGTCAGCCGCGCGGCCAGCATCTCGGATTTCTCGATGGACGTCGTGCCGACCAGCACCGGCTGCCCGTTTTCATGGGCTTTCTTGATCTCATCGACCACGGCGTCGAACTTCTCCTTCGACGTGCGATAGACCTGATCGTCCTCGTCCGCGCGGGCGATGGGCTGGTTCGTTGGCACCTCGATGACGCCCAGACCGTAGATCGAACCAAATTCTTCCGCCTCGGTGACCGCCGTCCCGGTCATGCCGGCCAGCTTGTCGTAAAGCCGGAAGTAGTTCTGGAACGTCACCGACGCCAGCGTCACGTTCTCCGGCTTGATCGACACGCTCTCCTTGGCCTCGATGGCCTGGTGCAGTCCTTCGGACAGCCGCCGCCCCGCCATCATCCGGCCGGTAAATTCATCGATCAGCACCACCTCGTCATCGCGCACGATGTAATGCTCGTCCTTGTTGAACAGCTTGTGCGCCCGAAGCCCCTGGTTCACATGGTGGACAACGGTCGTGCTCTCCGGATCGTAAAGCGACTGCCCCTCGGGCAGGATGCCCGCCATATGCAGCCGTTCTTCCAGGAACTCGTTGCCCTCGTCGGTGAAGGTGACCGACCGCTGCTTTTCGTCCTTGGTGAAATGCTCGTCCTGGATCTCCGGAATGATCCGGTCGATCTGCGTATAGAGATCGCTGCGGTCCTCACTGGGCCCCGAAATGATCAGCGGCGTCCGCGCCTCGTCGATCAGGATGGAATCCACCTCGTCCACGATGGCGAAGTTATGCCCCCGCTGCGCCATCTCGCCCGTACTGGTCCGCATGTTGTCGCGCAGATAATCGAAGCCCAGCTCGTTATTGGTCGCATAGGTGATGTCGGCCGCATAGGCGGCGCGCTTTTCGTCATCGGGCTGCTGCGGCACCACGACACCGGTCGTCAGACCCAGCGCCGAATACACTTTCCCCATCCATTCCGCGTCGCGCCGGGCCAGGTAGTCGTTCACGGTGACCACATGCACGCCCTTCTTCGACAGCGCGTTCAGATAGGC
>JBCDCS010000096.1:0-8615 GCA_039181205.1 Pseudomonadota bacterium
CCGAAGGCCAAATCCACGATCTCGTCCAAAGCGTCCTGGAAAAAACTCGGCGCCACCAGAATCGTCGTGGCCAGCGCATAGCCCAACACCGCCGTGCCAGCCCGCACCGGCCAGCGGCTGATCGAGCGCAGGATCATCATATCCGTCTGCGGCAACCTAACCGCCGCCAGCAGCCGATCCACCAACCCTTGCTTGAATCGCGGCGGCGGCGCCGGGGCCATGGCTACGGCGGGCGGCAATCGCGCCGCCGACCACGCCGCCCGCACCGCCCCCACCACGGCCGACGCGAACCCGGTCAGCGCACCCAGAGCGTAGGTCGTCCAGGACAGCCCGAAGATCAGTTCCGGGAAGTCGTAGAACCGGGCATACATCTCCGCCGTCCACCGGGCCAACCAAGTCCCGGCGACCCAGCCGATCAAGATCCCGCCAGCGGCCACCAACCCCGCCAGCAGCAGGTAGTGGGTCAACACCGCCATGTCCGAATAACCGCTGGCCTTCAGAAGCCCGATCTCGGCGCGTTCCAACGCCACGATGCGCCCGATCACCATGTTCACCAGAAACGCCGTGATCAGCAGGAAGACCGGCGGCAGAATCCACGCCATGATCTGCAACTGGTCGATTTCCGATTCCAGAAAGGCATGGGAAATCTGATCGTCCCTGTCATGGGCCCCCGCGCCACCATAGGGCTCCAGCAAGGTATCGATCCGCTCGATCACCAGGCGCGGATCGGCATCGCGCGACAGCGACAGGACGATATCGTCCACCGCTCCCGTCATGTCGAACACCCCTTCGGCCGCGCGTTCGGTCATCCAGATCACGCCATGGCTCAGCGGATCCGGCATCAACGCGCCCGGCCCGATCGTGTAGATGAATTCCGGGCTCAGCGCCGTGCCCGTGACCCGCAATTCCCGCCGCGTCCCGCCCAGGTTGGCAAAGAACGTATCCCCGATCCGATATCCGTTGGCCTCGCCGAACGGTGCGTTCACCACCACCTCGTCCCACGCGCCGGGGTCGGGCCACCGACCCGATCGCAGAACCGGCACGTTCAGACGCGGCGCCCCGGCTTCGGGGACCGAGACGATCTGCGCCGTGGCGGGCCGCGTCCGCCCCGGCAAATCCAACAACACGAAGCGCGACACGCGCCCCTCGACGCTCCGCACGCCAGGGATATCGGCGATCTCGGCCAGCAACGGCCGCGGCGCCCGCTTCGCGCGGACGAAGATGTCCGCGAAGGCGTTCCGCTCGTAGTAGGCTTCGCGCGACCGGTCGAGCGCATCCGACATGCCCAGCGACATCAGCAGCACCGCCACCCCGCAGCCCAGCACCGCCGCGATCGCCAAAGCCTGCGCCCAGAGCCGCCGCAGATCGCGGATCAGCTTCAGATCGATGGCTCGGGCCCGGATCACCACTCGATCTCCGAGGGCGCGAGGCGCGTGTCATTGACATGCTCCTCCACCAATTGCCCGTCGGCGAAGCGCAGCACCCGATGGGCCATCCGCTGGATCATGGCATTGTGGGTGATGACGACCGTGGTCGTCCCAAGCTCCGCGTTGACCCGGTCGAGCACCTCCAACACCTGCACGCCGGTCTTGCTGTCCAACGCGCCCGTCGGCTCATCGCAGAGCAACACGCCCGGCCGCTTGGCCACGGCCCGGGCAATGGCCACCCGCTGCTGCTCACCACCAGACAACTGCGCCGGGAAATGATCCATCCGGTCCGCCAGCCCGACCCGCTCCAACGCCTCCTCCGATGACATCGGATCGGCGGCGATATCCGTGACCAGCCGCACATTCTCCCGCGCGGTCAGCGACGGCACCAGATTGTAGAACTGGAAGACGAAGCCCACGTGATCCCGCCGATACCGCGTCAACGCGCGATGCCCGAGCGCCGTCAACTCCGTCTCCCGAAACCAGACCCGGCCCGACGTTGCATGGTCCAACCCACCCAAGATATTGAGCAGCGTCGATTTTCCCGACCCCGAAGCCCCCAGAAGCACCGTCAATTCCCCGGCCTGCAGCGTCAAATCCACGGCATTCAACGCGACCACCCGCACCGGCCCGGTCTCATAGATCTTGGTCAGCGCCTCGGTCCGGAACGCCGGCAAAACCGCCTCGTCCAGATTCGCCGCCAGTGTTTGATCGCCCAAGCCCATGACCGCTCCATCTCCCATCGCGCGGAGATTCGTCGATCCGGCCCAAATCGGCATTGATCACCATCAAGCTGGGACACCAGGAACCCGTCACGTTCCCGCGCAGCGACCCACCGCTGACAGACGTCAATTCCCAATTCCGGATTATGCCGTATCCTGACGCTAACCGACGTCTGGGCGGTGAGGATTCCATGGCGACGCGCACCCGAAAACCAACCACGTCACAGCGGCAGACATCGACCCCCAAAGTCGTTCAGCTTCCGGTGCCTGTACCGCCCGCGGCACCGAAACCCAGACGCCATCCCCATGCGATCCTCGACCGGGCCGCCCGCGCCGCACTGGCCCGGCTGACCGGTGGCGTCTCGCCCCATTCCATCGTCGCAGCCTGGCACGATTGGGCGCTGCATCTCAGCCGCTCGCCCGGGCGCCAACTGGAACTGGCCGAACGCGCCCAGACCAATACCGGCAAGCTCGTGGCCCATGCACTCTCCGGCGCCGTCAAGCACGACGCCGACCCGCCCTTCACGCCGAAACCTTACGACCATCGCTTCACCCATCCCGCCTGGGACACTTTCCCGTTCAGCCTCTGGAAGCAGAGCTTCCTGGCCACCCAAGACTGGTGGGACGCGGCCACCGACAACATGCCCGGCCTGCGCAAGCAGGATGCCGACCGCGCCCGCTTCCAGATGCGGCAATGGCTCGATCTGGTCTCACCGTCGAACTTCCCCTGGCTCAACCCCGAAATCATCGAGGAAACCACGCGGCAACGGGGCCAAAACCTCGTGGATGGCGCCATGCACTTCACTGAAGACACGATCCAGACCTTGCTCCAGACCCGCAAACCCGCCCCCGAAGGCTACCAGATCGGCAAAGACCTGGCCTGCACCCCTGGCGAGGTGGTCTTCCGCAACGACCTTTTCGAGCTGATCCAATACACACCCCGGACCGAAACCGTACACCCCGAGCCGATCCTCTTCGTCCCGGCCTGGATCATGAAATACTACGTGCTCGACCTGTCGCCTGAAAATTCGATGGTCCGCTACCTGGTCGATCAGGGCTTCACCGTCTTCATGATCTCTTGGTGCAACCCCGGCGCCGAACACGCCGATTGGTCGCTGGAAGACTACCGCAAGCGCGGCGTCATGACCGCGCTCGACACCATCAACGACATCATCCCCGACACCAAGATCCACGCCAACGGCTACTGCCTGGGCGGCACGCTCCTGGCCATCGCCGCAGCCGCCATGGCCCGGGATGGCGACGACCGCTTGGCCTCGGTCACGCTCATGGCCGCCCAAGTGGATTTCGCCGAGGCCGGGGAACTCCTGCTCTTCGTCGATGAAAGCCAGGTGGCCTTCATCGAAGACTTCATGTGGGACCAGGGCTATCTGGACCGCCCCCAGATGACCCGCACCTTCGCCACGATCCGCGCCGAAGACCTGATCTATACCCGCGCAATCAATCGCTACTTCCTGGGCCGCGAAGACCTGCCCACCGATCTGGGCGTCTGGAACGGCGACACGACCCGCATGCCCGCGCGCATGCATTCCGAGTATCTCCGTGGCCTTTTCCTGGAAAACCGCCTCACCGCCGGGCGCTTCGCCGTCGATGGCCGGGTGATCGCCTTGAAGGACATCTCCGTCCCGCTCTTCGTCATCGGCACCGAAACCGACCACATCGCCCCCTGGCGCTCGGTCTACAAAACCCGGCTCTTCACCGATTGCGACCTCACCTTCGTGCTCACCAGCGCGGGCCACAACGGCGGCATCCTCAGCGAACCCGGCCACCCGCGCCGCCATTACCGCATCGGACACCGCGCCGCCGGCAGCCTTTACATCGACCCCGACACCTGGCTTGCCAAACATGACCCGATCCGCGGGTCCTGGTGGCCCGAAATGGCCGTCTGGCTCACCGAACACTCCACCACACCCCAAGAGCCGCCAAAAATGGGGGGCACCGCCGGTCGCAGGAAACGCAGAACCCCCGCGTCCGGTCTTTATGTGCACGAAGTCTAGACGGCGGCCCAATCCCGATTCTCCCAGACATGTCTGCCTGACCCCCAAATCAGCCAACCGAAAATCCAAAATGCGCCCCCACCGAACCGCGTGGTAAGAGGGACCGCATCGATGCCATGGGCGAGCGGCCTTTCCATGCTAATGTCCGACCCATGGCGATTGAAACGAAGCCCCGTTCCGAAAAGACATTCACGCACGGCTTTTTAGCCGAAGCCTCCGCACAGCTTTCGCGCGCCCTTTATGACGTCGCCAACCCGCTGGAATTGAAGGCGGGCGCCGTGCTCTTCGAAAAGGGGGATCATGGCGATTCGATATTTGCGGTAAATCACGGCCGTCTCGAAATCAGCGTCATCTCCAACGACGGACGCAAACTGGCCCTGGACGTGGTGCGGCCGGGGGACCTGCTGGGCGAAATCGCCCTGTTCGATCAGGGCCCGCGCACGGCGACCGTGACCGCGCTCGAAGACAGCCGCCTCAGCTGCATCCGCAGCCGCGATGTCTACCGCGCCATCGCCCGAGACCCCGCCTTGGCCCGGGATATGCTGCGCCTTGCAGGGCGCCAACTCCGGCGCGTCAACCTGCAACTCCACGAACAGGTCTTCCTCCCACTCGGCATCCGGCTCGCCCGCAAACTCCTGCACCTGACCGATCACGGCGGCCCGGCGGCGAACCGGCTCGAAATGTCCCAGAGCGATCTGGCAGAATTCGTCGGAGCCACGCGCGAAAGCGTCTCCAAAACGCTCGCCCAATGGCGCCGCCAGGGGATCATCGACGTCAACCGATCCTCCGTCGTGGTCCATGACCGCGCCGCCCTGCGCCTGATCGCGGACCCAGAAGCGATTTAAATTCACCAAGTGTGATCTGGTTAACAGACCAGCCCAATCGCCCCGTGCAATGCTCTCCTTATTGGAAACACGGATACGCGTATTAGGCGTGCGGACACTACCAGCCGGTGGATTACCGAAAATCGGCAGGTTGCGAATTAGGAGCAGAGAAATGCTTGATCGAAATACGAAAAAGTCAGCAGCAGAAATGGACGGCGCCAATATCGGACGACGGAATGTCTTGCTCGGAAGCGTCGGCATGGCCGCCGTTGCCGTGGGCCGCCCGGCCGCCGCCCGCGACCTGCAGCATTGCGGTGGACCACATGGACGCCATGTCTATCTCGACCGCACGGACGAAGAATGGCGCGCCATCCTCTCCAATGAAGAATACCGCATTCTCCGCGAAGGTGGGACCGAACGAATTTTCGCAAGCGACTTCGCCCGCGAAAACCTCGTCGATATCTACCATTGCCGGGGCTGCAGCGCGGAACTCTATTCCGGCGAGGATTACGTGCCCAAGGATATCGGCTTCGTCTTCTTCGCGCATTCCTTCCCCGACGCCGTTCTGACCGGGATCGACGAGACCGACCTGAACGGGGTCTTCAAGGAACCCAAGCGGATGATGGAGGTGCATTGCCGGTGCTGCGGCAGCCATCTGGGCCACCTGGTCTCGATCGGGGGCAAGGTCCTCCATTGCATCAACGGAACGTCGCTCAGCGCCGCTCCAAGCATCTACTAAAGGGTTCGGTAGGCACATGTGTTGCGTATGTTCCGTGCCTACCGGAAAGCGTCCTCGGCCTAGCTCACGGGTCGGGGACGCGGCTTTCAGAAAGGACCTCTACCTTCCCAGACATGGCTGGATTTGGTATGACGTCCGTAATTGGTGTGTGGGGACGCGCCGGGACGTGGGGCGTCCAAAGCCATGATATCGACGTCTGTCAAATATCGATCTTCGAGGTTCGATAGGCCCTCCAGGTCGATATCGATCCGCATTCCAGAGCGATTGCGATGACAGATTTCAAAGTATGGCTCGAAGATCACGGGCTCGGCAAACACTACGATCATCTAGCCGAAAACGGCATCGATATGGATATCATCGGCGACCTCACGGACGCCGATTTGGCCGTTCTAGATCTCAATCTGGGCGACCGGCGCCGATTGATGCAGGCCATTGCCGCATGGCGCGCAGCATCCCAGCCTGACAGCCGCCCAACCCCAACCATCGATCCCGCGATCCAGGCAACGGCAATCCCGTCGGAAACCGCCGAACGCCGCCAGATCACGCTGATCTTCATCGACCTCGTCGGCTCCACCCAACTCTCTAACACGCTCGATCTCGACACCTATCACGACGCCCTGAACGCCTACCTCAACGCCTGTACCAAGACGATCCGGGCCCATGATGGGCATCTGGCTCTGCTGATCGGCGACGGCGTGGTTGGGTATTTCGGCTATCCGACGGCCCGCGAAGACGATGCCGAACGGGCCGTGCGGGCCGGGCTTGAAGCCTGCAAGGCCGTCCGCGACCTCCCGATGCCCGCGGACACGCCGCTCGCCGTGCGGGTCGGAATTTCCACGGGCGACGTCATCGTCGATGCACAGATGGACGACAAAGGCCTGGCGCTCGGCGAAGCCCCGAACCTGGCCGCCCGGCTCCAGGCGCTCGCCGATCCCGGAACCGTCGCCATCAGCGACCGGACACGCGCGCTCCTGGGCCAGAACTTCCGCTGCACCTGGAAAGGCGACCACACCCTGCAGGGATTCGACACCCCGGTCAGCGTGTGGACCGTGTCCGGCGTGGAAGATGCCATTCTCCGCTTCGAAGCCCAGCACGGCGACGACGTGACGCCCATCGTCAACCGGCTCGAAGAAATCGAGGTGCTGCAGAGCCTCTGGACGGATGCGACCGACGCGGTGGGTCGGATCGTAATGTTGTCAGGCGAAGCTGGCATCGGAAAATCTCGAATTCTCAAAGCCTTAACCGACTGGATCGGGCCGGACGATTGCGTCCGCCTGACCTTCCAATGCTCCGCCAGTCACAGCCAAAGCGCCTTCTACCCCATCGTGTCCTTCCTGCAGCACGCGGCAAATATCAAACGAACCGACAGCATCGCAGAACAGCAAGCCAAATTGGCCGCTCTCGTGTCCGACTGGATCGAAGGCATGGATGACGCCCTGCCGATTCTCTACGATCTGCTCTCGATCCCCCCGCCCCCGGGCACCGAGACGGAACCGATGGAGCCGGAGCAGCTCAAAGCCCGGATCAGGCGGCTTCTGGTCGACATCATCAAGCACTTGGCCAACCGCAAACCGGTTCTCCTGCTCTTCGAAGATCTCCACTGGATCGACCCGTCTTCCGAAGAATTGCTCGATCTGTTGATCGATGAACTGCGGGACGCCCGGGTCCTGATCACATGCACCTATCGCCCCGATTACGAGGACCGATGGGCCGGACGAACCGGGGTCACCACCCTCTCGGTTGCCCGGCTCGACATGCATTATTCCCACGAAATGATCCGGACGATGATCCGCGACAGCGCGCTCAGCCGCAAACTGGAACGCCGGATCGTGGACAAAACCGATGGCGTGCCGCTCTTCATCGAAGAAATGGTGCGCATGGTCGAACAGCGCGCCGAAACCGCGCCGGGCCAGAGCCTCTCCGACGCGCCCCTGGACCTTCCTTCCACGCTCAAGGACCTGCTGCGCGCCAAGATCGACAAACTCGGCGCCGCCCGTGAACTCGTTCCGCTCTGTGCGACCATCGGGCGAAACATCCTGCCCGAGATGATCCAGAAGGTGACCGGGCTCGCTCCCCCAAGGGTCGATAGCCTTCTGGAACAACTCAGACAGGCGCAGATCCTCGTGCCGGAAGGGAATGGCGCCGACCGCGTCTACGGCTTCCGGCACGCCCTGATCCGGGATGTATCCTATGACATGATGCTCGCCTCCACGGCCCGGAAGCTCCACCGCCAGGTGGCCCAGGCCATGTCCGAGGATTTCGCCGATCTCGCCCGCAATGATCCCGAAGTTCTGGCCCAGCACTGCTCGTCCGCGCGCATGCCCAAAGAAGCCCGGGACGCCTGGAAGGCCGCGGCGACCCTGGCCTCCAGCCGCTTCGCCACCCGGGAAGCGATCAGCCACCTGACCGCCGCGATCGACCAAAACGACAAGTTGCCCAACGGCATTGACCGGGATCAGGAAGAACTGTCGCTGCGCAAATTGCTCGCCGTCGCGCTCGACACCCGCGCCTACGGTTCGCAGGCGGAATCGGACAACTTCGAAAAGATGAGCGTCCTTCTCGAAACGGTCGATGTCGATCCGGCCGATGCGTTCCTCACCCTCCATCTCCGCTTCGGCGCTTTCCTCATGCGGGGCGATCCCGCCTCCGCGCAGACGCTTTGCCCCCGGATGGACGACCACTCCGCGGCCAGCGGAAATCCGACGCTCCAAGCTCTCGCCGCGCACGACACCGGCATGGCGGCCTTCATGCTCGGCGAATTCGATGCCGCCATCGACGGCTTCGACACCGCCATCGCGCTCCGCGAACGGATGCAGGCCGCCGACGTCTTCGAGTTCCACGCCTCCGACATCGGGCCCGTGGACCAGGCCATGCGGCTTTGGGCAAAG
>JBCDCS010000097.1:0-8589 GCA_039181205.1 Pseudomonadota bacterium
GGGACGTATCAGCCTTTGCGTTTCACCTTCCTGATCTGGGTGATGGTGATCGTTGGCGGGTCGGGGAACAATTTCGGTGCCGTATTGGGCGGGTTTCTGATCTGGTGGCTCTGGGTGCAGGTGGAGCCACTGGGCGCGCTGTTGATGGATGCGATCACGGCGGGGATGGCCGATGGGACCTGGCTGAAGGAGCATCTGCTGGATTCGGTGGCGCATATGCGGCTTTTGACGATGGGATTGATCTTGTTGCTGGTGCTGCGGTTCTCGCCACGGGGGTTGCTGCCGGAGCGGTGATCGGGCCCGAACACGGCGCCGTCACGCAAGGGTGACGGGTGGTGACGGGATCGTAGGATTTGGATGCTTATCTTCGGGGTCAGCGTGGTTGTCCTGAAGAGGCGTCCGATGATCGTTCTTGCTGTTCTCGCCCTCTCCTATCGACGGTTTCTGTCCATCCGGGCGGGAGAAGGCCGATGATGGATGGTGGTCTGTATCTTCCGCCGGTAGTCGATCCGGCGACGGCGCCTTTCCTGGCGGATGCGTTGGCGGGGCTGACGGCGGAGCGGAAGCATCTTTCGCCGAAATGGCTCTATGATCGGCGGGGGAGTGAGCTGTTCGAGCAGATCACGACGCTGCCGGAATACTATGTGACACGGACGGAGGCCGCGATCCTGCGGGAAAATGCCGCCCGGTTGGCCAAGTTGGTGCCACCTGGCGGGGCCTTGGTGGAGCTTGGGTCGGGCGCATCGGTGAAGACGCGGACGCTCTTGTCGGCGGGCGGGCATTTCGGGGCCTATGTGCCGATCGATATCTCGGCGGATTTCCTGGAGGCCACGGCGGATGGTTTGCGGCTTCGCTATCCGGGCCTGTCAGTTCGGCCGGTGGTCGCGGATTTCACGGAGCCGGTGCGTCTGCCCGGGCCGATTTCGCGGATGCGGAAGGTGGCGTTCTTCCCCGGGTCCACCATCGGGAACCTGCCGCCGGAGATGGCCGTCGATCTGCTAGCGGGCGTGCGCGCCTGGCCCAAGATGGAAGCCTTGGTGCTGGGCGTCGATCTGGTGAAAGACCCGGCGGACTTGGTCGCGGCCTATGACGATGCCCAGGGTGTGACGGCGGCCTTCATTTTGAATATTTTGAAACGCTTGAATGACGAAGTTCATGCGGATTTCGATCTGGAGGCCTTCGACTACCGGGCGCGCTGGTGCCCCGAGGCGGCGCAGGTCGAGATGGGTCTGATCTCCCGGATCGATCAGGTGGCGCAGGTGGGCGGGCGGCCGGTCTTCTTCGGCCGAGGCGAGGACATTCATGTGAGCACGTCGCGGAAATACACGGCCGACAGTTTGGCGGCCCTGGCTCGTGCGGGCAGTTGGCGGGTGGATGAAACCATGACGGATGCGGCCGAACGATTTGCCGTGGCGGTGCTGCGGCCGGACTGACGCCGAGGCTGGCGACTATTCGGCGGCGGTCGCCTCGACCACTTTGGCGGCTTCCAATTCGGCGGCTTTCTTTTCCACCTGTTCGACGATGTGCTCGATCATTTCTTCGTTGGACATGCGGTGGCTTTGCTTGCCGCCGAGATAGACCATGCCGTTGCCGCCGCCGCCGCCGGTCCAGCCCACATCGGTCATCAGTGCCTCGCCCGGGCCATTGACGACGCAGCCGATGATCGAGAGCGACATCGGCGTCTTGATGTGTTCCAGGCGCTTTTCCAGTTCGGCCACGGTGGCGATGACGTCGAAACCCTGGCGCGCGCAGGAAGGGCAGGAGATCACGTTGACGCCCCGGTGGCGGAGGCCGAGGGATTTGAGGATTTCGTAGCCGACTTTGACCTCTTCGACCGGGTCGGCCGAGAGCGACACACGGATCGTATCGCCGATGCCCATCCAGAGCAGGTTGCCGAGCCCGATGGCGGATTTGATGGTGCCCGAAACCAGGCCGCCGGCTTCGGTGATGCCCAGATGGATGGGCGCGTCGGTGGCATCGGCCAGACCCTGATAGGCGGCGGCCGCCAGGAAGACGTCGGAGGCCTTCACGCTGATCTTGAATTCGTGGAAGTCGTTTTCTTCCAGGATGCGGATGTGACCGAGGCCGCTTTCGATCATCGCTTCGGGGCAGGGTTCGCCGTACTTTTCCAGCAGATGCCGCTCCAGCGATCCGGCATTGACCCCGATCCGGATGGAGCAGCCATGGTCCTTGGCGGCCTTGATCACTTCCTTCACCCGGTCCGACTTGCCGATATTGCCCGGGTTGATGCGCAGGCAGGCGGCGCCGGCTTCGGCGGCTTCGATCCCGCGGCGGTAGTGGAAATGGATGTCGGCGACGATGGGCACGGGGCTTTCGGCCGTGATTTCCTTGAGTGCCGCGGACGAGGCTTCGTCGGGGACCGAGACACGGACGATATCAGCGCCCGCTTCGGCGCAGGCCTGGACCTGTTCGATGGTGGCACGGACATCCGTCGTCAGCGTGTTGGTCATCGTCTGGACGGAAATCGGGGCATCGCCGCCCACGGGCACGTCACCAACCATGATCTGGCGCGACCGGCGGCGGTCGATCTGGCGCCAGGGGCGGATGGCATGGAGCGACATGGGAGAGATGGCCTCGTGCGGTATTCCCTTGGGGTCCTACGTAGGCCGGGCGGCGCAGGGGCGCAACCGCCGCGTTATTCTTCCGGGGCTTCCGAGCCGGGCAGGACAGGTGCGGTCTGCAACTCGGCCACCACGCGGGCCAGGTCCCCATCGACGGTCAGGTCGGCCACGTCGTATTGCGAGGCCACGGCATCGGTGGAGATTTGCGCGTTGGTGACCTGTCGGCCGGGGGCGAGGGGGCCGTAAGTCTGATCGCCGACGGCGAGGTAGACGGCACCCGAATTGCCGGTGCGCAGGGTGTAGGCCGTTTCGCTGGCGGGAATTTCGTAGGTCTCGCCGGGTTCGAGGACCTTTTCCAAGAGAGTGTCGCCTTCGGCGTTTCTCAGGCGCACCCAGGCGTCGCGGACCGCCACGATCATGACTGTGTCCGGTTCATCGGCCAGAACTTCGGGCGTTTCGACCTGCACGGGCTGGATTTCGTCGAGCGCGGCCAGCAAGGCGGCATCAACCGCCAGGGCGATGCGGCCGTCGCCGGGCAGGGGAGGCGGCGTCAGGTCAGGCTGCGCCTGCGTCTGGGCCAGGGCGCCGACGGTGCCGGGCCGGATGGTCGAGATCGGTGCGTCTCGGGCCGTCAGTACCGGGATTTCCAGGGCTTGGGGGCGGTAGAGCCGGGCGAGCGAATCCTGTGTCGGCGTGTCCACATCGGATGTGGCGGGCGTGGCCATGCCGGGCATGGTCGCCGATGACAGCGGGTCCAGTTCGGCTTGCAGGATCGGCGCCTCTTCCACAGGGGCGACAGTGACGCGCTGGATTTCCTGGATCACATGCCAGCCGCCATAGCCGATCCCGCCCAAGAGCAGCACCAGGACGACCAGAGAGCCGAGGGCCCCCGGTTCGACGCCGGCAAAGGCGGGGCGCTTGGACTGGCCGGCGAACGGGCTGCCGGAGCCGAGCAATTGATCGATGGGCTCTGGCCCCCGCTTTTCCTTGATGGCGATCTTGCCAGGTAGGGACGCCAGGTCGGATCCGAGCGCGGTGCGGCGCGACACTTCGGATTCCATGGGCTTGAGCGCTTTGATCCCGCCGAAGCCGGATTCCTCGCAGAAGCGCGCGAAGACGATTTCGGGGTCCATGTCCAGATAGCGAGCATAGGACCGGACATATCCGGCCACGAAGCTCAGCGAGTCGAAGGCGGAGAGGTCGGCATTTTCGATGGCGGCGATATAGCTGGCCTTGATGCGCAATTCGCGCTGCACGTCCATGAGCGATTTACCCATGGTGGCCCGTTCGCCCCGCATCTCATCCCCGAGACGAAGTTCGAAACTGTCATAGCCACGATCCGGGGTCTCCGCCCGGGAAAGAAACTTACTTTTTCGGCCGAACATTTCTGCTGCCTGCCCCGTGAGTGATGGACGCGCCTCTCCGTGCGCATTTCCGACGATATGATCGCCGCCGACTCCCTATCGGCGACATGCTGCCAGAGGTAGACTAGCAGTAAATCACCGACAATGCACGGATTGCTTATCCTGCTGCGAGTGCGCGGTTGAGCGCGCAATGGCTCCACAAATCGTCCATGGCGTGGATCAATCCATCGATCATCCGGGGCGTGTGGACCGGGGATGGCGTGAAGCGCAGCCGCTCGGTCCCGCGCGGGACCGTTGGATAGTTGATCGGCTGGACGTAAATGCCGTGATCCGACAGCAGCCGGTCGGAGATCATCTTGCATTTTACCGGGTCGCCCACATGGACGGGGACGATGTGACTGCCGTGATCGATGATCGGAAGACCAAGCCCGCGCAGCCGCAATTTAAGCACGGATGCCCTTTCTTGGTGCAGTTTTCGAAGGATTTTGTCGTGTTTCAGGTGCGCCACCGAGGCTGCCGCCCCCGCCGCGACGGCCGGGGGTAGGGAGGTGGTGAAGATGAAGCCGGGGGCGTAGCTGCGGATGGCGTCGCACATCTTGGCCGATCCGGCCACATAGCCGCCCATGACGCCGAAGGCCTTGGCCAGGGTGCCGTTGATCAGGTCGATCCGGTGCATCAGCCGGTCCCGTTCGGCGACCCCACCACCGCGGGGGCCGTACATGCCAACGGCATGAACTTCGTCCAAATAGGTCAGCGCATTAAATTCGTCGGCTAAGTCGCAAATTTTATCGATTGGGGCAAAATCGCCATCCATCGAATAAAGTGATTCGAAGGCGATTAGCTTGGGTGCGGCCGGGTCGTCGGCTTTCAGAAGTTCCCGCAGATGGGCCACGTCGTTGTGCCGGAAGATGCGCTTCGCCCCGCCGTTACGGCGAACGCCTTCGATCATCGAGGCGTGGTTGAGCGCGTCGGAATAGATGATCAGGCCGGGGAACAATTTCGGCAGCGTCGATAACGTTGCGTCATTGGCGATGTAGGCCGAGGTGAAGAGCAGCGCGGCGTCCTTGCCGTGCAGGTCGGCAAGTTCGGCTTCCAACTTTTTGTGGTGGATCGTGGTGCCCGAGATGTTCCGGGTCCCGCCGCTGCCCGCGCCCGTGCTGTCGATGGCGTCGTGCATGGCGTTCAGCACGATGGGATGCTGGCCCATGCCGAGATAGTCGTTGCCGCACCAGACCGTAATCTCTTGTTCGGACCCGTCGGGGCGGGTCCAGACGGCATTGGGGAACTGGCCACGGCGACGTTCGATATCGATGAAAGTCCGGTAGCGGCCTTCTTCGTGGAGAACTCCGATGGCGCGATCAAGCGCCGTTCCGTAATCCGTCATCAAGCCGTCTCTCTTGCGTGGTTCAACCGTAAGTAGGGATCAGTGGCCCGGATCGACAGGCCACAAAGTGTCGCGTTGCGGGTTACCGGGCGACAACCACTGCGCAATCGGCGGCCCCGCAAGCGGAGATAGCAGCCTCGGCGCCGTCGCCCAGCCCCCAATCGCCGGTCGAGGGGCTGATGGCGAGGGCGGCCGCGCGGCCGGCTCGGCGGAAGGCACGGCCGTTGACGGCCCGTGTGGCGTCCTGGTTCAGCGTCAGGGTACGGCCGTCTTCCCAGTCCCGCGGGCGGATTTCGGCGACGATGACGCAGGCCGGTCCGGGGCCGCGCGCTCCGTCGCAATCGGCCAAGGCGGCGCGGCGAGCGGCGTCGGGGGAGTGGAAGTTGAACGCTCCGCGCGAGGCTTCCGATTGCAGGCCTTCGGCGGGCGCGGCGGCCAGCGCGCCGTAATATTTGAGTTCGGCGACTTGGGGCATCTGCTGCAGGGTGGCGATGTCCAAATCCGACAGGAAGTCATGGCGGATCACCACGATGTTCGATCCGCGCGCGTCGAACAGCAACCCGCGGGCGGCGTCGCGGTTGGGCAGGTCCTGCGCTGTGGCGGGCAAGGCGGTCAGCAGGGCCATCAGGGCGGTGCGGATCATGGGCATCTCCTCGAATCGCGGCGTTCCTATCGCACCGGCCCGCCCCTGGACAGCCCCGGCTCACCAACGCAGGTTGACGCGAAAAGCCAGATTTCGGAGCCGCTATGACCGACCCTTTGCCCGCCATCCTGGACCGGATCGACGCGGATCAACCCGCCGCCATCGACCGGCTGTCCGCCTTGCTGCGCATCCCGTCGATTTCCACCGATCCGGCGCATGCCAGCGATTGTGTGGCGGCGGCCGATTGGTTGGTGGCCGAATTGAGTGATTTGGGGTTCGAAGCCAGCCGCCGGGACACGCCTGGCCACCCCATGGTGGTGGCCCATGGCGGCGCTGGCGAACGGCATGTGTTGTTTTACGGGCATTACGACGTGCAGCCGGTGGACCCGCTGGATTTGTGGCACAGGGATCCGTTCGATCCGACGATGGAAGACGGCGTGATCCGGGCGCGGGGCGCGTCGGACGACAAGGGCCAGTTGATGACGTTTCTGGAGGCGTGTCGGGCTTGGAAAGCCGAGACGGGCGGTTTGCCTTGCCGGATCAGCATGCTGCTGGAGGGCGAGGAGGAATCGGGCTCGCCGTCGCTGGTGCCGTTTTTGCGGGCCAATGCGGAGGAGTTGCGGGCCGAGGTGGCGCTCATCTGCGACACCGGGCTGTTCGATGACCGGGTGCCCGCCATCGTCACCACACTGCGCGGGCTTTTGGGCGAGGAGATCACGATCACCGGCCCAGACCGGGACCTGCATTCGGGGCTCTATGGCGGGGCGGCCATGAATCCGGCCCGGGTGCTGACCCGAATCTTGGGCGGTCTGCATGACGATGTGGGCCGGATCCAGGTGCCGGGGTTCTATGACGGCGTGGTGGAGCCGCCGAGCCAGGTGAAGGCGGGGTGGGAGAATCTGGGGTTCTCGGTCGAGGAGTTCCTTGGCGCCGTCGGGTTGAGCCAACCGGCGGGCGAAGTGGATCGGACGCCTTTGGAGCAGCTCTGGTCGCGCCCCACGGCCGAAATCAACGGGATCGAGGCGGGCTATACCGGTGCGGGCTTCAAGACGGTTTTGCCGTCGAAGGCCGTGGCCAAGGTCAGCTTCCGCTTGGTGGCGGGGCAGGATCCTATGCGACTGCGGTCGGCCTTCCGAGACTGGGTGAGCGCGCAGGTCCCGGCCGACTGCAGCGTGTCCTTCGCCGAGCATGGGGCCGGGCCGGCCTCGGCCATGGAGACCGAACACCCGGTCTTTGCAGCAGCGATGGAGGCGCTGACCGTGGAATGGGGTCAACCGGCGGCGTTCATCGGCGGCGGCGGATCGATCCCCATCGCGGGCGACTTTCAGACGGAGTTGGGGATGCAATCGCTGCTGACCGGCTTCGCCAAGGATGACGATCAGATCCATTCCCCGAACGAGAAATACGATCTGGCGTCGTTCCATAAGGGTGTGCGCAGTTGGGCCCGGATTTTGGGGCATTTGGCGGGGTGAGGCGGGCCCGGGTGCCGGATGGTGTGTGTGAGGTCGAAAACGGACGTCTTAGCCAAGGTTGATCGACGTTCGTTCTATATATAGTGCCGGTCGGTGTGCCCAGGAGGAGAGCAGACCTGCCGTATGTCAATTTGGTCAGGATCACATGCATGTTAAGGGTCTTAGAGGGCGGGTGACCGCCTTAACGCGCCATTTGAGCTTTCGCTCTGGACCGGATTCGAGCCCGCAGGGCACCGGTCCATCGACGGGCCGCCCCCACGGCCCGGCGATCTGGCTGATGTAGGCGCATCGCATTGGGCTTTTGCGGATATGGCTGAGATAAAGTGCCATAGAAGACCGGTTGGAGCGCCGCACCGCGGCCCGTCGATGGATCGGCTCGCGCTTCCAGCGTCGATGGCCGCTGCAGGTCCAATCGGATGCCGAAGGGTGCCGCCTCGACGCGACGGATTATCGGATCAGCCCCGGTTCAGCGCACGCCAGCCGATGTCGCGGCGCCAGACGCCGTCGGCCCAGTCGACCCCATCGACCAAGCCGTAGGCCTTGTTCCGCGCCTCGGTCAGGCTCTGCCCGCGCGCCGTCATCCCGAGGACTCGGCCGCCATTGGCGACCATGCGGCCATCGGCCAAAGCCGTGCCCGCATGGAAGGTCATATGCCGGGAATCCCGCGGCAGGTCGTCGAGCCCGCCGATGGCAGAGCCTTTGGCATAGGCTCCCGGATAACCTTGGGCCGCCATCACGACACACATGGCGTGGTCTTCGGCCCAATGCACCCGCGCCCGGGCCAAGTCGCCCCGCGAACAGGCCAGCATGAGGTCCAGTGCTTGCCCGCCCAGGCGCATCATGAGGCATTGGCATTCGGGATCGCCGAAGCGGACATTGTATTCCACGAGACTTGGCGCACCGCTCTCGATCATCAAACCTACGAACAGGACGCCGCGCATGGGCGTTCCGCGCCGCACCATTTCGGCCATGGTGGGCCGGACGATCTCTTCCAGGGCGCGGCGTTCGACCTCAGGCGTCATGACGGGGGCGGGGGAATAGGCGCCCATGCCGCCGGTATTGGGGCCGGTATCGCCGTCGCCGATGCGCTTGTGGTCTTGGGCGGTGCCGATGGGCAGGACGGTGTCGCCATCGACCAGGCAGA
>JBCDCS010000098.1:0-8575 GCA_039181205.1 Pseudomonadota bacterium
CGAGCGTAGAGCGAGTCACGAGCCAATTGATCCGCAATCTCAAAATCCATCGATTGCCAACGATCATCCAAGCTTCGAAGCATGTCTGCACCACCACCCGGCAAAGACAGTACATCATAGGCCGATCGCCGGGGCCCATCCGGCCGAACCGTCACGCCCTTCTCGGCAAGGTCCGACGCCTTGTAGGTCGCTGCCTGGAGCTCAGCCAGGCTGAGCTCCAGTTGCTGAGCCTTCCGGCTGTAAGCTTCCCACCGCACATCGCCAACGCATCCATGTTCTCGACCGAGCGGCGTCAGTCTTTGATCAGCATTATCAGCGCGCAGAACCAGTCGGAACTCGGCTCGGGACGTGAACATTCGATAGGGTTCCTGCACGCCCCGACTGACGAGATCATCGATCATGACACCGATGTAGCTCTCTGTTCGCGGAAAGAGCACTTCGTCCTGACCCGAAGCCTTCTTTGCAGCGTTAATTCCGGCGACCAGCCCCTGGGCGGCCGCTTCCTCATAGCCAGTGGTTCCGTTGATCTGCCCTGCCAAGAACAGGTTATCCATCGCCTGGCATTCCAACGTCGGATTCAGCCCGCGCGGGTCAAGGTAGTCATATTCGATTGCATAGCCCGGTTGAACAATCTCAGCGTTTTCGAGGCCAGCGATCGATCGAACATAATCTCGCTGCACATCTTCCGGCAAAGATGTTGAGATGCCATTGGGATAGACCAGATCTGATGTACGCCCCTCTGGCTCCAAGAAGATCAGATGGCTCGACTTATCCGCAAAGCGCGTGACCTTATCCTCGATCGACGGACAGTACCGAGGGCCCGTTCCATCGATCCTACCACCATACATTGCAGATCGGCCCAGATTATCGCGGATGATATCATGTGTCCGCTCATTCGTTTCCGTGACGCCGCAATCGATCTGAGAACCAGAGAACCGGGCCGCCATGAATGAGAACTGCGTTGGATTATCATCCCCAGCCTGCCGACCAACCGAGGCCCAATCAATCGAAGCCGAGCGAAGGCGCGGCGGGGTTCCGGTCTTCAATCGGCCAACGGCCAACCCAAGATCGCGCAGGCGACTGCCCAATCGATTAGATGCGCCATCGCCCATTCGACCGGCGGGGAAGGTTCGCTCTCCCACATGGACCATGCCGCCAAGAAACGTTCCAGTGGTCAGAACAACTGTCTTACCTCTGATTTCCTCGCCACCCGTTAGGACGACGCCGCATACAGCGCCGTCACGGACAATGAAATCCGTCACCTCACCAAAGGCCAGCATCAGATCAACGGCGCCCGCGAATTCAGCCTGAACAAAATTCTGATACAGAACACGATCTTGCTGAGCTCTCGGCCCCTGGACGGCCGGACCGCGACTGCGGTTTAGAAGGCGGAATTGAATCCCACCGGTATCCGCCGCCCGCCCCATCAGACCATCCAGCGCATCGATTTCTCGAACCAGGTGGCCTTTCCCCAAGCCACCAATTGCCGGATTGCAGGACATCACACCAAGATCAGCCTGCTTCATGGTGACCAGAACGACCCGTGCACCGCAACGATTGGCCGCGAGAGCCGCCTCGCAGCCAGCATGACCGCCCCCTACGACAATCACATCTGCAGCATCATGTTTCACGTGAAACACCTACTTCCCGATACAGAACGATCTGAAGATATGGTCGAGGATATCTTCTATGTCCACATCGCCGATCATCTCGGACAGATGGGCCATTGCCGCCCGAAGACTTTCCGACATCAACTCTGGCTGCCCGCCCCGTAAGTGGCCCGATGCCACCTGAAGTTCATGGGCAGCCTCACGAAGCACTCGCTCATCCCGAACCGCGGAGACGAGCCCTGTGTCCTGAACTCGCTCAGCCAGAGCTACGCCGATCATTCGGACCAGATCTCCAATTCCCTCACCGGTTACCGCTGAAATTCCAAAGCTACCGCTCAGATCAGACTTGGTTCGGACAACTAGGTCTGGGCCGTTTTCCTCGTCGAGCTTTAAGGATGACGGCGATGTGGAATCGAGTACGAGCAATCGAAAGTCTGCGGCCTCGATCCGATTCTTCGCTCGGTCCACACCCACTCGCTCAATCGGATCCACCGTCTCCCGCAGACCCGCCGTATCGACCAGACGGACCAGGAGCCCCTCCATTTCCATACGCACCTCAATAATATCGCGGGTAGTACCTGGAATATCAGAGACGATTGCCGCATCACTTCTAGTTAATATATTGATAAGAGACGATTTTCCAGAGTTTGGCGCACCAAATATAACAACTAGGAAACCGTCTTGAATACGTCGTGCGGCCGCTACGCCAAGAAGCTGCTTCTCAAGTTCGGTCCGCACCCGATCCAGACGTTCTTTTACGAAGGGCGTGACATCTTCGGGAACATCCTCATCCGCGAAATCCAAGGTCGCCTCGATGAGGGACGCAGCCTCAACCAGGTCCCGGCGCCATGCACGGACCATGTCACCAAGATCTCCATCAAAAAGTCGGACAGCCGTTTTTCTCTGCAGTTCCGTCTCAGCGTCGATAAGCTGCCCCAAACCTTGGACCTGGAGCAGGTCAAGCCGATCATTCTGTAAGGCGCGTCGCGTAAATTCTCCGGCCGTCGCTGGCCGACTTAAGCCTGTCTTATCGATTTCTCGAAGAACGGCCGATACAACAGCCCGGCTTCCATGCAGGTGGAATTCGACGACATCTTCACCAGTAAAGCTGTGGCCATTGGGGAATGACAACACCAGGGCCTGATCCAGAACCTCGCCCGCAGCCGAGATCAGTTTGCGAACGAACAACTGTCGATTGTCGGGCAGAGGCCTTCCCGTCATCACCTCAAGAATACGCGGCGACTTGGGTCCGGACACACGCACCACTGCAATACCGGCGCGCCCCGGCGCCGTCGCCAGAGCGTGGATCGTCTCCGTCGGCATTGCCCGTCAGGAGTTCATGGAATCGAAGAATTCGGAATTCGTCTTCGTCTGCTTCAACTTCGAGATTAAGAACTCGATCGCATCCGTCGTTCCCATTGGGTTGAGGATACGGCGCAGAACAAAGGTCTTCTGCAAATCCTTCGGGTCAACCAGCAGGTCTTCTTTACGCGTCCCGGACTTGAGGATGTCCATCGCCGGGAAAACACGCTTATCGGCGACCTTACGATCAAGCACGATTTCGCTGTTACCTGTGCCCTTGAACTCCTCGAAGATAACTTCGTCCATACGACTGCCGGTATCGATCAGAGCCGTTGCGATGATCGTTAGGGACCCGCCTTCTTCGATGTTTCGCGCAGCCCCGAAGAACCGCTTCGGTCGTTGCAGCGCATTGGCATCGACACCTCCGGTCAAAACCTTGCCCGAACTGGGAACCACTGTATTGAAGGCCCGGCCTAGCCGCGTGATCGAGTCCAGCAGGATTACGACATCCCGCTTATGCTCCACCAGCCGCTTCGCTTTCTCGATGACCATCTCAGACACCGCGACGTGCCGCGTCGCCGGCTCATCGAAGGTTGAGGAGATAACCTCGCCTTTCACGGACCGCTGCATGTCCGTCACTTCTTCCGGTCGCTCATCGATCAGCAGCACCATCAAGTAGCACTCCGGGTGGTTCGTCTCGATGGACTTGGCAATATTCTGCAAAATGACGGTCTTACCCGTCCGCGGTGGCGCGACGATCAAACTACGCTGACCTTTCCCGATTGGAGCGACCAGATCGATGATACGCGCCGACCGGTCCTTGATCGTCGGATCTTCGATTTCCAGCTTCAGACGCTCGTCCGGATATAGTGGTGTCAGATTATCAAAGCTGACCTTGTGCTTCGCTCGCTGTGGATCGGCGAAGTTGATCTGAGTCACCTTCACGATCGCGAAGTACCGTTCGGTTTCGTCGGGAGCCTGGATCACTCCTTCGACCGTGTCACCTGTCCGAAGCGAATGCTGACGGATCACATCGGGCGACACATAGATGTCATCTGGGCCAGGTAGGTAGTTCGCCTCAGGCGATCGGAGGAAGCCGAACCCATCTTGCAGAACTTCGAGCACACCTTCGCCTGAAATCTCCCAGCCCTCATCCGCGCGCTCGCGAAGGATCGAGAACATCATCTCGCCCTTGCGCATCGTTGAGGCATTTTCGATCTCAAGCTCTTCTGCCATCGACAGAAGATCTTTCGGCGACTTCGCTTTCAGATCCCGAAGGTTCAGAGCTTCGACAACACCGTCATCGACCAAAACGTCCGTCTGGTGATCGTCGGGCATGGGAGTACTCCTGATATGCTGGCGCTCCCATTCCTCGGGGCCAGCAGTGCGGGTGCATTTTTGGAAGCGACATCCGGATCAGGACGATCCATCGCTGGCTTTGGTTAGGCGCATGGTGCCATGAAGTCAATCAAACCAGCTGAGACCAGCTGGCAACTTTCCAGATGCCGTAAATCGGAGGAATGGTCATCCTCTCCAATAATATAGGAAAAGAAAGAAGAAGATGAAGGTATAGTAGAACCTTGAATTGTGGGGATAGAATCCTGTCCACAGTCTTGGCCAAGTCAGACTTCGCTTCTGGAGAACTTTGGCTGAGCCGCTGTGGATAGCCATCCATTTCTCAAGCAAACCTATGCTCCCTGAACCCGGTCTACTTGTGAGAAAAGATCGATCCCTTTGGGTCATACTCAGACTTGTCCGGTCAGTTCTCCCAGTCTTCCGCACGGGATGATTGACCGAGCACTTCTCGAAAAACCTATTGTTTCACTCGACCCTCAGGCCCAATCGACGGTATCCGCAGCTGACTGACAGACTTTCTCAACGCCGTTCCACAGGATCGCTCACCGATGCTCATCCTCGCGTCCCAATCAGCGGCGCGCCAATCGTTGCTTCGTAACGCCGAAATTCCCTTCGAAACACGGCCTGCACGGGTTGATGAGGAGATGGTGACCGAATCGCTTTTGTCCGAGGGCCACACCCCTCGTGCGGTTGCGGATGCTCTGGCAGAGATGAAGGCGCTTCGCATAAACGGACCTGGTCTGATCCTTGGATGTGACCAGACGCTCGACCTCGATGGCATGTTGCTGGGGAAGCCGGAAGATCCCGATGCTGCCCGCAAGATGCTTCGGGCCATGTCGGGTAGGTCTCACCGTCTCCATTCTGCGGCGGTGATTGCGGAAGATGGAAAGCCGGCCTGGCGCAACGTGGCGGATGTCAGCATGGCGATGCGCTCACTCTCGGAAGCTTATATCGATGACTACGTCTCCCGAAATTGGTCTGACATCCAACACTGTGCCGGCGCCTACATGATCGAAGCTGAAGGGGCTCGCTTGTTCCATCAGATCCGGGGCGATCATTTTGCTGTCCTGGGTCTGCCCTTATTGCCGCTGATCGACTTCCTGATTACCCGAAATATACTGCCGTCATGACAAAGCTCGCTGCCGTCATCGGCGATCCGATTGCCCATAGCCGGTCGCCAAGGCTCCACGGCCACTGGGTCCGCCGATATGGGATAGACGGCCATTATATACCACTCCATGTCCGATCCCAACATCTCGAAGAAACACTTAACCTATTGCCTAAACTGGGTTTTTCTGGATCTAATGTAACGCTTCCGCACAAGGAAGCAGCCTTTGAGCTAGCCCATGAAGCGACTGATCGGGCTAAGGCTGTCGGTGCTGCCAACACCCTGACATTTGCGGACGGCCGTATTCTCGCCGACAATACCGATGGTAGTGGTTTCACGGCCGCCCTTCTGCAATCTGCCGGTCCGGTAGCGCTGTCGATGCCGACAGTCATCCTGGGGGCTGGTGGCGCTGCCCGGGGGATCATCGCGGCGCTTCTCGATGCCGGTGTTCCCGACATCCGCATTGCGAACCGAACCGAAGAACGCGCTGAAACGCTGGCGGCACTCTTCGACGATCGTGTTCGGTCTGTGGACTGGACTGAACCTTTGGATGGTCTTGTTGACCCATCTCTCTTGGTGAACACAACTTCCCTTGGAATGACCGGCCATCCTGGACTGGATATTGACCTCAACGGTTTGCTTGCCGGGTCGGTGGTATCCGACATCGTCTATACACCTTTGGAGACGCCGCTTCTTGCTGCAGCTCGGACGAGAGGTCTCGTAGCGGTCGATGGGCTTGGGATGCTTCTTCATCAGGCCGTCCCGGGTTTTGAGCGCTGGTTCGGCATCCGCCCCGAAGTCGATGACGCGCTCCGAAGGGCCGTTCTGGCGTGATCGTTCTCGGGTTAACGGGTTCCATCGGCATGGGGAAAACGACAACGGCTGGAATCTTTCGTGAGCGTGGTATTCCGGTCTGGGATGCCGATGCCGCTGTCCATCGGCTCTATACTCCCGGTGGGGCGGCTGTTGCGCCTATTGCCGCTCTGTTTCCATCGGTTGTCCGACAGGGAGCCGTAGATCGTGACGCCCTGCGCGCGATCATCGCGGAGTCTCCAGAAGCGCTTAAGAAGATCGAAGCAATCGTTCACCCCCTTGTCGCCGAAGATCGCTGGGTCTTCCTTGAACGGATAGATCCTCTCGTGGTCCTCGATGTCCCGCTTCTATTCGAAATCGGATTGTCGAAGACGGTCGATCGGATTGCCGTGGTCTCTGTACCGTCAGATGTCCAACGCCAGCGTGTACTTGATCGGGGCACCATGTCCGAGGACGATTTCGATGCGATACTTGCGAAGCAAATTCCGGACAGAGACAAACGAGCGGGTGCGGATTATATTATCGACACGACCACGCTTGAGACGGCTCAGCGCGACGTCGATACAATTTTGGAGGATCTTTTGTCGTGAGAGAAATCGTTCTCGACACCGAAACCACCGGCTTCGAACCTGACGCGGGCGATCGGATTGTTGAGATCGGTGCCGTCGAACTCGTCAATCATGTGGCGACCGGCAAAGTCTATCATCAGTACATCAACCCGGAACGATCGATGCCGGATGGCGCGTTCCAGGTTCATGGTCTCGGAGATGATTTTCTGGGGGACTTTCCGGTCTTTAAACAGGTTGGACAAGCGTTCCTGGATTTCATTGGCGACGCGAAACTCGTGATCCATAACGCGGCCTTCGACATGAAGTTCCTCAATGCCGAATTAGGTTGGATGGGCCTGCCGATTCTCCCAATGGATCGGGCTATCGACACGCTTGCTATCGCACGTTCCAAGTTCCCAGGTTCGCCGGCCTCGCTCGACGCTCTTTGCCGGCGGTTCGGCGTCGATAACTCATCGCGCACCAAGCATGGAGCACTGCTGGACAGCGAAATACTGGCGGAAGTCTACCTTGAGCTGATCGGTGGCCGCCAACCGACCTTGGTTCTCGCCGGCCGGGAGCAAGACAAACCTGATCGCAAAACGGAGGCTTGGACAGCCAATCCACGACCTATTCGGCTGCCGTCGCGGATCAGCGAAGAAGAGCGGGCGGCCCATTCGGCCTTTGTCGATGCCTTGGGTGACGCGGCGATCTGGAGGCGTTAAGACACGGTCGCCTGTTGCGCCTGGGCCTGGGCCCGGCGCTGGATTTCATTGCGATAGAGCGAGATGAAATCGATATTCTCCAGGTTCAAAGGAGGGTAGCCACCATCCCGCGTGACGTCCGAGACGATCCGGCGGAGGAAGGGGAACAGCATGCGAGGACATTCGATCATCAAGAACGGATGCAGTTGCTTCTCGTCCACGTTCGCGATGGAAAAGATCCCGGCATAATCAAGTTCCATGGCGAAGATGGCATCCCCTCCGGTTTTCTCCGTCGCTGTAACGTTCAGCTTCACGGCGACTTCGAATTGGCCTTCCTCGTCGCGCTTTTTCGCATCCAGGCCCACCTGAACCTTAATGTCGGGCTGGCCCTCCATGGACTTACCCTTCTGGGCCGAGATGTTCTCGAATGACATATCCCGGATAAACTGACCAAGAACTTGAAGTTGCGGGGCCTTCATATGTTCCGCAGCCGCGCCGTTAGCAGGGGTGTTCGTGGTGCCGTTCTCATCAGCCATGATTGCCTATCCATCCAAAAAGATCGTCGCGCCCCGATATCAAAGGCTTCTGGTGGTCACAACCGAAGCGAGGTTATCGCCGTTCGGTCCAGCCAGATGGACCATCTCGCGGCGGAACCTCGACGTATTCACCTTCGACGATGGTTTCGTGAATTTCGTGCGTCTGAGCCGACTGACCCATCTGGAATGACTGGACGTTCATCCGCGCCGACACGAACCGCATGACCGCATCTCGGACACCAGGAATAAGCAACGAGAAACCGACGGCATCCGTAAAGAAGCCCGGTGTCAGCAGCAGAAGTCCCGATGCTAGGATCATTGCGCCGTGCGCCAATGGCCGTGTCGGATTGGACAAAGTATTGAGCGAAGCCTGAATCCGCCGAAGCTCGGCCAATCCCTGCCGACGGACCAAGACCGTCCCAAGCGCTGCCGTCATTACGACAATGAGAAGGGTCGGCGACAGGCCAAGCCATCCGCCTACTTGGATGAACAGTGCGATCTCCAGGATGGGAACGGCAACGAAAACGGCGAACAACCACATGGATGAGGCCCCTCCGTATGGACCAGTGTCGCAGATCGGGGCTTCTGCTTTCCTTGACCC
>JBCDCS010000099.1:0-8539 GCA_039181205.1 Pseudomonadota bacterium
CTGCCCAAGGCCAAGGAATTGCGCCCGGTGGTCGAAAAGATGGTTACCCTCGCCAAGCGTGGCGATCTCCATGCCCGCCGCCTGCTGGCTTCTCGCCTGCATGACGACGCTGCCGTAACGAAACTGATCGACGTGCTCGCCCCCCGCTATGCCGACCGTCAGGGTGGTTATGTCCGGGTGCTGAAGGCTGGCTTCCGCTACGGTGACATGGCACCCATGGCGATCATCGAATTCGTCGACCGGGACGTCGATGCCAAGGGCGCCGCTGACCGCGCCCGCCTCGAAGCGGAAGATGATGAGATCGACGCTTAAGATCGTAGTAAGCTAGGAACGCAAAAGGCCCTGCTGATCGCAGGGCCTTCTTACATTCTGGCTACGTATAAGGGCCGATCAGCAGCCTAGGACGGTCGACGCCCTTTCGTCAGGCGTGCCATCCGTTCCTTGATCTCCATTTCATCGAGAATCTGGGACAAAGCCTCTTGTGAAATAGGGTCGTCGCCAAGCGCCTCGAGCAACTCAGCCCTCTGGTTGTCATCGAGCCGCAATACTCGCGCAAAGACCTCCGGGCGGATGCGGTCATTCATCGTTTGTTAACCTTTAGGGGGCTTTAAACCTCTCAATATGCAGTTGACCAAGTTTCGTTCAACTTGTCTAAAAAGACATGTCAGAGAGACGCCGCTTGATGGTGACCTACCTCCAGAGACTGGATGACCTGTCGCCTCTCGGGTATGGGATCGGGCTTCATATACGGTTTGCGACGCCGATGTTCTATCGGTCTACCTTTCCACAAGATTGGCAAGATCTCTACAATAGCAACTCGTACCAATTGCGGGATCCCTTGGTCTTTTGGGGCATCAGCAATACCGGTCATACCCGTTGGAGCGAAATCACCTTGCCCGATCCGTTCGGGCTTCTCGACCTCGCGGCTCAGTATGGCATGACCTACGGTGCGACGGTCTCTTGCGGAAAGATCACGTCTCGCACTCTGGTCGGGGTCGCCCGTGGTGACCAGGAGTTTTCTGACAAAGAGATCGCCGAGATCGCTCATATAACCACGACGCTGCATGAAATCGGTGCGCCAGCCGACGACTTGACCCCTGCGATGATCGAGGCCCTGCGCTTGCTGGGCAATGGCGACAGGCATACTGCCGCGGCCGCCAAGATCGGAATTTCAGAAAGCGCGCTCAAGGCGCGCCTTTCGTCCGCCCGCGAAAAGCTGGGCGCAAGGACCACGGCCGAGGCACTAAGAATGGCGAGAGAATACAGGCTGATCTAAACAGTCAGACCAATCCCACATTGCGAGCATCCCCCGGTCCCCTGGTGTCACTCACAGACAACCCGGCAAAGGAGACTTTTGTCCATGCAAGTCACGACTCTTTCCTTCGACAACCTTCACGCCCACGGACCACTTTTCACCGATCTTCTTCGTGCTCGGCACCGGACCTTCATCCAACAAGCGCAGTGGGACCTGCCCGAAGCGGATGGGATGGAATTCGACCAATACGATACCCCAGCCAGCCGTTGGGTCGTGGTGCATGAATACGGGCGTATCCTGGCCGGTGTTCGGCTGACGCCGACAACCCATCGCTGTGGCGTCTACACCTACATGATCCGCGATGCCCAACGGGGGCTGCTCGGATCGATTCCGAAGGATCTGATGTATGAAGAAGCCCCCGTGGCCGACCACGTTTGGGAAGGCAGCCGCGTCTTCGTTTGCGACGATGTGCCGTCGGCGATGCGGGTACGCGTGCAGATGCAACTTATCACCCAGATGGTCCGCACCGGACGCGAATTGGGCGCCAGTTCGATCCTGGCGATCGTTCCGACAAGCTCGGCCCGGCTGGCCCGGCGGTTGGGGATGGAATGGACCCCGGTCGGCGCTACTCAGGAGATCGATGGTGTCGATTGCGTCTGCGTCCGGTCGTCACTGGTGACGAAAATGCACTGAAACCCAAGCCTTGGGCGCATGTGCTGAGGGGGCCGCGGGTTGGACCGCGGCCCTTTCGCGTTGTAAATGGCAAGGCATGGCCGATCTGTTCGATATGACACCCGCCGACCCCGCGACGCAGGATGCCACGCGTCCGGGACCCCTGGCCGATCGCCTGCGGCCGGCCACGCTGGGGGATGTGGTGGGGCAGGGGCATCTCCTGGCCGAGGACGGCGCGCTCACGGTCATGCTTCGAGGCTTATTACCCAGCTTGATCCTTTGGGGGCCGCCCGGCGTCGGTAAGACCACCATCGCTCGCCTTCTGGCGGATCGGGTGGGGCTGCATTTCGTCCAGATCAGCGCGATCTTCACCGGCGTCGCTGACCTCCGGAAGGTGTTCGACACCGCGCGCAATCGGCGGGCGAATGGCCAAGGGACCTTGCTGTTCGTCGACGAAATCCATCGCTTCAACAAGGCGCAGCAAGATGGGTTCCTACCGCATATGGAAGATGGGACGATCACGCTGGTGGGTGCGACGACCGAGAACCCGTCGTTTGAGTTGAACGCGGCGCTCATGTCGCGGGCCCAGGTGCTGACGCTCCAAAGGCTGTCGCTGAAGGATCTGGAATTGCTGACCCAACGGGCCGAGGCCGAGCTTGGAACGAAGCTGCCGCTCGACGGGCCGGCCCGCGAAACGCTACAGGAAATGGCCGATGGCGACGGCCGGGCACTTCTGAACCTGATCGAACAGGTCAATGGCTGGGGGGCCACGGAAACCGTCGGCGCACAGACCCTGGCTACGCGGCTGCAGAAGCGGGCGGCGCAATACGATAAGTCGGGGGACAGTCACTACAACCTGATTTCCGCCCTGCATAAATCCGTGCGCGGCAGCGATCCCGATGCGTCGCTCTATTGGCTGGCTCGGATGCTTAAGGGCGGCGAAGACCCGCGATACCTGGCCCGCCGGATCACGCGGATGGCCGTGGAAGACGTGGGACTGGCCGATCCCCAGGCCCAGGCCGTGTGCCTGCAAGCTTGGGAGGTCTTCGAACGGTTGGGCTCGCCCGAGGGCGAACAGGCGCTCGGCAATGCGGTGGTCTATCTGGCACTCGCGCCGAAATCGAACGCCGGATACGTGGCCTATAAGGCGGCGATGAAGGGGGCTGGTGCAACCGGGTCGGAACCGCCACCCAAGCACATTCTGAACGCGCCAACCGCATTCATGAAAGAACAGGGCTACGGCAAGGACTATGCCTATGACCACGACCAGGCCGATGGCTTTTCGGGCCAGAACTACTTCCCGGAGGGCATGAAGCGGCCAGTCTATTACGTGCCGGTGGATCGTGGGTTTGAACGGGAGTTGGGGCGGCGTCTGGACTGGTTTGTGGAACAGCGGGCAAAGCGGGGGAAAGGTTGACTCTCCCAGACATGCCAATGACATGCCGGGTATGACCTATCCCCTTATTCAGGTGGCGCTTGGTGGGGCAATCGGCGCGTCGCTCCGCTTTCTTTTGGGTGCGCAATTCGGCCGGCCGGGCTTTCCGGTGGCCGTGCTGTCGGCCAATATCGTCGGTTCATTCCTGATGGGCTTGTTGGTGATCTGGTTGAGCAGCCGAGGGTTGAAGGGCTGGGAACCGTTTCTGCTTACGGGCGTTCTAGGGGGATTCACCACCTTCTCGGCCTTTTCGCTTGAGACGATCACCCTGTTCGAACGCGGACAGGTCGGGCAGGCGGCGTTGTATGTGGGGCTGTCGGTCGGCGGCGCGATCGGCGCGCTGGCGATGGGCATCTGGCTGGCAAGGACCTTGGCATGAGCGGTGTGCAGCAAGTCACGGTTGGAACGGGCGAGGGCGACCAGCGGCTCGACCGCTGGCTGCGCCGTCGGTTTCCCCAGGTGACCCAGGGCGCCGTTGAGAAGATGTGCCGGAAGGGGGACCTGCGTGTCGATGGCGGCCGGGTGAAGGCCTCGACCCGGGTCCAGGAGGGCCAAAGCGTGCGCGTGCCACCGTTGCCGCAAAACCGTGCACCAGCCGCGCCCCGCCGCGAAAAAGTGGCGCAGGCGGATGCGGAGATGATCCGATCCTGCGTGATCTACCGGGACGATCATATCCTTGCGCTCAACAAACCGCCGGGGCTCGCCTCCCAGGGGGGATCGGGCCAGACGCGGCATGTGGATGGGCTCGGCGATGCCTTGCGCTTCGATGCGGAGGAACAACCGCGTCTGGTGCATCGGCTGGACAAGGATACCAGCGGCATCCTGATCATGGCCCGCAATCGGCTGACGGCGGCCGCTTTGTCGGATGCGTTCCGGGATCGCGAGACGCGCAAGATCTATTGGGCGGCGGTCGCGGGTGTGCCTCAACCGCGCATGGGAACGGTGCGCTATGGTCTGGTGAAGGCGGGCGGCGGCGGCGATGGCGGCGAGAAGATGCGCTGTGTTCATCCCGACCAGGTGGACGAGGTGAAGGGGGCGAAGCGTGCCGTGACCGATTATGCGGTCTTGCAAAACCTGGGCACGCGGGCCGCCTGGGTCGCGCTGGTGCCGGTGACGGGGCGTACGCATCAGTTGCGCGCCCACATGGCCGAGATGGGGCATCCCATCGTTGGAGACGGCAAATATGGCGGCGCCGGGCAGGAGAATCTGGGCGACGGCTGGGGCGCGCAACTGGGCGGCGAAGTCAGCCGGAAGCTGCATCTCCATGCCCGCAGCCTGCAACTGACCCATCCGATGACGGGCGCGCGGCTGCATCTGACGGCCCCGTTGCCCAAGCATATGACCGAGACCTGGGATATGCTGGGCTGGGATGCGCTCGACGTGCCGATGGACCCGTTCGAAGCCGATGCCTGAGCTTCTTGCGATCTTCGATGTGGACGGCACCCTGGCCGACAGTCAGGGGGTGATCCACGCCACCATGTCGAGCGCCTTCAAACGCGCCGGGTTGGAGCCACCGGATCGCAGCGCGGTGCTGTCGCGTGTCGGTTTGTCCCTGAACCGGATGGTGTCGGAGCTTGTTGGTCATGACGGCGGCACCCATGAGGAGATCGTCGTCGGATATCGTCTCGCCTATCTCGAAGCGATGGAGGCCGGGGAGGAAGCACCGCTGTTCCCGGGCGTGCAGGACGGACTCCGGCAATTGCACCAGGCTGGGGTGACCCTGGGTCTGGCGACGGGGAAGTCGAAGCGCGGGATCGATCGGATGATCGAGACCTATGGCTGGTCCGACCTGTTTGCGACCGTACAATGCGCCGACTTTCACCCTTCGAAGCCCGATCCGTCCATGGTGCGCCGCGCGCTTCTGGAGACGGCGACAGACCCGACGGATGCGGTTGTCATCGGTGACACCAGTTTCGATATCGAAATGGCCCGCCGCGCCGAGGTCCCGGCCATCGCCGTGGACTGGGGATATCATCCGGTGGAGCGTCTGGCGGATGCAGGCGCCAAAGTCATCTTGTCGAGCTTCGACTCTTTGGTCGACCGTATCCAGAGGATGGCGCGATGAGCGAATGGAAGGCGCGCCGCTTCTGGAAGGACGCGATCGTCGAGCCCGCCGACCAAGGATTTGCCGTGCGCTTGGATGGGCGGGCTGTACGCACGCCGCTGAAGACCGAATTGGCGGTTCCGTCGGTGGCGCTGGCCGAAGGGATCGCCGACGAATGGCAAGCCCAGGGCGATGTGGTCGATCCGATGTCCATGCCGCTGACCCGGGCGGCCAATGCGACCTTGGACAAGGTCGTGCCGCAGCGCGCCGACGTGGCCGCGGGGTTGAGCGAATATGGAGGATCCGACTTGCTGTGTTACCGGGCGGACCGGCCGGACAGCTTGATCGCGCGTCAGGCGGAGGCCTGGGACCCGATGCTCGACTGGGCCGATGAGCGGCTGGGCGCCCGGTTGGTCGTGACGTCGGGTGTCATGCCCCTACAGCAGCCGGAGGCGGTCCTTGCCACCTTGAAGCGCCATGTGGAGGATCAGACCGCCTGGGAACTGACGGCGCTGAGCGAGTTCGTGTCCTTGTCGGGCAGTCTCGTGCTGGGGCTGGCTGTGCTGGATGGACAGGACCCGGATGACATCTGGGCGCGCAGCCGGGTGGACGAGACCTGGCAGGCCGAACAATGGGGTGACGACGAAGAGGAAGCCGCGCGTATTGCCGTGAAGCGATCCGAATTTCTGCAAGCCCGGCGATATCTGGACCTACTGCGCGAAGGTTAGCGCTTCTTGGCATGCCGCGCCGACAAGCAAGACCGCCTTTGAATGCCAAACGGGCGGGCGAATGCCTGATTTCACGGCATATCGGCTTGACCTTCCCTATCCCATCTGGCCTTTTTCTGCGCAGTGAGGGGGATGACATCCTCACACATAAACATCCGCTCCGACCAACGGATCGGTGCCGCGCGGTGAACCATTCGCCGGGCGGTTCATCAGGAAGAGGTTTTGACCCTATGAAAAAGACGATCGTTCTCGGCTCGCTCGCCGCTGCTGGCCTTATGGCCACCGGCGCGTCGGCCGCTACACTGGAAGATGTGCAGGCCCGCGGCACGCTGAACTGCGGCGTGACGACCGGTGTGCCTGGCTTTGCGGAGCCCGATGCCGATGGTGTCTGGCAGGGGTTCGACGTGGCCGTGTGCCGCGCCGTCGCCGCCGCTGTGCTGGGTGATCCGACCGCCGTCGAATTCATCCCGACCACCGGTAAGACGCGCTTCACGGCGCTGGCGTCGGGCGAAATCGACATGCTGGCCCGGAACACCACCTGGACCTTCTCGCGCGACACCGACCTGAAGTTCGACTTCGTCGGCGTGAACTACTACGACGGCCAGGGCTTCATGGTGCCCGCTGATCTGGGCGTGGCGTCGGCCACCGAATTGGACGGCGCGACGGTCTGCATTCAGACCGGCACCACGACCGAGCTGAACCTCGCGGACTTTTTCCGCGTCAACAACATGTCCTACGAGCCGGTGCCGATCGAGACCGGCGCGGAAGCCGTGCAGCAGTTCCTGGCCGGTGCCTGTGACGTCTACACCACCGACCGTTCGGCCCTGGCCGCGCAGCGTGCGGGCTTCCCGAGCCCGGATGACTATACGATCCTGCCGGAAGTGGTCTCCAAGGAGCCGCTGGGCCCGCTGGTCCGCCATGGCGACTCCGAGTGGGGCGACATCGTTCGCTGGACACTGAACGCCATGATCTCGGCCGAAGAGCTGGGCGTGACCAAGGGTAACGTGGAAGACATGGCTGCTGCCCCCGGCGACAACCCGGAGATCAACCGTCTTCTGGGCACCGAGGGCGAGCTGGGCGCCATGATCGGGCTGAGCCCCGACTGGGCCAAGAACGCCATCGCCGCCGTGGGTAACTACGGTGAGGTCTTCGCCGAGAACATCGGCGAGTCGACCGCGATCGGCCTGGCACGCGGCCTGAACGCACAATACACCGATGGTGGCCTGATCTACTCGCCGCCCTTCCGGTAAGACGCCAACGGAAAAGGGCGCGGGTAACCCCCGCGCCCTTCTTCCATCCATGAAGATCAACATGCCTTCAAGGCGCGACAGGGGCGGCCAACGACCCCGCGGAACCACAAAGGTTCGGGCGCCCGGATGGCTTACGGGGAAAGCCAGATGACCACGATGCCAGACCCGCCGCTGGCGGATCAAAGCTTCCGTTTTGGGCAGCTAATCCACGATACGCGATACCGGAGCTACACATTCCAATTCATCGCGTTGGTTTTGTTGATCTTTTCGTTTGGCTGGCTGATCAACAACGCGTTCAACAACCCCGTTCTTCAGGAAGTGGGCATCAGCTTCGACTTCCTTCAGGCGCCGGCCGGGTATGACATCAACCAGCAACCAATCTCCTATACCTCGCAAGATACGCATCTGCGGGCATCGATCATCGGAGCGATCAACACGCTGATCGTGGCCTTTCTGGCCTGTGCGACAGCGACGGTGTTCGGCGTGATCGCGGGCGTTCTGCGTCTGTCGAACAACTGGATCATCAAGAAGTTGATGTCGATCTACGTGGAGATGTTCCGCAACATCCCCGTCCTGATCTGGATCATTATCATCTTCACCGTGGCGGCGAACACGTTCCCGCCCATCGCCGATTTCCGACTGCCCCGCGATGGGTCGGAGCCGGAACGCACGCTGCTTTTCGGGATGTTCGCGGCGACGAACCAGGGCGTGTTCATTCCCCGGCTGACCTTCGGAGGCATGGGCTGGGTGATCGCGGCGACCGTGCTGGCGTCGATCGCGGGCGTGTTCGGCTGGCGCGCCTATGCCCGCAACGAGCTTTACACCAAGGGCCGGGAATTACCGGTACTGCTGCCATCCCTTGGCATTCTGATCCTGCCCGTCATCGTCATGAATATCGTCCTGGGTGGCACCATCGGCATGGAAAACCCGGAAATGGGCCGCTTCCGCTTTGAAGGCGGGTTCCTGCTGCGCCCATCGCTGATCGCTTTGTGGTTTGCCCTATCGATCTATACCGGGGCGTTCATCGCCGAGAACGTTCGCGCAGGCATCCTGGCTGTCTCCAAGGGGCAGACCGAGGCGGCCGCTGCTCTGGGCCTGCGTCCAGTTCACAAGGGATGCTGAAGCCCGCCTGAGCCGCCCGGCACAGCCCTGCAC